>JAYUKO010000231.1:0-41445 GCA_043764415.1 Bdellovibrionales bacterium | reverse complement strand
ATGGATACTGTTCTTCAGCTTGCCAGACATATTTTGCGCTTTCAACCGAACAAAGATGCTGCGCGTCTTTGTTTCTATCATTTCCTCATCCATCACTGCGAACCTACGGACAAAGTCACTCCCGAGCTGATTGAAAGCTTTAATCGCTTTGCGCTCGGTTTTGAACACTGGCGAAAAAACCGGCATCAGCTGGTGCAAGAGATGCAATATTTTTTGCACCACTTTGCCGAAACCTATCAAATCAAACTAGAATTTAAAAATATGGTTTTGCCAGATCGTTGGCAGGTTGTTGCCATCGACAATCCCATTGATTGTTTAAAAATTCTCGAAAAGAAATTTTCCAATGCGGGAAACAAAAGTCGTTTGATCGCCACCAACAACGGAACCTTTATTTTGCTAAGCCTCGACGAATCACAGGCCATGACGGTGACTCATCTCAACAACTTAATGTTGATTAATAACATCGGTGAGCTTGAGCCCTTAAACCCGTTGATGAAGATCCATTACACGGCAGACCTCAGTTTACAGTTTCAAAAAGTTCAGTATGTGGAAGTTGCTCCCAGTGTGACCGCGCGCTTTATGATTTTGGGGCCGGGAATGCATGGCAATCTCATTCGCGGTTATACCTTTCAGAAGGCCGAGGAATTCAAGGGTGGGAATGTGGCCCAGTACCCGCAAGTTTACTACGCCATTAAGAGACTGGAACAGTACTTTGTGGATCGCAAAACAGACCCTATGTACCAGGAGCTCACACAGCTTTTAGAAAAGGCCATAGAACTCGTGAACTTGCGGCACCCCGAAGCGCTCACGTTTGGCCAGGCCGCTCTTGAGAGAGGGGAATCTGCCAAGGAAAATATTTTCCAAAATGACAATATGATTCGCCTTTTAACGCAAACTCTGCGATCTTCTCTGCAAAATAATCGCAATCTGATTGTGACATCGGAAAAGCAAAGAGAGATCCCATGGCAGAAAGATCAACTTCTAATAGAGTAAGACTTAACAAGTATATCGCCGACTGCGGTATCGCCAGCCGTCGTAAAGCTGACGACATGATCGAAAACGGCGAAATCACCATCAATGGAAAAAAAGTTTTTGAACTTGGCATCCGTGTAGATCCCAAACAAGATCGCATTTTGTTTCGCGGTAAGCCGATTCAGGCGCAAAACCGTTTCGTGTACTACGCTTTTAACAAACCCAAAAGTGTGGTCACAACCACCGACGATCCCCATGGTCGTAGAACTGTGATGGACTATTTTCCAAAAACCACGCTGCGCTTGTTTCCTGTGGGACGTTTGGATTTTGATTCCGAAGGTCTACTGATCATCACCAACGACGGCGAGTTCGCTCAGAAAGTGATTCACCCAGATGAGCACGTCACAAAAACCTACCACGTTAAACTCAACGGCATTCCCACGGATCCGCAGCTTGATAAATTGCGCCGAGGGGTTTCCATCGTCGGTGGAAAAGTTTCGGCATTGCACGTAAAGCGTTTGTTAAAAGCCACAGATAAAAAAGCCTGGGTCGAAGTGATGATCGACGAAGGTAAAAACCATCAGGTGAAACAAATGTTCACCAAGATTGGTTTTGATGTGGAAAAACTTCGTCGAGTCTCCATCGGCGAGTTTCGCATCGGCAGTCTTAAGCCCGGCGAACACCGCGAGCTGACCTTTGAGCAAATTCATAAAATCTTTAAAAAGCGCAGCAAAGCCAAAAAAGACGACAAAGAGCCCAAAGATAAAAACGCCGTAAAATTTGTATAGCAAGTTTGTCTAACAAATTTGCTTAGCAGCTCACCGACCAATGTCCTGGAGGCCTGAAACGGTCTCGTACTGTTGCCGCTCCATTTGCACAGTTGTAGAATAAGATCCACATGGGGGATTTGATTCTATGAAAATAATCAGCGTCTTACTTATTGGTTTGTTTCTCCCTTTTATCGCTTCAGCCAAAACGCCGAAGTTGGTTCGCACGCCAACACAAAAAGAATTAAAACTTCTCAGCGAAAAAATAAAAAAACCAAGCTTTGTGGTTGAGATGATGAACACCGTTAAGAGTCGCGGCTCGCAACTCAATATCTTACGTCGACATATTTCGGCCGCTGACCTGCGTGCCCTCAAGCAACAGGGAGATCTCCTAAAAGTAAATTTTCGCAACCGATCGAATATTCATTTACACGACGCCAATAGTTTTTCGTTTGAAGACAAAACGAAAGTTTTTAGATTTTCGCAGGACGGGAAAGCTGTTTTTCTAGGCTCTTCGGTTTTTAAAATTGATCGCAAGCAAAGTTTGTTAACAAATTATAAAGCCATCAGTGCACAGTTAAAATCGCTGGGGCGCGCTTCTGCGAGCTGCCATGTTTTTTCCTGTGCCCACGCCGCATCGAGCGACGACTCCATGGCGTACAACCTCGCAACACTGCTTTACTACATGGACGTTCACACCGCCGGTGACGGCAGCATTATGTGGGATTATTTTTTAGAAGAACCAGCCATTCAGAAGGCTCTTGCTGGAGTGACGAAGGCCAGAAAATCCATTCTTAGTATGTCTTGTGAGGGCGAAGATGGAATGACTATAGAATACACCGACGGCACAAAATCCTATCTCACAACCAATGGCAAACGTGGCTCCGAGTTTGAAATGACCATTAGCGAAACTCAACAGGCGGGTGGCTCTGAACAAATGGTGGACGGTGTAGACTCAGCAACAGCTGGAAGCGGATGGTTTTACTACTGTGGAAAATTAGACGACTCCCAACGAGAAAACACGGTCAATTTTTTAAACGGAAATCTTTTAGCACCGAGTCCCATTCTCGACGGTGACGTCGGACAGTAATTTTAAAACATGGAGGTTTTATGAAATATATTTTTTCTTTTTTAGCGTTATCTTTACTTGTTGGCTGTGCAGAAGAATCCGCAGTGGATATTCAGGAGACTGCCCAACAGATCGGCGACGTGATGGCTTCTGTGGATGAGTCCGGCGGGACTTCAAATGGAACAATGGTCATGATGGAAAGTCATCGTCGCTTTATAGCCGCTCGCGAAAAAGCCATGCAGCCATCTCCACTTTTCTTATTGAAGGCTTTGGGCCTAATACCTGAGGCGCAGGCGGTGGCATGCAAAGACACCACGTTTACGGCCTGTGCAGCTTCGGAAAAAGTTCGCGATCTTTCGGGCTGCACCATCGGTGGCGCCACGTTTACTGGCGATATCACTTTGCAATTTAGTGACGCCGCCTGTGTTTTAGATAGCAACGGTGATACGGTTGATCGCGAGCCAAACTTCACTGTCACCGGCCGACGGGGAGCTGTCCTCACGGTTACTAAAATAGGTACCGGGCAAAGAATCACCCGCGGAGCCACTGCCGGGAATTTTACTTTTTCAAACGCCGGTATCCGTCGTGTATTCACCCTTGCGAGCCAAACATTGTTTGATTACACAGCAGAAACAACGTCTGACATCACGGTCACGGGAACGTCGCGCACCGACCGCGTGATGACCGGTGGCTCATTGCGCGTAACAAATAATTCGTCTGGCGTGACGTGCAACTATGCTCCAAGCAATGTGACCTGGGCTTCTACTTGTAACTGCGCCACTTCTGGCACATGGACAGGAAGTTGCTCCGACGGCAAAGATACCACGATCGCCGTCACTGGTTGCGGTACGGGGACGATTGTTGTGGGCGAAGACTCTGAAGCTCTTTCGTTTGATCGCTGCTATAGCTTGTAAAAACACCTCAAAGTGTTTCAAGTTGATTCAATGTGTGTCTCGTGTCGAGATAATAGACATTTTTTCGTAAATACCCTCAAGTCCTTAGTCGAGGACGCCGAAAGTCTAGTTGGAGAGTGTTTAAAAACTCTCTCCTTAATTTTCCGGGGGGAAAAAATGAGAGCACAGTCGTTGTGGCACGGAGCCATACTTTCTAGCAGTTTAGTTGGAATCTTTCTGGCCGGCGCTTTAGTTTTTAAAGCATATACTGCTAAGCCAAGAGCGCGTCTCCATTCGCAGTATGTAAAGCTCGATCCATCAAAGGTGAGCCTCATAAAAATCATTAAACCCAATCGCAGTAAGACGACGGGGTCTGTGACGGCCAAGCGTGGACGTCGCGTCGCAAGCGCATCCCCTGCCGCAGTTAACGACTTATTTAGTCCTTTTGGACCTTTAAAGGGCCTCACAGCTCGCGAGCGCTTTCACTTTAAAAAAGAAGTGCTCGGTTATGTGGATACCAAAATCCGTCGCGGCTCCATCGACCCACGAAACCGCTACCGCTTCATCGAGATGAAAGTTCTCGATAAGTCATTAGAGATGCTCGAGGCACGAGCTTCTAACTAACAGAGATGCTCGAAGCACGAGCTTCTAATTAAAAACCTTGCCTGTCGCTAGAAGTGCTCCTAATTTGGGATCTTCCCAAGGGAGTACCAATGCGTCAGGCGTTATGTCTATTCAGCACCGTGATCTTTTTGCTATCTTGTCAGTCCATGAAACCAAAACCTCAAGGTCCGCCCAAAGCACAAAAAATAGCTCACGAAATGAATCTCCATGGCGATGTTCGCACCGATCCCTACTTTTGGATGCGCGAGCGCGACACCGCAGCCGTCCTCAGCCATTTGACTGCCGAAAACGACTACGCCAAGGCAAATCTGCAAGCGAGCAAGCCCACAGCGGATATTTTGTTTGGCGAAATGAAAGCGCGAATCAAAGAGGACGACTCATCGGCACCGAGTCGCAAGGGTGAGTATTTTTATTATACGCGCTATGAAAAGGGAAAAGAGTACGCCATCTACTGTCGTAAAAAAGGAGCGCTGACGGCACCCGAAGAGATTCTTTTGGATATCAACGTTCTGGCCAAAGGTAAAAAGTACTACTCGGCTGGTGTTGTGGATATTTCCACCAATCATGAGTTGCTCGCATTTATTGTTGATGACGTGGGACGACGGTTTTACACCATTCATTTTAAAAATTTAAAGACCGGCGAAATTCTGAAACAAAAAATTGCCAATACCACAGGGAGTTGGACGTGGGCCAGCGACAACAACACTGGTTTTTATAGCCAGCAAAATCCCGAAACTCTGCGTTCCGAAAAAGTTTTTCGCTATAATCTCAGCGCTAATAAAGCCACCGAGGTTTATTACGAAAAAGACGATATGTTTAATGTGGGAGTTGGAAAATCTCTCAATGGAAAAACCATTTTTATCGAAACTAGCAGCGTGAATAGCTCGGAGTACCTTTACACCTCGGCGGATCGCCCCGAAGAGAATTTTAAAATATTTCTGAAGCGCGAAAAAAACCATGAGTACGATCTCGAAGACGGCGGCGATGGTTTTTACGTGCGCACCAACTGGAAGGCCGTGAACTTTCGTTTGATGAAAGCCGCTTACACCGCAACAAGCAAAAATCAGTGGCGCGATGTTGTGTCCCATCGCAAGACAGTCTACTTGCAATCCGTGGCAGTGTTCGAATCCTTTATAGCTACCGAAGTGCGCGAAAAAGGTTTAGCTCAAATCGAAATTCGTCATCGCAAAGATAAAAAGAAATCGCTGATCGACTTTAAAGATCCAGTTTACTTGGCTGGCATTGGCCTCAACGAAGAGTACGCCACAAATACCTTACGTTATTCCTACAGCTCGTTAGTGCAGCCCGACGCTGTTTTTGATTACAATTTAAAAACTAAAAAATCAGTGTTGGTAAAACAAAAAGAAATCCCCACCTACGAGGCAAAAAAATATGCCTCCGAACGAGTTTGGGCGAAGGCCAAAGATGGCTCGCGCATTCCCATTTCTCTCGTATATCGTAAGGACACATTTAAAAAATCACAGAATCCGCTTTTTGTTTATGGTTATGGCTCCTACGGACTTTCCATGGAAGCGCAGTTTCGCCCCAACGTAATCAGTTTATTGGACCGTGGCTTTGTGTATGCCATTGCCCATATTCGCGGAGGGCAGGAGTTGGGCCGCGACTGGTTCGAAAAAGGCCGACTCATGCACAAAAAAAACACCTTCACAGATTTTATCGAGAGCACCGAGTTTTTACTCAAGTCGGGCCTCGGCAAACCAGGCCACGTGTACATGCAAGGTGGCAGCGCCGGTGGTTTGTTGATGGGTGCGGTGATGAACCTTCGCCCCGACCTCTACCATGGCGTTCACGCCGCCGTGCCATTTGTGGATGTGCTCACGACGATGCTCGATGCTTCGATTCCACTCACAACGGGCGAGTATGAGCAGTGGGGCAATCCCAACGAGAAAAAAGCCTACAGCTATATCAAGAGCTACTCTCCCTACGACAATGTACTACCGCAAAAGTATCCTCACCTGCTCATCACCACAGGCTACCACGACTCCCAGGTGCAGTACTGGGAGCCCTTAAAATGGGCGGCAAAACTTCGCGAAAACAATCAGGCTGATAGTTTGATTTTAATGAAAACCGAAATGGGCGCTGGCCACAGCGGCGTCACCGGTCGCTTTTCGCGCACCCGCGAAATCGCGGACGAGTACGCTTTTTTGGTTTGGCTCGAGAGCGTTAATAATTGACTCCCAAACCACAGCAAATAGGCTTTCGTAAAACACAGGAGGTTTTATGAAATCGTTTTTATTCGTTTGTGCATTGGTAGTTTCGCAAGTTGCTTCGGCTGAGATCATAATTAAGTCATTTGAAGGAATTGGCGGAATTAATTTGAATGGTTCTGACTATGAAGTGGTCCTCGATAAAAATAGTCAGGTAGATTTAAAAGTTACTTTCTATTCCACTAAAAAAATAGGAATGCCACTCATCACGAGAACGGATGTCGTTGAAAAGATTATTGAGGCAACACAGACGGTGCATCCCCTATTAGCCGTCAATCAGATAGTCACAATCCGTACGTCAGTTTATCGCATGGAGACGGAAGAAATACCAAGTGTGTATAAAATTGGAGTCGATGGAAACAATGACGGAAAACTCGACAGTGCGGATGACGATTATATCTCGATAACTTTTTCAGAAAAATGGATACTTTAATTTAAAATCGCTTTAAATTTTTGTCACATCGCCAAGCTTGCTGATGTAAAAGCGCTTGGCGATGGGGCTGTCGTCGTAGGCCACAAAAAAGTCACCATCGGGAGAGCGCACAAGGCCGATGGGCTCGATGAGGCGCTCGCGGCCGGGGGAGCCACCGTTTTTGTAGGTCATGCGCACCCGGGTGCGCTGATACATGGCTTCGATCAAAATCCCTAAGCTCTTTGTTTTAAATTTTAGCTCATCCATGGAGTAGTCTTTCCAATAAAGCTCGCCATCTTGCATTTGAAACACATCTTCGAGCGATGTGAGCTGCGCGCGTTCGATACAGTGCAAGGCCACTTGCAAGCAGGCGATGGCGTCGTCGAGTGCGCGATGGGCTGCACCCTGGGTAATGCCCAAGTGAGGGATGAGAGTTTGTAGCTTGTGATTTTTGGAATCCTTAATCACATTGCGCGAAAGACGGCTGCTGCAGATCACAGGCTTTGATGGCAGCTCCAGGCCGCAGGCTTCAAAGCCCACAGAGATAAAACCCAGATCAAAGGGCGCGTGGTGGGCAATCAGAGTTCCATCTTGGATAAACTTATGGAACCCAGGGAGAACATCCTTCAGAGCGGGAGCATCCTGCACCATTTCGTTGGTGATTCCGTGGATTTTAATCACTTCCTCACCCATTGGTCGAACGGGCTTGATGAGTGACTGAAATGTATCAATGATTTCGCCGTTAAGATATTTAGCAGCGGCGATTTCGCAGATCTCTGATTCGATGGGGTATTTGCCTGTGGTCTCTGTGTCAAAGCCGATAAAAGTCGAATTTAAACTGGTCGTGATCATGGGGATCTTGTATCATGGAGGGCATGATGAAAGCACTTGTAATTTTTCTGTTAGTTATTGTTGGAAGCGCAGCGCAGGCCCTGGATATTTCGCCCGCAAACGACAAGCAACCGGTGCAGGTAAAATCCGCGCGAGTGTCCCCCCTTGAAGTGAAGCCGGGCAGTCGAATCAGCGTTTCCATTGATGTGGATATTACGCAGGGCTTTTCGGTTTATGAAGACAAACTCAAACTCTTTCCGTTGGAACCAGATGGAATGACCTTGGGTGGTTTACAAATGACACCGGTGGTGGAGTTTGTTGATTTTTCGCGAAAACAACATCGCGGATTACAAAAAACCGCTCGTCTCGATTTTTTCGCCGAAATTCCTAAAGATGCCGACGTCCCTTTAAAAACTTTTGCCATGGATCTGGAATACATTGCATGCACCACCAAGTACTGTTCACCGCCCACAAAACTCGAAGTAAAGCTTCCCCTCAATATCGAATCGCGAGATTTAGCGCCCAGTTCCTCCATGATCGAACAGCAGATTTCCAAAAATTTATTTTGGGCCTTTGTCCTCGTTTTTGTTTTTGGCTTTTTAACGTCCCTCACGCCCTGCGTGTATCCGCTGATTCCAATTACGCTTGCCGTGATCGGCGCTCGCGCCTCGCAACTCTCTAAGGCACAGGCATTTAGTTTAAGCTTGGTCTATGTGCTAGGGATCTCGGCCACCTATTCGTTGCTCGGTGTGGTGGCGGCAAAAACAGGGGCTCTGTTTGGGCAGGCGTTGAGCTATCAACCCGTTGTCATGGCCTTTGTGATTCTTTTTGTTTTAATGGCCTTAAGCATTTACGGGTATTTCGAAATTGGCATTCCGCATTTTATTAGCAAGCGGCTTGAAAAATCAGGAGACAATCGCGGCTACATGGGTGCCTTTTCGTCGGGTCTCATCGCGGGAATCGTAGCTAGTCCCTGCGTGGGGCCGGTGCTAGTGGGCGTGCTGGCTTATATTGCAAAAACGCAAAATATCGTACTTGGATTTTGGTTGTTATTTACCTTTGCCATGGGCATGGGTGTTTTATTTTTATTCCTTGGAACTTTTAGCTCCTCGTTTAAAAAACTCCCGCGCTCGGGGCCTTGGATGGACGTGGTTAAATTTGTTCTTGGTACAACGATGTTGGGTGTGGCGCTCTATTATCTAAAACCATTGTTACCTGAAGCGTGGTTTATCATCTGTTTAGCTTTGATGATTGCCGCCGCTGTTTTTATTTTTATCGCCAAGGTTTACCCCAAGGTGGATCACAAGTTTTGGCACTACATGCCGTTTATCTTTTGCGCGCTGATTGTGATTAGCCCTTTAGTAATGAAAATTCCAACGTCCTCACATAGTACAGAGCAAACTCAAAAAGCAGCTCTTAAAAATGGTTGGGCCTATTATTCCGAAGACGCCTTAAGCAAAGCCAAAGAGCAGGGAAAGCCCGTCATCATCGATTTTTTTGCCGACTGGTGCGCCGCCTGTTTGGAACTTGACGAGAAAACCTTCACCAAACCCGAATTTATCGAAGCCACGAAGAACTATATTTTGTTAAAAGTAGATGCCAGCGAAAACTTTCCAGAGCTTGCGGATTTGCAAAAGAAGTACGAAGTCTACGGACTGCCAACAATTATCTTCATCGACAAAAACGGCGTTGTGGATAAGGAGCTCACCCTGACAGGCTTCGAAGAGATCGAGCCCATGATGGCTCGTCTTAAAAAGTTAGAAAACTAAGAGCGTCTGCAGATATTCTATCGAAGTATCGATGGCGGCATTTCTTGGTTCCAGTGGAACATGAGAAGTGTTCATGATTTTCAGTAAATCAATAAGTGCCGATCCGGCGAGACTCGTTTGCGTCAAAATCTCTTTTTCCGTATAATGCCCCGTTAAATACTGATCAGCCAAGGCGTCCAATGATCGCAACCCTTTAGGCACGATACCATAGGCTTCGCGAAGCAAAGACTGTGCTTCAAACTTATTTGGAGCAGCGTCACTCAAGCCGATCTCCAGTAGAATTCGCATCATATTTCGAGTTTCGTTGATCTGCGTTCTACGAGCTTTGTAATCTGGGTCATTTTGAATGCGCTCCCGGGCCTGCTGCTGCATTACACCTCTATTGACTCGTAGTTCCCACTTACCGACATCTAAGAAATTTTTCGTAATAATGCCGTTTGTTGGAAGTTTGCTTTCAACTGTATTTTGATTCCAGTAAATACTATACAACTCGATGTATTTACCAAAATCCCACGCTTCGGGGTCAGTTCTAACGATAGATAAATGTGATTTGGGTCTTATGATATTCAATTTTTGTGCGATCTCATCAATACCTTCGAAAAATAGTTTTTGATCGATGTTAGCTGTAGCTACAGTGGCGCCGTTGATTCTTGTCTCAAGAACGATTGATAAATCAGCTGTGCTCGATTGATTCTCCTGAATCCAAGAGTTAAAAATAAATTTTTGTATGCAAATTGCTACTGAACCGGGAAATCGTTTCTCATGATTTAGAAACTCATTAGGCAATGCATAAAATGCAGTAGGCCACATGGAAAGATTTGATGGAGCAACATCTTTTAAGTTTTTCAACAAATTAAAATTTTCCCAAGTACTATTGATGGGAGGTATTTGATAGCTAGAGGTTTTTGAAAAAGGTAAAAATCCATTGGCCGTTAGGTGGGCCACCCCAAAACTGGTTTGGCCCGAACAAGCAGCAATCATCTGATTTGCTTGCGAAATGTGTGGTAGATCTTGATTTTTAACATTTTGTACGAGCGAAGGATTGATGCGTAAGTCATTATTGTTTCTAACCGCTGCATCCATCCATTCCAGGGTAGTCGCAACGAGGTTTTGGTAATTTTCCTTCAATTTCTCAAATAGCGGTATATTGATAATTTTTCTACCGCTGTCTTCCCTATTTAATGCCAAGGACCCGTAAAGGGTTTGAATTTCATCGGCGGTATCAATGGCCTTTTGAATTTCCACAGTTCCATACTCTTTGGAGTACTGTGGGTGCGCCGACCACATAAGCATTAATGATTGAACATGGCGGTTCCAAACGTATGGATTGAGAACACTGGCTTCATTTTGAATGGGCACCTGATATTCATTGCGTAATTTTTGGATCAACCGCGGAAGTGCGGACACATACGGAAAACTAAAAATATCTAAGGTGACGTTTTCAATACTTTGATCACCCTTCGACAAAGAATCGTAACCGTAAGCCGAGTAACTATACAAATTGTTTTCAAGGCTTAAAAAACACTTATAAAAATCTTGTGACGATATAGGAGGACTAAATCCCTGATCACGTGGAAGACAAATGCTTATATCATCGAATGTAAGTCGACTGTAAAGATCCAATACAAATTGCTGATTACTGGCGTGCAGATCGTCGATCGCGATCTGAATATTTGCCAAGTTCTCTTCAATTCTCTCGCTGCTGGCTTGTAAAGCGTGAAGTCCAGAGTCAATTCGGTAAATTAGATAATCTAACTTCATATCCACAAGATCGAAGCGTTCGTGCATTTCTTTTCTTGTATCATTGAGTAAATCAAAAATTGCTTGAAGTTGTGCCATGATAGCTTCCATCTCCGATTTTCCCTTTGAATTCGAAAGCATGGAAACTAGCACTGCAGCTCCGGAAGTATACAGATTGGCCGTGGCTAGAGGTCCCAGCGGAACACCTGCGGCCGTAGTGCCATCAAGAAGGGAAAAGGTTATTTCTGCAAGCTGTGAAATATTCGAGGCTGCTTGCGCCGCCTCAGGGTTCCCGGTGAGCTGAAGCACGGTCGACGTCATCTGCAGGCCGCCACGAATTTCATTGCGACGCATTTCGAGATCAATTTTTTCTTTTCTTTGAAGCGCAGCTTTTTCTTCCTGTGTTTTAGCAGCCTGCAGCTGTTGATTCCATTTCAGTTGCTGGCGATTAAATTCTTCGACTTGCTTATTCAGCTTGCCCATTTCATTAAAGAGAAGCGTGTCGTTTTGGTTTTGTTCATAGATGAATTCAGCATCTCTAAGCTCTTTGGTCATCAGTAAATTTTCGTTCAAATCGTATCCATAAAGTTGTTTAAAACTATCCCGAGCTAAAGTGCCAAGCTGCCCAGGCTGCCCATCCAGAGAGACAAGCAAGGCACCAGGATTCATTCCCTGGGCTTCAATCTCCCAGGTGAGGGGAGGATTTCCTTGGAGGGTTAGGCCATCGAAAATCGGATCTAGAGGGCTTATATCGAGCCCCAAGCTGGGGACTAAATGTTTTGCAGCTTCAAACCAATCTGGAGGTCGGATGGTATAAGAAATCTGCTCGTCTGCTACGAGTTTACTAAAATACATCAACGCCACTTCATCTTGAGTCATTTGTCGAGGAGGTTCGCCCGACGTAAAGCTCTCAAGAACTTTAAATTTTTCTGGATTTTCTAAGTAGTCGGTCTGAGACTGCTGAAGAGTTTTTAAAATTAAATACATCTCTCGCGATTCGCGACTCGCACGATTGCCGTTGATGATCACATTGACTTGAGCTTCTTTGGTCGAAAAGGGGCTTTGTGCGGAGGGGCTCAATACCGATGAGGGATTTTGATCGGCTGAAGCAAAAAAATTCAAAAGTAAAACGAAGAGAATTGCGAAGATAGGCATCTTAAAGCTCCTTGATAAAGAACTAGAAGAAGTTACCTTAGATGCCGATCTAGCTAATACTTATTTACCTTTTTAGTAAAAATGCCCTGCATTTCGTATCAAAATTTCACTATACCGGACAAATTATCCAGTCTGGACAGCGAGTGGTCGGTTGGGTCTGCCGAAGTTTAAAAGAAATTGAGTCCTTAAAACAAGTCCACGCAACGCAAGCCTGTTCCTGCAGAAGGGGCCGGCCGAGTTACTTGAAGTGTCATTCCCGTCCGCGAGCGTTCCACCACGGACTTGAGTTCCGAGGAGATAAGGCTGTCCACGAGCACGTCCCAGGGGCCCATGTTTTTTTGATCTCTCTTTGAAGGTTCCCCTCTCCGTTGAAAGAAAACTCGCATGATGATTCTTCTTAAAATCACAGATTCGAAAACAGCTCGATCAAGAATGATGGCTCGCTCCTTGGTTTTAACACTCAACGTTGAGTAGACGTGATCAATTTTTAATACCCCGCCAATCAAAGTTTCGATTTTCTTGGCGGAGGCGATGTCATCGGCACTTCCAGTGATTGGTTCCACAAGATGCGCATAGAGAGCTCTGTATCGGTAAGCCTTATCAGGCTCGATACTTTGGTTCAGCTGCATTTGATACAGAATTTCCATGACGTCCGGGGAAGGATGAAATAGACGTTCTAAATTCAATTGCTGAAGTTCTTGTTCATATCTCTGCCCAAATTGCTGGGACCAAAGCACGATTTCTTTCGATCTCACATCGCCAAGGCCATTAACATCTTCGAGATGTCCTCCATATTTGGCTAAAAAATAAAATGGCAGGGCGGTAAAAATTCGCGTACCAAAAACCATTCCATTGGCATCATCAAGACTAATTCTGCTCAGGTCCATGGGAAGTTCGTCGTGACTCAAAGGTTTCAGTAACCAGTCTTTCATGGTTATTGCCCAAGGCGCGGGAACTTGATGTGTGTAATTTAGTCTCTCTGCAAGCACTGAAACGATATCCAAAGTTTTCTCTCTTTGCGCGATGCTAAGAGTTTCTAATTGGGGATTGTAAACAATACGGCGATAATATTCCAGCCACCAAACAGCATTTACAGTTTTAGGTAGCGTCATATTGTAGGATTTTTCTGCGAAATAGTCTTCGCCGTGGTTTCGTATATCCCAAGAGCGGTAGTCCATGAGATCATCTCCGGTCATCCTGTAGTCGGAGAGCTTGAGTTGGGCTTGAAGTGCTTGCCGGTGAGATTCATCGATATGATCGATCATTCGTTGGGCAAAGGGCGCTTGGTCTATAAGATCTTGAAGAAGAAGCGGCGGAAGAGGTTGTAGAGTGGTGGCTATTTTAGAAAACCAGTTTAATTTCTCATCTGCATCTGGAAGGCGAACACCCCAGTTTTTTACGGCTTCAACAGCCAATGCTTGCTTCATCATATAGAGCTCGATGTTGCTGACCTGTGAGCTAATGTAAGCATCGACTTGGTAGGCTCTGTGAAGAGTAAAGATGCCATCTTGAGGAGTCAGGCGGTGGGGAGACGCATTACCGCCCAGTGTGATATCTGCGTCCAAAAGGGGTTGAGCAAACTGGGCAATAAATTGCTTTTGTCCTGGATTTTGCAACGACAGTTGACGAGCCAAAGCGGCCAATCTGAATAACGGAATTTTTCCATTGCGAGCATGGATCCCATCGAAGGGAAGTCCAACGGAAAGACTTTGCATACGAAGTTTAGCAACATCCGATGAAAGGCGTGTGAGTTTTAGTAAGTCCTCTGTTCCTTCAAAGGATTCCGCCCACCTGTAATCATAGTGCCAAGGGTTTGTGATCCCCAATCTTTGAAAATTGGGAACCATTTTTTGTCTGTTAGTTGGAAGTGTATAGGGTGCACGTGACATAGTATCTGTTTGTAGAATCATTTTTAAAAGAGAAGGAGCGTTTGGAGCGGCTAAGACAAGACGTCGCCCTTCGCTGGAGTTCAAAAGAGAAAGTATATTCACAATGGCCACAATTTGCTTTTTTTCAAAATCGGTTAAAGACTTTATTTTATCGGCCCAGCTTTCTGGAAAGAGTTCGGTTTTCCCTTGAACAAAGGCCTCATAGACTCTGTGGATACCGCTTTCAGGCCCTAAACGGACACTGTGGTCGTTCATCATGGCTTCGTAAGTTCTCTGCATGGGGTGTTTTAACCCGTCATAAAAAAGGCGTTCGATTTGAACATCCTGCAGAAAATATTGCCAAGGTAAGCTGAGCATTTTCCAGTTGGTAAAAATAAATTCGGAAAGATCGCTTGAAATCTTGGGCCCAGTACTTTTTTCAGCATTCATCGACCATCTTCCATCAAGATGCAGATCTGCTCTTTCTAAGATGGTCTGCACCCAATCATTGATTTGGGTTGAGGTGGGTGGATCCACTTTTACACTCCAACCAAACTGAGTTGCGATTTTAGTGGATTGGCTGAGAGTATCGCGCTCTGCATTTTTTAACTTTTGCAGTTCTGAATCATTGATAAAGTCCTTGTCTGATTGAGCTCTTTCCATAATTTCGAGCATTGGATTGTCAACTTGCAAGCTGACTAAAGAGTCGATGCTTACCTTTTGGTCATCGAGGGTGATACCAGACCCCTTTTTTTCTGTGTATTTGCGAAAGGGCTCATTGCTTTTAGGATCAAATTGGAAAACGGGAAATAGCGTGTTTAACAGGTGGCCGGGAATTTCCTGAAAAAAACGTATAAAAGAGCCGCCAAAATCAGTGAGGCGAATTCCAGTTTTTAACTGACTTAAACGCGTTCCTCGACCGAATGCTTGCAAAAGAACTTTGATATTAGAGGATGTGTTCACGTAGACGATTCTGTTTGCAGACGGTAGATCCACTCCTTCGCGAAGCAGATCCACACTGATTAAATATCGATGTCTATGGGAGTTTTGCGTACTGCTAAACCAATCGATATTCTGAGCGACGACGTCCACTGAATTACTTTGTTTTTGTCGTGAGTGAACGACACGAAACTCCATATTTTCGCTTTTTGCCATTTCGTTGAGGAATATCTTATAGATTTCAGCGTGTACAATCGAAGGTACAAAGATAAT
Organism: Bdellovibrionales bacterium; assembly: GCA_043764415.1. GTDB lineage: Bacteria > Bdellovibrionota > Bdellovibrionia > Bdellovibrionales > JAGQZY01 > JANPLN01. The sequence goes on along the minus strand of JAYUKO010000231.1, from coordinate 25,905 downwards.
ACCGCGGTCGTACTCGGCCACACGGTCGTTGCGGTCGCGCTGAAATTGCGCTCGCAGGTCGTTGAAAACTTTTTCGATAATGGCAGTATGTACAAAACGGATTTCGTCGCGAAGAGTTTTTAAAATCTCTTCGGGGATATCATCCACATCGGCTCGGATAAAAGCGTCCTGGTGAGCACCTAATTTTTCGCTGAGAGCTTGCTGTTCACGCAGCAATTTTTTCCTAAAACTTAAACCCTCAAAATTATCGTTCATGCCAGTGATAAAAGTGAGTTCTTGAAGTGGAGACAGCCAGCCTTCGGTGATAGCCCGCACAAGTTGGATGCGAGCAATGCGGTCGGCCTCAACACCCTCGATCAGGTTTTTGTATTCTTCCACCGAAATAAAAGCCGTTGCAACACGACCGTCATAGTTGGCGATCAGGTCAGGCTGCGTCTCATGCCAAGGAGTGGCCGACATATCAATCACTGCCGTGTTGGCAGAGAGGCGAGACATCATCTGATCATGAACAACAGCAAACTGTCCTCCCACCTTCCCGGCATGGTGGGCTTCGTCGCGATAAATAACTTTCGGGCCGCTGTATCGTTCGAGAAGAGTGAGTATCTCTTGGCTTCGTTTAAAAAATGTAGAGCGGGTTGCGAGGATAAAGCGAGTGTTGCTGCCTATCGCAGAGGTGGTGCCCGTATCAAACAAGCGCGCAGTTTCTACTCCCGGAAAGATTTCCTGCAGTTTTTCTGCTACATCCGAAAGAATCAATTTGTTCTCCACCACAAAAACCATCATGGGCATTTGTTGCTGATGAATCGCCTTGACCATCTCAAGAAATTTTAAAGCCACAATTGTTTTTCCAACACCCGTTGGGAGCATGAGGAGCATATGCAGCGGATGGGTGAGCCCTTGTTTTAAGTGGTCTTGGTACATTGTGACCAGTCCCGGCCGAGAATAGTCCCCCTCCCTCTTTCCCGTAAGAGTCTCTAGCTGTGGAGGAGTGAGCTTCTTAGCTTTCTGAGCGGGGAGGAGAGGGTTTTTAAACAAAGGATGCAGGGTTTGATCAGCACGAAAGAGAGATCTTGTGAATCCCTTGAGGTCTTCGACGTTCAGCAATTCTTTTTGTGAATTGTACATGACGACGAGATTGCCCTCGATAGCTGGCCCAAGATATTCCCCTTTATTGGATTGAAAACGGTGAACACGCACATCGGGTGGACCAGCGATGTAGGATTCGCCTTCTATGAAGTGAATTTTGTATGTGGAGTAGATGTTCCATTCGCTCCGCTTTTTTTTGTGTTCGGGAATCAGAACTTCCAGCGTAATTATAGATCCCTGTTCCGTTTGAGAAATTTTCGTGCGAATGGGGTGCTGTTGGGGATCGGCTTCGATCCGCGGAAGCAGGGGGGATAGAACCTCTTTCACATATTGGGCGACATAAGATTCAGGGGATTGAGCAAAGGCAACAGGGCTTGAGCTCAGAAGCATCAGAGACAGGAAAAATTGTATTAAACGCATGAGGGGCAATATAGGTCACTTGTCAGTGACCTGGAATGGCATCGTCTTTACGTTGTAAAAGTTTTAGAAGTGGTTACTTTTTGTTCACAGTTTAGCCGACCTGAGCGTGCCTCGGACCAGGTAATACGGTGTTGGCCACCCCATGCGGGAGGATAGGAACGATTTCAGTTTCCATTTTTTCCGTCACGATAAGATTTTCCATCATCATTTGCGATAAAGCTTCTAGGTGGTTAAATTCATCACTTTTGCGTAATTTCAATTTTTGCGGTTTGCCAGCCACGAAGTTTTTTACAAAACGTTCGAAGGCGTACACCGGTCCAGCCACACGGTGAGAAAGGGAGCGACCGATCATAAACAAAAACGCACCAAACGCCAATGTGAAAGCTGTATAAGTTTGGATGAAGGGAATTAAAAATTGATCGAGGAGTTTTTGATTGTTACCAATCAAGTCCACCACCATAAAGCGCAAAAAGGTATAACTAAACACGCCTGCGATGAGACCAAATCCCAAACCAATGCCCATCAGCGTAAAGCAGTAACGCAACTGAAACGCTGGATTGACCCAGTAGTATTTACGAATATTATTTTGTGGCCACAGCAATTCGCCATCTTTTAAAAGCGCGGTCACTAAACAAATGTAACCCACCCACTGAAGTGCATCGGCAACGTTAAGCACAGGAGAGTGCCAGCCACCCACTTCGAAGTAAATAAAATCGATCACGTAACCCTGAATTGTGCGATCGATCACATTGCCGATAATTCCACCCATGAGGGTCGACATTCCAACGCGTAACAAAAGGGATTTGATCGGGAGAAGATACTGAATAATAACAAACGTAAAAAGTAAAAAAGCTCCACCCGTAGAAAGAGAAACAATTCTCAAGATCGGAGGAAGACTAGAAAACAATCCAAGCATCGCACCCTTATTGAAATGCAGTGCAAACCCGAGAGGGCCATATTTCAGTGTACCAGCAAGTCCCAAAGCCCACCATTTGGTTGCTTGATCAATTGCAATCGTAAAGAACATCGGGGCGAGGACATAGAACCATTCGTGCTTTTTCATTCACTTAGAATAAAAGATTCGGCAAAAACCGTAAAACACAAAAAGGTCTTAACTAGACAGAACTCTAGGCCAATTCTACAGAGCTAATTTCTGCTCAATTTTTAACCCATCCAGGTCGCAAAGGTCCTAAAAGAGAAACTTATGAAAAGTGAACAGAAATTAGCTCTCCAGAGTCTAGTCCAACCCTATTCTTAATAGCGAAAAAAGGCCATGAACGTCCACGTTGGTAGCTTTGCGCATTCATTTTCACCTTTCTTCTATTTTTTAGAATATTTGGAGATTCGAAACAGTCCTTTTTCAAACCTCTCGCAAACACGACGTTTCGTCCTGCGAGCGAGTCCAAGGATGGACGCGTTTGAAAAAGGACTGTTTCGAATCTCCAAATATTCTAAAAAATAGAAGAAAGTGTTAGGGAATATCCCAAAGTTAGGCGATGTCTTGGCCTATGACGGTCATATTGCGGCCTTGTTTTTTAGCGAGGTAAAGTGCTTGGTCTGCGACCGCGACGATTTCGTCGGCATCGAGTCCGTGCTCGGGGTAGCTGGCAACACCAAGGCTAATGCTGAGTCGGAATTGCAGAGAGGGGATGTGGCTGACTGAGGCGCGCAGGGTTTCGGCAAACGCGAAGGCAAAATCAGATGGGGTTTTAGGCAAGATCGCCGCAAACTCTTCGCCGCCATAGCGGGAGAGAGAGTAGTGGGGCTTCATCTCGCTGGATAGCTTTTGTGCAAGCAAGGACAGGATCTGATCTCCGCGCGGGTGACCAAATTGATCGTTGAGAATTTTAAAATGATCCACATCGATCATAATCAGCGAAACAGCGGTTTTTGTTTGTTTGGCTTTTTGGATTTCGATGCGTAATTTTTCTTGGAAAAAACGATGATTTGTCAGTTCAGTCACCGGATCGGTAATGGACAGCTCCTTAAATTTATCGCGCTCGTTTAAAAGTCGCAGGGTGCTCTCGGCCTCTCGCATGTGCAGGCGCAGTAAATCAGGTTCCCAGGGTTTTAAGATAAATTTATGAATGAGATTTGATTCCATGGCGCTTGAAATGTCCGAAAGACCCACTTCACCAGTCAAAAGAACGCGCAGGGTTTGTGGGTGGCTGTCTTTGACCCAATTTAAAATTTCTAAACCGTTGATAGTTTTTAGATTGTAGTCGCAAATCACGATGGACACTTTTTGTGAAAAAGCTTTCTGCGCGTCCGAAAAATTTGTCGCTAGCGCGATATCAAAAGACTGTCGGAGATCTCTTTGCAAAGCTTCGAGAATATGGATGTCGTCGTCGATGCACAGGATGAGAGGTCTATTCATTTTTTTCTGTTTCCTTCTCAATGTTGAAAATAAACTGAAATCCACCCAGCGGTGACGGCACAAAGTTTTTTATCCGTTTATTCACGACCGCTACATACTGGTCGTACCAAAGGGGTAACACGGGCATGTCTTCAACCACTATTTTTTGAATTTGCTTGTAAAGCTGAATCCGTTGATCGAGATTTTCGAGCTGCTGCCCCTGCTCTAAAAGCTTATCAAGCTGAGGATTAATATAAAAAGCGCGATTAGCGCCTTTTGGAGGAACTTGTTCAGAGTGAAACGCGAGTCGATACTGATCGGGATCCCAAATGCCCACAAAGCGCATTGTTGCGAGCTGAAAATTGCCCTTCGAAACATCCTCGTAGTAAGTTCCCCATTCAAAACTTTTCATACGTACCGAAATTCCAAGTTTTTCGATTTGATGAGCAAGAATACGACCGTTTTCGATGGCCATTTTTTGATTGGAGGTTTTAAGTTCGAGTTCCAATGGTTTCGGCAAATTCTTTAAAAGCTCTATTCCCTTTTGAACGTTCGTGCTAGGAAGTTGAATGGAGGCATCGTAGTAAGGTGTACTGGGAATCACAAAGGTGCTTGCTGGGGTGGCGTAACCCTCGAGTTTGTATTTAATAATTTCGGCTCGATCGAGAGCGTAGTTAATCGCAGCGCGGACGCTTTTATTTTTCAGTAAAGGATCCCGCAGATTCAACAACATGTAAGTTACGTTGGCGCCCGCCATATCGTACACGTCAAAGCGAGGCGAGCTTTTAAAAACCGTCATCTTGGAGAGTGGAATATCGGTTTGCACGAGGTCCACTGAGCCCTTGTAGAGCTTTTGAAAGCGCGTGTTGTCGTCGCGAATCACTTTGAGTTGCAATTTAGAAATTTTAGGAGCGCGGTAATGATTGGCTCGCGCCTTCAGGACAAGCTCATTGTCATTTGCCGTTAGCAGTTCAAAAGCGCCCGAGCCAACAATGTGCTCGTAAAAGTCCTTGTCGTGGGCTTGTACAATTTTTTTAGGGAGCATTTGTACGATGGCCAGATCAAGATAGAAGGTGGATTCAAAACGATCTACCGTGAGGTCGACAAAGTGGTTTGTTCCATCGTAGACCGCGACCACTTTTTTAATTTTTTTAAAGGCGGGCGAAAATATGCAGGAATCTTTTTGAAACTCAGCGAACGAAAATTCAATATCCTCAGCTGTTAGTGGCTCGCCGTTTGAAAAAGTAACTCCAGGCCTTAAATTAAAATGATAAACTAAATTTTTATAAGTCCAGGAGTCCGCAAGATCTCCCTGAATGGTGATGGGAGAAGAAGGTGTTTCGGTAGTCACACGCACAAGTGATGTGAAGATCAGACTGCGCACGTTGCTGCCGATGGAGTCGCGCGCGAGGCGAGGATCCAAAGTCGGTGGTGCGGCGGGGATGCCAATAACAACTGTGTCTGGTGGCGTTTGCGAACGCTTTTTGCAACTTGTGAGGAGAATTGCCATTAAGATTGTCAGTGGAATGACAATCAAACAAAGAGTTAAAATGCGAAGCAGCCGACGTCCAGAAAGTATCACTTCAAAAGCTTAGCTAATAATTGTTGTAATGCCAAGAGGGGATCGGGCATAATTATTTGCATGGGAAAATACACGATATTTCTTCTCGCATTGGTTGTTCATTGGAATGCCTTAGCCGAACCGATTGATGGAATTTTGCGACGAAGTCAAATTCCGACGAAGCACTTTGGCATTTGGATGGAGGGCGAAAAAACCACGTGGACCCACAACGCCGACGTGCTTATGACCCCGGCATCTCTCAGCAAAATTCCAACGGCGGCAGCCGTGTTAGGCGTACTTGGTTTGGGTCACTATTTCGAAACTCGTGTGTGGTCGTCAGAGCCAATAACGGGTCCTGAATTTAAGGGCGACCTTTATCTTCAGGGGGGCGGCGACCCTTCACTGGTTTCGGAAAACTACTGGGCCATTGTCAACGAGCTCAAGCGCTCCGGTATAAAGTCCCTTAAAGGGCAGTTGTATGTGGATAGCTCCCTATTTGACGAAGAGTATTTCTCGGACTCTCGCCAAAGTGTGCGAGTTGATCGAGCGTATGATGCACCAGTGGCGGCCATGTCGTTTAACTGGAATTCGGTAAACATTTTTGTTCGACCGGGTAAAAAAGGCGAAGCTGCCTCTGTTTTTGCAGATCCACAAAACGATTACATCGAATTAAAAAATCAAGTGAAAACCGGTGCGAAAACCGACTTGCGGGTAGAGCGCCGTTCGAAAAAGCAACACGACGAAGTCATCGTGAGTGGAACCATCGCCCTGGGATCTGTGGAACAGGCGATTTACAAAAGTATCAGCCATCCTGATTTTTGGGCGGGCGAAAACTTTAAGACATTTTTAAATCAACAGGGTATTGAGTACAGCGGTACTGTCGAAAAAAAGGCACCGTCGCCATCGGCCCAACTGTTAGTGACTTTTAAGAGCAAACCCTTGCGCGACATCGTCACCGACATGGCGAAGTTTTCAAACAACTACGTGGCCGAGATGCTGACAAAGGCCCTCTCATCGCAAAAACCCGCAACTCTTAAAAAAGGTGTGGAACGAATACAGCAATGGTTGCTCGATAACGGTTGGAAACAAAAAAACTTCGTTTTCGAAAATCCATCGGGGTTTTCCCACGACAATAAATTTCGCGCCCAGGATTTAGGACAGCTGCTCGTGGATCTTCGCTCGAAGCATGCCATTTTTCCGGAGTTTATGGTTTCATTGCCCATCGCTGGAGTGGATGGAACACTTAAAAAACGCCTGAAAGACAAAGCCACAGAGGTGCGTGCAAAAACGGGCTACTTGGACGGTATTATTGGACTCGCGGGTTACTACCAAAAAAACGGTGAGCAAAAAGCCTTCGTATTCATGTACAACGGCCCCACCAAGTACGACAGCCAAGTGCGAGACGTCTTCGACAACATCCTCCGCCACGGCAGCTTTTAGGTACCAAGTACCTTTACCGGCGGCACAGCGTCGCAATCTATTGCGACTTCGCGTAAGAAATTTCTTTTTCGGCTTTTGATTTTAGCTCTACACAGAGATTTTTCAGAGCGGCGGGACATTCGCCTTGTGCTTTAACCACAACATTGGCTAGCTGTTTCTCGGTGGCCGAAACATAACAGCCCATACTTTTAAAAAAGAAATTTTTAAACTCTTTATCAGCATCAAATAATTTTGCAAGATCAGGAAGATTCTTCCAGAAAACGTCCAAACTTAAGCTGATGGCTCCCTCAATCCCCTGAGAGTAAGCGCCGTCCATGCAGTTGCTATGGTTTTTGTAAAAGTCGTAGAGTGACTGAAAATTTCCATTGGTGTCGAGTTCATAAATTGTTTTCTGAAATGCATTCATGCAAACATTTTCAGTGTCGTTTGTTTTTTCCGCTGGAGTCGCCACCTGCACCGACGGCGCCACGGGCTCTTTACTAAACCGAGAGCATGATGTAAATAAACAAAATGAAATAGCTAAAAAAATTCTCATTCGGACTCCTCCGAGCTAATTCAAATTATCTGCTTTAGCGATGTAGGGAAGATTGCGATAGAGCTCTTGATAATCAAGGCCGTAACCCACCACAAATTCGTTTTTGATTTCGAAGCCAAAATAATCCAACTGCACATCGGCTTTCATGGCGTCGGGTTTAACAAGTAGTGAAACTGTTTTGAGGCTTTTTGGCTGGCGCGCTTGCAAACAAGTCTTGAGGTAAGTCATGGTGAGCCCAGAGTCTACGATGTCTTCGACCAACAGAACATTTTTTCCTTCGAGGGGATTGGTGAGATCCAAAGTTACCTTTACCTCGCCCGACGATTGCGTGTCGCCGTGGTAGCTGGAAACACCAAAAAATTCACAGATGACATTGGCGTCGATTTCGCGAATGAGATCAGAGTAAAACATGTAGGAGCCTTTTAAGATGCAAATGGCCACCACATCTTCGCCTTTAAAATCTTTAGTGATCTGCGCTCCCAATTGCTTTACGCGTTCTTGCAGCGTTTTTTCATCAATCAGTTTTGAAAGTTTTAATGGCACCATGGTTCCCCCTGTTTATTACACAAATGAGTTGCTAATCAATTCGCCGACGCCACCAGCGCCGGGGACAATATATTGTTGGTCGTTGAGGCCGCGTTCATCGGCCCAGCGCTCACCCGGAATAGTTTTTAAAACCGATTCGCTGGAAAGTCCACGGTCTACGCGGGCGGTGTAAATAATCACGTCGGGATGAGCCTGGGTGATTTGCCGAATGTATTCTGGCGTTACGATCAGATGCACTGCAATCCACTTTTTCGCAGGACCTTTTATATTTTTTTTATAAAAATCCAAAACGGTCGATAACGACTGACCGGTGGCGCCCATGGGATCTGGCAAAATGACGATGGAGTTTGTAACGTCGCCGCCAATTTTTGAACCTGCAAGGTCGGTTCCTGTGACGGTATTTTGCGCGTTGACGATGCGAGAAGCAAAGATGTGATCCTGTCGCACCAAATGCGGGTTCACCGTGTGGCACAAAAGATCAAAACCCACTTGGCTAGGCAACATGCCAGCGCGGGCGATATCCACAATCACAGCCTTTTGTTTATCATCGAGAATTTCACCGGTATATAAACATTCAGGATGGGACGCCGTCATGCGCGTCGATTTTTTTACAGTGATTTTTGGCCATTCGTTGTTGATCGCCTCGATAAACAATGTGCTGTAAATGGTCGCCACTAAGCGATTGAATTCGGGTTGTAGTGTTTCGGGGGCGCAAAGCTTGGTGAGCAAAGAGTTCATCGTTGGATGATGCAAAATGTGCACATTGGCTGGATATCGATGTTCAATCTCGTAAGACTTGTACCCCATTTGGGTTTTATAGCGTGCTCAATCGGGAAGTTCAACAAACATGATCAAATCAATGTCACCGTCCCAAAAGCCCTCAGAATTATAGATTTTGAGGGCACGATCGGTTTCGAAAATGGATTTTTCCTCATCCCCAAAGACTTTATCCTTGGGAAGAAAGCCTGCGATCATGGCCACCGATTGAGAGTTGAGCGTCATTTCGCTGGTGAAGAGATTTTCGTCGTTCTCCTGAAGTTTTAGGCTTCCCCAACTTTTAACTTCGATTTGGGTGGACGTAGCATCATTCTTGAGGGGATTTACCTGAAAATAGAGCCCGATGCTTTTTGCAGCCTCGCCACTTTTTTGCCCTTTAAAAATGCTGATGGGATGACCATCAAGTTTATAGCGATTTGTGGAAATAGATTTGAGCTCGGGACTTCTGCGCAAAACCGCAAGACGCTTTTTTGCAATGATGCCGCCAAAACCATCGCCGTTAAAGGGGCTGGCGTTGGTTTCGCGCTGAATTTCGCCCAACAAGGCTCGGGAAATTTGATAAAAAGAAATTTGTAAGGAGGACTTTGCTACCGCGGCCCCGGGAACCGGTAAGTCGTTAGCAACGCGCGCGGGACGAGGAGCTTCCTGGGCCACTTTTTCAATTTTGGGGGCTTCGGCGAGCTGAGCCTGCTGTGTTTCAATCGCTGGCTTGTAAGAAGACGGCGTTTGGGAGTCTTGCACATCCATCTGCTCGCTGGTTTGTTTTGTGATGGCGGCCACGGTGTTGGTTCTTGGTTTTTTAGAAAGGGCGTAGTCGTACAAGACAAAAATAATAATGCCCACAAACAAAATTCCCAAAATGGGGTTTTGATTGGAGAGCAACAAAGCAAGGATGGATTTTGGCGGAGGAACAAAGTTTTTCATATTGACGCCGCATTGGGCGCAATAAATATCCTCGGGCTGTTCGAAGTCGCATTTTGGACACTTTATCATGAAAAATCCTTCTCAAAACAGACTAACATAGTGTTTTGTGATGAGCTAAAGAGAGTTGACGCTCCTCGCCTATGGTCTAACTGACTTCGTCCCGCAGCGAGCGTAAAATCACCGAATGTCAGAATCCAATCATCATGTCCCGGTCATGCTCAATGAAATCATCGAACTCTTCAATGCGGGTCCTTCAGAGCCTCGCAAATTGCTGGATGGAACCTTCGGTCGCGGTGGGCATTCGGCGGCTTTGATGCAGCGATATACCACTCTTCATGTTGTGGGCGTGGATCAGGATTTAACCGCCATCGAACACGGTGAAAAAGTGATCGAACCGCAGTTTCCCGGGCGCCTCACCATGTTCCACGGAACATTTGCAAAATTTACCGAGCAAAATGGCGACTCGTTTGATCTTATTTTATTGGATTTAGGAGTGAGCTCGCCCCAGCTGGATAATCCCGAGCGGGGATTTAGTTTTTACCACAACGGCCCATTGGATATGCGGATGAATCAAAATCAAAAAATCTCGGCAGCCACAATGATCAATGAATGGGATGAAGAAGACTTGATTGATATTTTTAAAAATTACGGCGAAGTTCGCAGCCCCTACCGCGTGATTCGCGCCATTCTGTTCGATCGACAAACCAAGCCGTTTACCACAACCCATCAGCTCGCAGGGTTGATCGAGCGAATTGACGGCTGGCAAAAAAAAGGCAAGCATCCAGCGACGCAGTATTTTTTGGGCCTTCGCTTGCGAGTGAATCAGGAGTTGGAGAGTGTGCAAGACAGTCTGCCGCGCATGATCAGGTCTTTAGTCCCGGGTGGAGTGCTGGTTGTGATGACGTTTCACTCTTTAGAGGATCGGATTGCTAAAAATATCTTTAAGGATCACGAAGAATTCGGGTATCGTATTAATAAGAAGGTCATTGTGGCAAACGACGAGGAGCAAAAACTGAATCCTCGATCGCGAAGTGCGAAGCTACGTGGATTTTTGCGGAGGCCGGATGAAAAATTTGAATGAAAATATAAAGCCATTCTTTAGCGTATTTATTTTGCTGTTATCTTTATTCGCCATTGTTTATGTAAAAATGGAAAACCGTCGAATGGGCTACGCTTTGTTAGAGCTTGCCGAAAAAGAAAAACGCGCCACTCAAAGACAACAATTGAGCATGGTGAGCCTGGCACGCATGACAAGCCCCGAGCGTGTGCGCAAAATCGCGACCACTCAACTGACATTTCAAAACGCAAAACAAGGACAAGTGATTCGTGTGGCTGGGCAAGGCACCGTCGCTGTAAAGTAAGTAAACTATGAAGCATCGTCTATCCATACTGCTCATTTGGTTTTTTGCGATCTGGTCACTCCTGGTTTTCCGCGGATTACAAATTCAACTTTATCCCAGTCACAATTTAGATCTCGCAAGCCAAAAGCAGTATCAACGGATTGTGAAGCTCTATTCCAAGCGCGGAGATATTTTTGATCGCAATGGCCAGGAGCTCGCGATCTCAGTACCTGCCTTTTCGCTTTTTGCCGATCCACTGTTAATCAAAACGCCGCGCCGGTTGGCAAAAAAAATGTCACAGATTTTGCCACTGTCGCAAAAAACTATTTACAAAAAATTGACTAAAAAGAATTCGCGCTTTGTTTGGATTCAGCGCTTGCTCGACGAAAACAGCAAAAAGAAAATCCTGGCGCTCAACGAAAAGGGTTTGGGTTTTAAAGACGAATTCAAACGGGTGTATCCCAATAAAAATTTAATGGCCCACACCATTGGTTTTGTAGGTGCCGATGGTCATGGGCTTGAGGGCATCGAGGCTCGCTACGATGCTCGCCTGAGTGCTGAGGATAAAGTCATGAATCTTCCGAAAGATGCCCGCGGGCGATTTTTGGTGGAGGACGGTTGGCTGTTTATGCAAAACCGCGACGGCGAGGACGTGTACCTCACCATCGATGCAGACCTTCAGTACTTCACCGAGCAGGAACTTAAAAAAGCATTGGTGCACCACAACGCCGAGGCGGCGTGGGCTATTGTGATGAGTCCTAAAACTGGCGAGATCCTCACCATGGCATCGCTTCCCGACTTTGATATCAACAATGCCGGTGGCGCAAGTAAGGAATCTCGCCGCAATCGCATCACCACCGATATCTACGAGCCCGGCAGCACCATGAAGACCATGTTCTTAGCGGCTGCTCTTAAAAATGGAATCATTCAAGGCAACTCAGTGATCGATACCTCAACTGGCCAAATCGAAATCGACAAACGAGTGATTCGCGAATCCGATGCTCATCACACCTACGAAAAACTTTCCACCACCGAAGTCCTAGCCAATTCGTCCAACGTGGGGGTTTCTAAAATCTCCCTTAAGATGAAGGATAAGCAGATTTACGAAGAATATAAAAAGTTTGGCTTTGGCGAAAAAACGGGAATCGATATTCTGGGAGAATCCAAAGGAATCTTTTTAACGCCTCCATGGCGCGATCACCACAAAGCCAATATTTCTTTTGGCCACGGCATCGCGGTGACGGCTCTGCAAATGGCCAACGCCTACGCCGCCATTGCCAACAAAGGTGTCCTGCAACGACCCATTCTTGTGAAATCGCAAAAAGAAATTCTCGACGCTAAAACAGCGCAAGAGCGCAACATGGGCCGGGTGCTCTCGGATAAGGAAGCCGAGAGAATCAAAATGATGCTGGTGGCAGCCACGGCCGAAACAGCCACGGGAAAGGCAGCGCGCGTGCGAGGATTTCCTGTGGCGGGAAAAACCGGCACGGCGCAAAAAGTGGATCCCCACGGTCGTGGGTATTTAAAAGGGCAATATATTTCGAGCTTCATTGGTTTTTTGCCAGCAAACGATCCTGAGTTTTTAATCTATGTGGTGGTGGATAATCCTCGCAACAATGGGTATTACGGGTCAGAAACGGCAGCTCCTATTTTTGCGAAAATCGCGCACTACGCGATCAATAAGCGTGGACTGGCACCCGTGCAAATTTCCGAAGAGGATTTAATTAAGCCGCGCACCGAAATTCACGAGGTTCTCCTTGGCACGGAGGGTGAGGCTTTTGTGCCTGACATGAAGGGCTGGGCTCTCCGCGATGTGCTTCGCTATGTGCAAAAAGAAAAAGTCGATTTAAACCTTGTGGGTCGCAAAGGCCGCGTTGTTAAAACAGCTCCCGCTGTTGGCGAAATTTGGACGGACGACAAGAAACTCAAAGTCTACCTCGAGTAGATTCGGCGTTTTGGGATTCATTGCATAAAAATAATTTCCCATTTTTTTAAAGGGCTTCTTTTTAAGACGCGTCCATCCTGGACTCGCTCGCAGGACGAAACATCCTGTTTGCGAGAGGTCTTAAAAAGAACCCTTTAAAAAAATGGGAAATTATTTTTATGCAATGAATCCCAAAAGTGTGTCTCAAAGTAACGATTCGATAAAAATTACATAGCGCGACGCCTTTGGAATTCTCTCACTGTAGGTTGTGTTATAACGCTTTTAAAGTTTTTTGAGAGGTTGAGATGATTCAAATTTATCGGGTTTTCATATTACTTGCAGCTTTATCTGCGTTGACGGCTTGTGCGAGTTTTGGTCCAACGCCCTATCAGGATAAAACCGATGGCTATGGTTTTGTGACCGAAACGGCGAAGGATTTAGATGGCAACATCGTTGTTTTTAGTGGCAATAAGTATACTTCCATTTCTCGTGCAAAGAGTTTTACACATCTTAAAGCCAATGAAATTTGCGATGCGCATGGAAAGCTTGCTTTGATCATTGGGACTTTTGATAAAACAACAGAGCTTAATTACACGCAAGTTGTTACCAATACCAATACGATACCCGGTTATTCGAAATTCCAGGGCAAAACGTACCGCAATACCAGCCGAGATTTTACCACCGTTTCAACAAGCAGTTATCCGGTGAAAGAACGGTACCCGCGCTATTTTTCAGTTTTTCAATGTGTAGATAGTTACAAAGCACTGGAAGATGTTCCAAAATTCGAAGAGATTGGTCGGGACTTAGTGCATGAGATAACGAAAGATTTTAAGGGTGGTTTGATTGTAAAAAAAACGTCCGTAAACAGCGTTCTTCGAGAAGGTGATGTTGTTATCAATGTCGGTGACAAACGCTGCGAGATTTCCGCTTGCGCCATCATCGAAGCTAACAAGGCGGATAAGCATGTTCAGTTAAAAATTATCCGTAACGGAAAGATCAAAACTGTAAAGGCTAAAGTGAAGGACTACACCAGCGCTTTAGCACTTGTGAACGCAAAGTTTATTACCGATGCCTGCGTGCAAAAGAGAGAACTCGAAGAAGACATTCCGTTTTGTGTTCGCATCAACGAGAAAAACACTTTTCTACAAAAAATTTTAGGTGTCGAAAAAACTGCACTTTAATGGGCTTTGATAAATTCGATGCCTTGGTCGATCGATGAATAACTAAATAGATATACGGCGATGTGGCCGAAAAAAGATACTCTGTAGGTTTTTACTTCGCGGTTCTTTTTTTGTAGAGCTGCGGCCATCATGTCCATCTGTTCGGGTTCTACGAGGCTATCCCAGGCGCCGTGGTATAAAAATACCGGGGGTGAATTTTCGCTCACTTGAAAAACCGGGGAGGCTTTTTCCCAGAGTTGTTGGTTTTCGGCGTACGAAACACCCAGAAATGTTTTAACCAGTGGAGAGTTGGGCCAGGCGGTAAGGTTAGCCGGCGTGCCGCCGGCCACAACTGCCTTTACGCCAAGAGTTCCATCGAGGCTGGCGAGCAGGGCCAAATGGGCACCTGAGGAGTAGCCCCATACGTAGAGTTTTTCGGGATCAATCTTCAACGGAGCGGCACTGTGTTTAAGCCACGCAATGGCGTCACGCACGTCATCGAGAGCTTTGGGATATAGATGCTCGGGAGCCAAGCGATACGTAACGTTCATGACAACGAATCCCTCCGCGACCAAGTCTTTACACAAACTTTCCATATCGCCGCTTCGTTTTGCCCAGGAACCACCGTGGATCACCACTATCGCTGGACGCCCGTTACCTTTTTTAGGAAGAAACAAATCGGCCTTTAAAGAGACGTTGCCGACAGATTTAAAAATAACGTCTTTTTGCACGTCGTAAGGTTGAGATGAAAATAAAGTAGCGCAACCAAAAAAAATGCCGGCTGTAAAAACGGATGTTAATATAAATAGGCTTCTTTTAATCATACTTCGTCCTCACAGTTATCCAAAAGAGATTTTACGGCCCAGCCCACGGTCTCGCTCATGGCCTCGCCGGAGTAGCCAAAATCTTCGCGGAGATCATACCAAATTTTTGCGTTCACCAAACACGTTACTAGCGCTAATCGCTTTTGCATCTGCGAAGTGACGTGCAATTTTTTTTCTGCAGCAATGCGCGCAATCATCAGTTGTGTTAATTTTTTACGAAACAAAACACGTGTCTCTTGCCCAAATGGTGATAGAACGTACGCCATAGTCAATGATTCGTGTTGGTCAAAAAGTTTAAACGCGTTGATGGCAAAGCCCACAAAATGCAGAGTTTCCATTTGCTGCGTGCTGGATTGCAAAAACCCGAGCAGGTAGTTATCCATGGCGTCGTGCAAAGTTTTTTTGTCTTTAAAAAAACGAAAGATGGTTCGCTGCGCGATACCGATTTTTTTGGCCACTTCTTGCAGCTGGACCTCGCCGCCTCGTCGTTCCACAAGAAGTGATATAAATGCCTCGATAATCGCCTTTTGGGTTTGTGCGGATTTCTCACTACGTGAGGTATTGTTGTATTTTCGTTTAGATAAGGGTGTTTTTTTTACTTTTTTCCTGATCTGAGCCATAAGTTATTTTGCACTTCCCAATTTAAAAAATCAATGATTTAATGTCATACTGTGTGACATTAATACAAAAAGGATTTAGCCATGAAAATCGCAGTTGTTGGCTCGGGAATCAGTGGAATAGGCGCAGCTTGGCTCTTGTCGAAACAGCATGAAGTGCATCTTTTTGAGGCGGAATCGCGACTGGGTGGGCATGCGCACACGGTTGTAGTGAACGAAGCGCAAAATAGCCTTCCCATGGATACAGGCTTTTTAGTTTACAACGAGCTCACGTACCCCCATCTGACGCAGTTTTTTAAACATCTTAATGTGGAGACCATGGAATCGAGCATGTCGCTTTCGGTTCAGGTGCCGCAAAAAAACTTAGAGTGGAGCGGTGGAAATTTAAATACCATTTTTGGACAACGACGGAATCTCTTTAAACTCAGTTTTTACAAAATGCTTTTAGAGATTCTGCGCTTTGGACGAGAAGCCGAGTCCAACCGGCAAGCGGCACTTCGTCACGCGTGGACCCTGGGCGATATGTTGCAAGCGCGAAAGTACTCTGAGGCGTTTCAATCAGATTATCTATTGCCCATCGGAGCAGCGATCTGGTCCACGCCCGAAAAAAAGATGTTGGAGTTTCCAGCGTCCACATTTTTAACTTTTTTTATCAATCATAAGCTTTTACAAGTCAACGGTCGTCCGATTTGGCGAACCGTTAAAAATGGCAGCGTGGAGTATGTTAAAAAAGCGGCCGCAGCAATTCAACACATCCATCTATCATCAGCGGTTGTAGAAGTGCGACGCGCGCAAAATAAAGTTTTTTTAAAAACGTCTAAAGAGGCCTTCGAGTTTGATGCCGTAGTTCTGGCAACCCACGCTCCGATCACGGCGAAAATTCTTAAAGACCAGTCGCCAGAGGAGCTAAGTGTACTAACAGCGATCTCCTACGAGGGCAATAAAGCCTTCTTACACAACCAAGAGCAAGCCATGCCCAAGTTGAAGCGCTGTTGGTCCGCATGGAATGTGTATGGCGAAATGAACGCGGATGTTCAAGCTGCAAGCCATAAAGTGTCGTTAACTTACCACTTAAATGAGCTGCAAAAGCTTCCCACGAAAACGAATTACTTTTTAACTCTGAATCCCACAAAAAAAATAAATAATGTCCAGCGTGAAATTGAGTACGCACACCCACAGTTTAATCAGACCGCCATCCGCGCACAACGGGCACTGCCTTCGATACAAGGTCAGGGCGGAGTGTACTTTGCGGGGGCATGGACGCGCTATGGTTTTCATGAGGACGGCTTGCTGAGCGCAGTCAATGTGGCAGAGCTCCTCGGTGTTAAGGCTCCCTGGACGGTGAACAATGAGTGATATGCAATTGAGCCAAGGTTTTGTCTACCACAGTCGGCGCGAGGGTGCGAAGACAGCCTTTCGTTATCCTACGTTTTTTGCTTTTTTCAATTGCGATAACGAAGAGGGATTTTTAAAAGTCTTGCGCCAAAATTTTTATGGTTTGCTGTCGTTTAAAAGCAAAGACTATTTACAACAAAAATCCGCTCCAGTGAGCGCCACCGTAAAAAACTTTTTAAAGGAAAATTGTAGCTACCAGCCAGAGCAGGTTTGGCTCTACTCCATGCCGCGAATGTTTGGCTATGCATTTAACCCGGTGAGTTTTTGGTGCTGTTATAAAAATTCACGGTTAGATGCGATCCTTGTCGAGGTTCATAATACGTTTGGAGAACGGCACTTCTATTGGATTCATCCCGAAACTGGCATCCAGGCTACCGAGTGGTACAGATCGGAAAAAAATTTCCATGTTTCGCCATTCTTTCCTGTGGACGGGTTTTATAAATTTCGCTTTGATTTTCTGTCCCACCGAATAAAAATCTACATTAACTATTACAATCCCGACGGATCCGTCCGCTTGGTGACGTGGATTGATGGAGAATTAACCGAATTGGAAAACCATACCTTCTTTCCTCTGTTCTTTAAATACGGCTGGATCACACCGCTTGTTGTTTTGCGGATTCATTATCAAGCTTTTAAATTATGGCTTCGTAAAAGCCGCTTTTATTCTAAACCGCTACCACCTCAAAAGGAGATTACAAAATGAAGACACCGTCATTCCGCGGACAAATGTTTCTAAAGGTTTTAAAAAGTGCCAAACACGGAACCCTCGAATTGATTCTACCCGACGGCAGTCGCGATCGATACGGCGAGGGAGCGCCGCAGATTCAGGTGCATTTAAAAAATTGGAAAGCACTAGATCTGCTTTTTAGCAAAGGCGATATCGGCTTGGCCGAAGCCATTGTCGACGACCTCATGGTAGTTGATGATGTGGCCGCGCTTGTGGAGTGGGCTTGCCGCAACGATCAAGATCTTGCAAAAGTGATTTATGGCTCGTGGTATGGAACCATCGCATCAAAAATTCACCACTTTCTCAATCGCAACAATCGCAAAGGGGCGCAAAAAAATATCATGGCCCATTACGACCTCGGCAACGAATTCTATAGTTTGTGGCTCGACGAATCCATGACTTACTCTTCGGCTATTTTCAAATCTCCAACACAGAGTTTGGCCGAGGCGCAAAACCAAAAGTATGATCACATTATCGATTCCTTAGACATCAAATCGGGCGACCACTTGCTTGAAATCGGCTGTGGGTGGGGCGGATTTTTTAGTCGCGCCATCGAACGCACGGGCTGCAAGGTGACGGCGGTTGCAAATTCCCCAGAGCAAATTCGCTACAATCAGGCAAAAATCGAAAAACAAAACATGAAGAACCATGTGCAAGTTTTGCAGCAAGACTACCGCGACATTTCGGGGCGCTTTGACAAGGTGATCTCCATCGAAATGATCGAAGCGGTGGGAGAACAATATTGGAATACGTTTTTCTCAAAAATGCGGGCGTCGTTAAAAGAAAAGGGAAAAGCCGCCATTCAGGGAATTACCATTCGCGAAGATCTTTTTTACTCCTACAAAAAAGGAACAGACTTTATTCAGCAATCCGTATTTCCAGGAGGTATGCTCTTAACCGACAAAGCCGTATCTAACGCCAGTGAGCAAAATGGCTTGGTGGTTTACGGCTCCCATGAGTTCGGTTTGGATTACGCGCACACCCTCAAGCTGTGGCGCGAGAATTTTAACAAAGCGCTCCCGCATGTTCGCGCCATGGGATTTGACGATCGCTTTATTCGCCTTTGGAATTTGTACTTAGCCTACTGCGAAGGCGCTTTTCGTGCCCAACGAATCAGCGTGAGCCAATTTTGGTTGGTCCCAGTGTAATTTGGGACCTATTGCATAAAAAAATGCTTTATTATTTAAGCTTCTTTAAAAATTTTTCACCTGCGCTCGCTTGCAAGACGCTACTGCTTTTTGGCCCTCTTCCTGTGTAACTTCGGAAAGTTTACGGCTGGCTTGTATAAGACCCATTTTCATTTCTTGCCAAACATAGCTTGATTTCCCTCTCTGAGTCGTCACCGTAAGGTCAGAATTAGACTCCGCTAAACAGGCGATTTCATGTTTGCCTGGCTTCACATCCAAGACAAAGTACGTATGCGGTGCTGTCTGGCCAATACTTTTCCCGTCAACGGACATAGCCACTTTGATAGCTCCGCCAAAGCTTTCGTTGCGAAAGATATAAATACGGCTTCTTCCTGCTGGGGTATTAAATTGTTTGGCCTCTTGATCGGCACCTAAATCCATCATGGGCACAGAGGCGCATGCAGAGGATAGCGCTACTAAAATAAACAAGCATAAATTTTGAATCATATTGACCTTTCGTTAATGGAGTTTGATTTATTTTTAACATTGCTTTTATAGAAAGTTTTTACAAATGAGAGGGCATCATTCTTCCGCGACAACTTCGGCCTCGGCTTATTTTAAAGAATGGCTTATTCTTTTATAGGGGATTATGGAGGTAGTTCTCGGAGTTCTTTCCGAGAACTGCTAGATCATGTTCTAAAGGCATTCAAGAACACTCAACGGATAACTGACCAGTGTCATTGTTCGCGGAATCGAGGACCTTGCGAACAGTGAAATGTAGAATTGAACCAAATTGCGAAAGCCAACCAGCATTGGATTTGCCGTTGAGGCTCGAAAACCGCTCGCATCGCTAGCTCAGAGCGTGAATCTGCAAATAGGATTTTAAAGTTTCGACCGAAGGCCCCATGCCCGGCATTTCCAGAGTCGCGCGAAATCGATCGGAAGCCGGGAGCTCAGTATTTTCGCTCACCTGCTCAGCCTGAAAACTTTCAAATACAAGGCCGTGTACTTTGTAGAATGTCTGAAGGGTCTCGGCACATTTTTCGCTCGCAAGCTGAAGTGAGCTTGCGCCGAGAGGCTTGTCTCCTTCAAAAACCATCTCGCAGACAACGTTTCCCGATGAGGCGGCGAGATTCGCCACGTTACGGTCCCAAAATGCGTCCGTAAACAGAGGTGTGATATCCAATGTACCGCGCATGCCGTGGGAGGCGAGGAGGTCGGTTAGTTTTAGGGAGAGTTGATAAAGGAAATCAAAGTGGTTTTTCTTCGGATCGATGGCAAAGTACGGGAGCCACGTTTTGAGGCCTGGGAATTCTTTGACAAGCGCATTGGGTTGAGCGGAAAACTTAGATGAAAAGTTATTGTGCAGCTGCTGGAGTACTAGTCCTTTAAGCACATTGCAGATGTCCACGGTGAGTGTGGCTTGCTGGGCAGACGGAGTCCAGTCGGTCAGGCGGGCCTCCATCATTTTCCAAAGCGACCCATGGCGACGGTCTTTTTCGAGCCCCGCTGTAGTCCACGAAATAAGTGTGCCCTGCGTGTCGTAACAGAGAGTCGCCATCCAGGAGTTAGTCAATTTCCTAAGAAACGCATCGGCCTGATTTTTCTGCGTGAGGTATGGCATGTCTGAGTAGAGCACGCATTCGGGGATAATCAAAAACCCCTGCGCATCTCGCTGCTTAAATTCGTCAGGATTTATTTTTAATGCATGGAGCAGTTCGCGGTGATCGACGGTGAATTTTCCATCGCGCGTGATCTCTTGAAGGAGCAAACCTTTAATAAAGTCGCGACAGTCGAAGTCGTGCCCGACGCTGTTCACTTGTTGGCTGACGCGTACGAGCCACGGGGAAGTAACGGGCAGCTCTGTTTTAAAAAAGGGATGTGTCCAATTGCAAAAACCACTGGGCTCTTTGAACACCTTGAGCTGCTGCGGTTTGGCAAAAAAATCGATCAGTATCTTGACCTGAAGATCGTCAAAAATTGAATAGGCGTTCCGGCGGCGTTTGAGTTCTTTTGTGTCCATAGCCTCTATTCGGAATATATTTTACTGGGCTAAAAAAAATAGGGAATGGTTTCACGCCGGATCGGACGTAGGCCTGGCCTAGCGCCAATTGCAAAGCCCCGAGCTTACCGACATCTGAAAATTCGAGAACGACAAACGCGCTCCAAGCTTTAGGATTTTCAAGGTTCACACGTGAACCTTGGTTAAGAAAACGAATCTTTTGGAGCACCTAGGCGACTAGGAATGCACTGAAAACCTAGCTAGACTATTCATGAAATAACCCCGTTCAGCGCAACCTCGCCCGTCTATGAAACAAGTGCCACTCTCTACTAAATCCGGAGATGTGCCCTACTTCTCAAAATGATCGAGGACGATGGCGAGGGTCATGTCGCTGAGGACGTTGACGCAAGAGCGGAGGCGGGCCATCACCCAGTCTACAGCAAGAAGTAACGGCAGCGCTTCCATGGGTAACCCAAGACTGGTGACCACAACCGTGAGGGAAATAAATCCTGCTTCGGGCACGCCGGTGATTCCAACGGCGGCGACGACACAGGCTAGCGCTGCAGTGATCATCTGCCACATGTCCCAATGCAGGCCATGCAAGTGAGCAATAAAAAATACTGCCGAGGCTTCGTACAAAACAATGCCGTCGTTATTAAGATTGGTAGCCACACCAGCGCCGAGGGAGGCCGAGCTGTCAGACACGCGCAGCTGCTTGAGGGCCTTCAGCGTCAGTGGCAGTGTTGCCAGACTAGAATTGATTCCAAGAGCGTAGATCAGCGGGCGTTTGGCCTCTTGCCAAAACCGGCGCACAGGAATTTTAACCACGGCCACAATCCACGTTCCGTACACAAGCACGCATTGCAAGGCAAGAGCACTGACAACGACAGCCACGTACATGGCGAGCTGTGAGAACACTTCAAAGCCGTATTGGGACACCGAACCTGCAATCACTAAAAAAACAGCCAGCGGAATAATTTTTAAAATCCACATAAGCATTTGTTCTAAAATGCTGCGCACAGCTTCGAAGCCAAAGGCAATTTTTTTAAGCGTCTCTGGCTGTTCGCGAAACGCTTGGCGAGCGGCAAGGCCAAAGAGCAATGAGAGCAAGGCTATCAAAAGAATTTCATTTTTTACTAAGGGAGCAAACAAACTGTCGGGGCTGAGGGTTTGCACCCACCCATCGGCACTGAGGGTGGCCGCGGGCTTTTCGGTGCGACTCTCGGCGGGGAGTGGGATGGAGACATCGGTTAAAAACACATGGGTCATTGTTATTCCGATGAGCAGAGCGAAGCTTGTGTTTAGTAGAGCAATACCGATGAGTTTGAGACCTGACGACCACTTAGCCTGAATATGTAGCAGCGAAAGCACAACCGAAAAAAACAAAAACGGCCCAGCAATCAAACGAACCCAGTGCAAAATCATTTTTGCAAGCTTCGTAAAGATCGCCATGTGTTCGCCGGGAGCAAACACCCCAACAACGACACCCATAAGAACGGCCAGAAAAATTTGTAAAGCAATGGAGTTTTTAAGCGTTTTCATACCTAAAACGATAGCAGCAAAAGCACAAACTGCCTAATCGAAATTTAAAACCTCAATCCATCAACACCATTAAGAGTCGTAAAGCGTCTGTTGAGGTGAACACACCCCAGGGCTCGCTTTTTGTGCCGCGAACAAGCACACTGCTGTAACCTTTTTTAAGCATTAGCTGCAAAACTTCTTTAATGGGAGTTGTGCGCTCTACGAACAAAGGGTCGTCGTTCATGACTTCGTTGACGCCGGTGACCTCATCCGTCTTTAGCATTTCGGCCACACGCAAATCCCTCTCAGTCACAACTCCCACGACTGTGCCGCCATACAACACCGGCAGATGGTGGTAGGAAAACTCCCGCATCATCTCTCGCGCCATGCGAAGCGACGCATCTTTCCCAATGGTGTGTGGGATTTCTGTCATATGATGGGCAATTTGTTGGTTCATACTTTCTCCGTGGCTTGTAAATCTTTTTGATATTTTTCGTAAACGTAGATTTTCACATCGTGAAGAGGTTAAAAATAGTGGGGCCGCCAGCGCCTCTCCATGCCCACACGTCGCCTTCACTGGCTTTTTGCGTGTGACAATAATGGCGAAAATCTTTGTAGAGGCTGGGCCACTGTTCACGTAATGACAGCGCCAGTCCCTGGTTAAAATGGTCGTTGGGGGCGATGCCGTGGCCGATGGCCTCGGCCGTGGACTTGAGTAGATCTCCGCTTACAAATTCGATCATAGGATCCTCCTGTTGAAGTTCGATCTACCGAGCTTACGCGATAGTGAGTATGACGGCTGTCATGGTTTTTGAAGAAATTGTGTGTTTTTATAGATAATAAGGAGTAGCGTATGAAAAATCGTCATCAACAAGAAGGATTTATGCATAAATATTTTTACGTCGTTAATTTTTTTGTCGCTTTACTAATTTTAGCGTCTTGCCAAAATGCAAAAAAACCCGAAGGCGATTCTTCTTGGTCGTCAGAAATGCAGCATTTGGCCCAGTCCTTCGAAGAGTTGATCCCCTTTGTCTACAGCGAAAATAAATTTCAAAACCCCATTAACAAACCAGAGATTCAAAAAAAGATCGAAAATTTTCGCGCGAACATCCACCAAATTTCTCCAGAGAAGGCGAAGCAGTTGTATGGCGCCGATCCTCTCATGATGAAAGGGCTTGAAAATCTAAAAGAGATTTCGTCGCGCTCGTTGTCTTATTTCGAATTGGGAAAAACCACCTATGCGCAAAATCTTTTAAAACAATCCGCCAAATACTGCTTTCAGTGCCACACGCGAATCCCCGCAGGGCCGCAGCACATGTTTTGGAATAAATTTAGCATCGAAAATTATGCTCTTGAGCCCTATGAAAAGGCGCAAATTTACGTTGCCATGCGCCAGTATGATAAGGCAAAGACCACGCTCGCTCAATTCGTAAAAGATTCTGGCCAGCAGGACAACCTCACGCTTCTGCGTGAACAAGATATTAAATACTATTTGCTCATCGCAATTCGTGGCCAATCGCAATTCGAAGAAGCCAATCTGTTTATTTCGCAACAAGCAAAAAATCAAAACCTCTCCAAATATTTTAAGGAAAACCTGCAAAACTGGAAAAAAGATCTCACGTACTGGGCAAAAAACTTTGCTTCTGTTCCACACAATCTCCAGGGTGCGAAAAAAGCTTTGGGGGTCAAAAAGAATTCCTTCGAAATCAATGAGCCGCAGTTTGTAAAAGCCATCGTGGCAGCACTGATGATTCACGAAGGTCTCTCGCAGGAAACAGATGTCGCCGTCATCGCCGAAAGTTATTACGTTTTAGGCCGCATTTACGAATATTTTACGGTGGGTGGATTTTGGGATCTATCGGATTTTTATTACGAGATCTGTGTGGACACCCTTCCGCACTCCGAAGTGGCCATGCGCTGTGTGAATCGTTTGAACGAAAGTTTGATTATTAAGAATAGTGGATCGCACGGATTGATTTTGCCGGAAGTGGAAGTTCAAAGACTCAACGATTTAAAGAAACGCGCAAAACCCAGTAAAAAGTAAAACGATTAGTTCAGCTCGACAAAGCGAGCGATGCCGATCTCTTTATTGTTAACCAGAGGGTGATACGACGACACAACGCCCACCACTTCGCCCTTGGCGTTCACTACGGGAGCGCCGCTAAAGCCCTGACTGACGATGATGGTTGTTGTTGTGACAGGCCCGTCTGTGGGACTCTTTCCCGAAGCGCGAAGTTGTGAAGCACCATGGGAAAAGGTGAGGGCTTGAGAGTCTTGATAAAATCCAACGGCAGTGATTGGCTCTGCTTTTGACTGCGACGACTTCTGCAAAGGAACAACTCCTAACAAAACCGCTTCGTCTTTGATTTCTAAAAATAAAAGGTCGGAGAAGGGATCACGAAGTGCGATTTTAGCTGTGACAGTGACTTCTCTCAATTTGGTGGCGTCTTCCACCAAGCCGATGGTGATTTCGCAAGTACCAGTTTGAACACAGGCATTTTGATCCATAGTATGAAGAGATGTAACAAGAAGGCTGCGGTTTTTGAAAAAGAATCCTGTGCCATAAGAATCCTGGCCTGCCAGATTTTTTACACGTAAGCGCACCAAGCTTTGCTTTAGATTTTTTTGCGCGCGCGAGGCTTGATTGAGATTTTGGATTTGCGAGGTCTGAACGGTGACGGATTGGACAGTCGATTGAACGTCGCTTGAGGAGTTATCCGCAACCTTGGGTGCGTGGGTGCACGAGGTGATTCCTGCGCAATAGATTGCGAAAAATAATGGCCATAATTGGCGGAGCATACGTACAACCTCTCATCAAAGCTCGGAACCACTTTCCGAACCATGTCCCTAACACCAGGGACTCACGCCAGTTTTGCAAGATCAGCTCCACAAATGTGATTCCTTGGTAAAATGTAAACCCTTGAATTCACATCGATATTTAGCACACCTCGTCGTAATCTTTGATCGGCGGTGACTCATTGGGGCTTTATTCAGTAGGATAAAGCTGAAAAATGACACTTAAAAACCTTCTCACATTCTTCGGCAAAATCCATTGGCAGCAAATGTCGCCTGATTTTATCGTGCAAGGGGTGACTTCGGACTCGCGCTCCGCAGGTGCGGGGTTTATTTTTGTGGCCGTCAAAGGTGTTAACAGCGATGGCCATGATTATTTGCAAAAAGCCGTCGACCAAGGGGCCTGCGCCGTGGTTGTGGAGTCTACGCAAAAAATTCCAGCCAACTACAAAGGTGCCATTGTTGAAGTGCTCGATTCAGCTTTGGCCTATGCCTCGGTGCTTGCGGAGTTTTACTCCTATCCCGAGGACAAATTAATTTCTGTTGGCATCACTGGCACCAACGGAAAAACGAGCACGAGTTATCTTGTCGAGCAAATTTTAAATTTTGCTCAGGTCCCCTGCGGCGTGATGGGGACCATCGATCATCATTTGCGAAAAAACGTTTGGAAAAGCTCACTCACCACGCCCGACGCGGCCACCTTTTATCAGCGCCTTCAGGATTTTTTATCGCTCGGGGCAAAAGCCTACGTGATGGAAGTGTCCAGCCACAGTCTTAAGCAAAAACGCGTGCCCACGCGCTTCGATGTGGTGCTGTTTACTAATTTTACG
>JAYUKO010000230.1:0-11358 GCA_043764415.1 Bdellovibrionales bacterium | reverse complement strand
GCGAAATTCGGAAGCTATAAATTTATAAATTTCGCCCTGTGCTTTTAAGTCCGCATCCAACAGCTTGAGTTTTTCGTAAACGTCGGCGCTGAAGTGGTAAAGCCCGATCAACCAATTATTTTTTTTTGCGCGATTGTTGTAGATATATCTCCCGCCGGCATCATTGTCGGTGAGGCGCGTGCGTTGTAAAAAATGGGTCGGAAAGCCTTTCATCTGCTGTGGATAATTTAAGTTAGTCATGTTTCTACGCGAAATGTCGGTATCCTCCGTCTCAGGCTCCCACTTCTCTGATTGAGCTTTGCCTTTTGCATCCACCCAGTAAAGATACCATTTGTAATCAATATTTCCCACGCGGTCTTGTTGCGAAAAGATATAATCAAGAACTACTATTTCACTGAGCTCTTTCATCCAAACAGCCATTTGAAGGTCGCTGATCCCTGGTCCCAAGTCTTTTTTCATTTGGGAATTTTTCTTTGCCTTTTCGATACCTGCTTGGATGGCCGTCGCTAGATCTGCATTTTCTCGAAGCGCGTAGTAGGCAGGTGTTTCTTGAAATTGTGTATTTTGATTATTTGTACGAAGGCCGTTGATCTCGGCGCCGTAGCGTTCGCCTCCGGCATGAACGAGAACTCCAAAAATCTGCTGCATGTCGTCCGTAAAAAGATCGGTTGCTGGCTGATAGACTTCGGGATTCTTTTCAGAATTGTACAACCATTCCCAACCTTTACGAATCATTTCGCCTTTACCCATTTTATCTTCGTGGGCTTTGCGCGTGACGCGTTCGAAATGCGCCTGGCGATCCATGGTGCGGTAGACGGCAACAGGAACTTCAACAGTGGTGTCGAAAAAACGCGACAAATGATAATACAGCAGTGAGCTCGGCGAATAGGTTCCACTGGTTCCACTTTGATTCATGGACTGTTTGTATTTTGTCACTGTTTCGTGACCGTTTTTTACACCCCCGCAGGACTCCTGTGCTTCGTAGGCTTCTTGGGAAAGTCCTGATTCGCTGATGTCGTAAACCATTGTCCCAGGACTGCTGCTCCACGTTTTAGGGCAAAGCGCGATGGAGGGAGTGGTATAAAAATCCAGTGAGCAGTATTCGATTTCTTCCGCTACATCTTTGCTAGAATATTTTCCGCCAGCGATGGGTGGCAAAGCGCGACAGTTTTCTTTGAGTCCGTTTGGCGAAGTAAATTCTGTTTGGATATTGGCAAAAGCAATCCCAATAAATCCATTTACTAAGAGAAAAAATAAAACTTTCATGTGGTCCCCTATTTTAGATTTGTAAACCCCGTTACGAGGGGGAATCTAGACGGAACTTCGCCGCAGCACAACAGGCAAATTTTGCAGGGTTCACAGTAATCTCTTCAGTCAGCTTTGCCGTGGGTATTTGCCTCTTTACCGAGGCGAGCGCCCCTGATACTCGTTTGCTTTAAGGAGAATTTATGAAAGTGCTCGTTTTGTTTAGTTTTTTAGTGGCAGCTGAGACTGGTTTTGGGTTTTCCTCCCTTTCACAGCAGGCAAGCTACTATCAGGATCTTTATAACAATCCCTCGGATTCCACCCAAATCAGTAAGTCGCAGATGAACCAAGGCGAAACACGGCCCAAAGCTGTTTTGAAGGGTGTTTTTTATTTTGGCGGCTCCGACAGAAAGCGCGAAGCCCTGTCTTCGAAATATCAGGGACTTCTTTGTTCTGAAGGTTTTTCTCAAGCTTATTCCGTTTATACAAGCGTCGACAAGACAGCCTCGTGTTCAGAGGGGGAGTTAAATTACAATCATATTGGGACGCCCAAAGCTGATGGAGCTCGCCCTCGACTCGTCATGCAGAGTATTTACAATGTGATTAAAGCAGGGGGGTCATTAGGTCCCATTTATTTGCACTGTTACTACGGAGTTCATGCTTCAAACAGCTTTGCGCAAATGGCGCTCAAACAATTTTGCGGCATCAGTAACGACCAAGCCGTGGCAAACTGGAACAAAGTGAACCTTTATGACTCTCTGGATGCTGCGAACAAGGCCAAGCAACTCGATATCATTCGATCGTTTCAGCCCTACGCGGAATTTACCATTTCAGCGGCTGAACGCTCGGTTGTTTGTTACTAATAGCCTAAACAAGGGCGGAGCCAGCGTTCCGCCTCTTCGATGGTCAATCCTTTGCGACGAGCATAATGCTCCACTTGATCCCGCGTAATTTTACCGACATGAAAGTACGAAGCTTCGGGGCGAATAAAATAATACCCACATACTGAGCTCGCTGGGTTCATGGCAAAATTTTCTGTGAGTTCTACGCCGAGAGTTTCCTGCGCGTTGAGCAGTCTCCAGATCTTTTCTTTTTCGGTGTGGTCCGGACAAGCAGGATAACCCGGGGCCGGCCGAATTCCTTGATACTTTTCTTGCAAAATCTCGGCGAAACTTAAGTACTCACGGAGTTGGTAGCCCCACTCTCCGCGAACTTTTCGATGCATAAACTCGGCGCTGGCCTCTGCCAGGCGATCGCCAAGAGCTTTGATAATGATGGCGGTGTAATCGTCGTTCTGAGCGATGTATTCGTTGGCAATCACATCGATTTCTGGGCCCGCGGTGACAACAAAGGCGCCGATGGTGTCCATGTGCTTCGAGGTTTTGGGGGCCACATAATCAGCCAGGCACTTGTAAGGTGCGTTGCCTTCTTTTTTTATTTGCTGCTGTCTTAAAAAACTAAAGCGCGTGATTTCTTCCTGATTTTGGAAAGGATTGTAGACAATGACATCGTCGCCATCACTTTGCGCCGGCCAAATTCCAAAAGTGCCGCGCAGAGTGACTCGCGGATCGGTGACGAGGTCGCGAAGAATTTTTTGTGCATCATCAAAAAGTTTTTGCGATTCCACACCATATTTTTCATTTTTTAAAATATCCGGAAAAATACCCTTCATTTGCCAGGCCCAAAAAAATGGGGACCAATCAATTAGCGAAATAACTTCGCTGGGCTTAATGGTTAAAATCCGCTTAGCATAAAACGAGGGTGTATAGGTTTTTGAAAAATCGATGTTGCGAGTAGATTTTTTTTGCGCCTCTGCATAGGGAATTAAGTTTTCGTCTTTGGCGTTAAAATTATCGCGAAGTTTTTGATACTGCGCACTTACTTTTTCTTTGTAGGCTTCGGCATTGTCTCCGCCAAGCTGCCTACAAGCATCTACGACAAGCGAAGCATCACTGATGTGAACTGTAGAACCAGAGTAGTGTGGCGCAATCTTTACCGCTGTATGAATTTTACTCGTCGTCGCCCCACCAATGAGCAGCGGGATCGTGCATTTTTTCTTGGTGAGTTCCTGTGCATTAAAGATCATTTCATCCAAAGACGGAGTGATCAGTCCGCTAAGACCAATAAAAGAAGCTTTGTTTTCGATAGCTGCCTCGTAAATCTTTTGCAGAGAAACCATAACGCCTAAGTCGATCACTTTGTAACCATTGCAAGCGAGAACGACGGAAACAATATTTTTACCAATGTCGTGCACGTCGCCTTTCACTGTGGCGATAACAAACACATCTTGGGCCAGAGCTTCGGCTGAATTTTTAAGAAGATAGGGCTCAAGAACCGCCACGGCTTTTTTCATCACCCGCGCACTCTTTACAACTTGTGGTAAAAACATTTGGCCTGTGCCGAAGAGCTCGCCCACTTTTTTCATGCCGTTCATCAGGGGAATCTCAATAACTTTTAACGGAATTCCATATTTTTTAAGGGCTTCTAGAGTGTCGACGTCGATAAAGTCCACAATTCCCGAAACCAAAGAATGGGAGAGGCGTTCTTCCAGGGACCAATCACGCCAGGAAAGATCTTCTTTGTCCGCGGCTCCTTTTTGGCCCTTGAACTGCTCGGCAAAAGTGAGGAGGCGTTCGGTGGAGTCTTTTCGGCGGTTGAGGATAACGTCTTCGATACGGTCCCGTAATGCGGGTTCGATGTTTTCGTAAACGGCCAGCATACCAGCATTCACGATGCCCATGTCCAAGCCCGCCTTAACGGCATGGAATAAAAACACACTGTGCATGGCTTCGCGCACAACGTTGTTGCCACGAAACGAAAAGGAGATGTTGCTCACACCACCACTGGTGAGTGCGCCGGGGCACGTTGTTTTAATTTGTCGAACAGCTTCGATAAAATCAACCCCATAATTATCGTGCTCTTCGATGCCAGTGGCCACCGTCAGAACATTGCAGTCAAAGATAATATCCTCTGGCGCAAAGCCGACACGTTCGGTGAGAATTTTGTAAGCGCGCTGGCAAATTCGGACTTTGTCTTCGGTGTTGGCGGCTTGCCCATTTTCGTCAAAGGCCATCACCACCGCAGCAGCGCCATAGCGTAAAATCTCCTGGGCCTGCTTGATAAAACCGGCTTCGCCCTCTTTCAAACTGATGGAATTGACGATGCCTTTGCCTTGCAAGCATTTGAGGCCCGCATGGAGCACGTCCCACTTGGAGCTGTCGATCATTATTGGCACTCGGGAAATATCGGGATCGGAACCAATGAGGTTGAGAAACTCGCGCATCAAAGTGACGCTGTCGAGGAGACCCTCGTCGAAGTTGATGTCGATAATGTTAGCGCCGTTTTCGACCTGTTGCCGAGCCACCTTAAGGGCTTCATCAAAATTTTGTTCTTTGATTAATTTATAAAAACGGGGAGAGCCTGTGACATTGGTGCGTTCGCCCACCATTAAAAAAGTTTTGCTCTTTTCGATGGGAACAACATTGAGTGGCTCAAGGCCACTCAGCCGCATTTTTTGTTCCGGTGTAGGAATTACGCGCGCGGGATCGTTTTTTGTGATTTCAATAATTTTGCGAATATGCTCCGGCGTTGTTCCGCAACACCCACCGATGATATTGAGCAAACCTTCGGACGACATTTCGCGGATGGCTTCTGCCGTGATTTCGGGAGTTTCGTCATAACCAGTGGGAGCCAACGGATTTGGTAAACCCGCATTGGGGTAACAACAAACATAGGACGTGGAAATTTTTGCCAGTTCCTGGATGTACGGTTTTAAATCCCGCGCCCCCAGAGCGCAATTGATTCCCACGGCTAAGGGTTTAGCATGTTGAATGGAATTCCACGCGGCTTCGATGGTTTGTCCTGACAGCGTTCGCCCCGATTTATCGGTGATGGTGAGTGAGGCAATGACTGGAAGATCTACATTTTTTTCACGTAAGACAGAATCGATGGCATAAAGAGCCGCCTTCAAATTCAGAGTGTCGAAAGTTGTTTCGGGCAACAACAGATCCACTCCGCCTTCAACAAGGGCGATGACCTGCTCTCGATAAATTTCCACCAGGTCATCAAAGTGAGTCGCGCGATAACCAGGATTGTTGACATCAGGAGATAAGGAAGCCGTGCGATTTGTTGGGCCAATGGAGCCCGCAATCCAAACGGGCCGCTGGTGGGAGTTTTGATAAATGGCCCGAGCTTCTTGCGCCACAAGAAGAGATGAAATATTGAGGTCGCGCACTAAACCTTCAGTGCCGTATTCAATTTGGCCGTACTTTGTCGCGTTAAAAGTATTTGTGCAAATGACGTCCACACCCGCTTCGAGATACTGCAGGTGAATGTCGCGGATGATTTTGGGCTGAGTGATGGAAAGGAGATCGTTATTTCCCTTGAGATCTTTGGGATGATTGATCAATCGCGTTCCGCGAAAGTCCTGCTCGCTGAGAGGATGCTGTTGAATCATCGTGCCCATGGCGCCGTCGAGATAAACAATTCGCTGCTTGATGAGATCTGCAATTTTCATAACAGACAAAATTATAGCGTTAAGAAAGTGCGAGAGTCAGGTATTATTTTTTGTGAAGTTTTCAAAAACTCATTATCAAGCCAACCAAAGTCGTTGATGGTTTGTAAATCCTCGCCGCGAGCTAATGCCGTGAGCGCAAATCGCCGCCCTTGCTGAGCGCCAAGAAGGCACCAGCTTCCGTGCATGCTGTCTGCACCTTGCGTGAGCCAAGTGGAGAGACGCTCGCGACTGTGGAGATCGTCGGGATCTTTGTTAAGATTGTGTGTGAGTTTTGCGCATTCGCGAAATGCTCCGCGCCAGCTCTCAAGGGGAGTGGCATTAAAACACGTTTTGGAGGCAAGAGTCATCACCGGTATGTATTTGGGAGCAATGGTCGTAGCAACGTCGGGACCCGTTGTTTTTTGCGCCTGAAAAAGACTGCGGTTGTAAAGTTTAATACCACCAAAGCCATAAACCAGTTGGTTGACGGCGTTCTGCGCGCGCCAAACATACAGCGAGTCTTTGTTTGGAGAAAAAGGAACTGTAAAATCGAAATCAGGCTTTACCAGATTGTCTCCATCAACGATAAAGTAAAAATCTGTTTCACTGCAACCTGCGATGATAGCGTGGGCTTTGTAAACACCGTGAATTCCGTGCAGGCGCTTGGTGCGAGGAAAACGCGTGGTCAGCTCGAGCCAATTGGTCTCGGCATTGCTTTCGGAGTAAGAAAGAAAAAATATATCAAACGCTGGCATCATGCGTGGGAGAGGCGGATCCGTCGGTGAACATGGGCCCTTGTCGAGGACGGTTGAAATACACCGATTTAAAAAATTCGGAACTTTGCGGATCTAAAAGTTGAATGCCAAGGGCCACTTTCTTATTGAGTGCGAGTCCGAGTTTTTCGATCTCTTTGAGTAAAAACGCTTCGCTTGGAAGTTGTGATTTTTTGGCGAAGGTTTCTTGCCAATAAGTTTCGAACCAGTCGTAGTCGCGTATTTTTTCGAGGGCCAATTTGTTAAAATAGAACTCATAGAGTCCGAGGCGAGCACCGAAGATAGCCCAGAGACCATTGGTGACGTCCGCGCCCACGGAGCACCAGATTTTGAGTCGCTCTAAATTTGCAGGGTGTAGGAGTTGTAAGAAAGAGGCCGGGTTTTTGCGGTCGAAATCCAGGGGCAGGCCTCGATCCAGAGACATTTTGATGCCTTCGCGAAAACCGGCGCGGAAGGCTTGAAAAGCTGTGTGGTGTATGTGCGAAGTGGAAAGAGTTTCTGGCATTTGGTAATAGTTCAGATCGAAACAAAAATCCACCGCGCCTTGCGGGCTTGTGCTGTCTTCGTGGGATTCGAGTTTGATGACGATCTCTCGGGGCCAGTTTTTAATTCCGCCATTGCCGTAGGCGAGGCCATTAATTGAATTTTTAGCAGACCAAGATAAAACTTGCGTCGTAATAATCAGTTTCATTGGTATTTTTAAACTTGAAAAATTGCTATGCAGAACGTTATCGCCATCGATGGTAAAAAAACGCAATGTGCGCGCTCGTTCGGCGCACTCGCGGTGGGCGCGATTAAATCCTTTAATGCCGTCCACTCGCTGGGCAAAGGGGATTTGCGCTTTGACCGCCTCCCAAAAAAGATCTTTTTGGGGCTCGTCATAACTGATAAAAAACACGTCCATATTCTGCATTGGCACAGAATACTCATGGCGGGGGTAGAGATCAAGCCTGGAACATGGTAAAGATAGGTTCTATGCATTGGAGGAAGCTATGCAAAAAGGATATTTCGCCGCTGGATGTTTTTGGGGAGTTGAAGCACGTTTTAAAGAAATTGAAGGCGTTGTCGATACGACGAGTGGCTATGGCGGAGGACACCTAGAAAACCCCACCTACGAACAAGTCTGTGATGGCGTTACCGGTCATGCCGAAATCGTCGAAGTGGTGTTTGATCCCAAAATTGTCTCGTTTGAAACCCTGGTTCGGGAGTTTTTTGCCCTGCATGATCCCACCACCAAAAATCGCCAAGGCCCCGACGTGGGAACGCAGTATCGATCGGGTGTGTTTGTGGTGGACGAAGAGCAAAAACAAATTTCTGAAAATGTGATCCGTGACTTAACTGAGAAAAAAGTTTTTCCAAATCCCATTGTCAGCGAAGTCACACCGTTTAAAAACTTTTATGCGGCCGAGGAATACCATCAAGACTATCTCGATAAGCATCCCGGCATGTGTCACATTTGACTTATTGCTGCCAAGGTTGAAGCTCGATCTCAATGACCAGACCTGCTTCGCTGACGTCGCAAATAGGTAAAGCTCGCTTGAGCAATTCCTCGTCGGTCGCGGCAGTCACTTTCACTGGAGCTTGGTGAAGCACAAAAGCGCTTTCGCTCTCTATACCTTGCCCCGGAAGGGCACAGCCGTCAGCATCGACAACAAGATTGTATTTCTTGTTAAATTCCGTGGCGTCGCACAGGGCTTGGATTGTGACTTTGTCGTTAAAGTTCTTAATGGGCAAACACATGGTTTTTGAGCTTTCAGCCTGCACAAAGGCACCGTAGCTAAAAATAACAATTGCTAGAACCAGCTTTAAAATAGTCATAGGATTCTCCTTGGGTCGCTATTAGCGGCGTTTTTCTTCGCCTTCAAGGCCGTAAATGATTTTTTCCACGCTCTTCAGCTCGGTTTTTTTGCTGCCGAGAATCGAATTGTAGTGGGTTTTTGCATCGGCTGGAACATTGGCGTCGTACACTTTTGCTGTGAGGTCGTTAATTTCGGCTTCTAGAGTTGTGGCTTTTTGTCGCGATTCCGTTAATCTTTTTCCGCGCGCATGGGCGGCGAGGAGTGAGCCACGCATTGTTGGCGCACAGCTTTTTGGTTCGAAGTCTTTATTTTCCAGGCCATTTTTAAATGCCACTGACGACGAGCAAAGTTCTTTTAAGCCCAGGGCGTAGCCATTTTGGTAAGGGGTGACTTTGGTGCAAACCTCTGCGCGCACTGTGCCGGCTAAAGCATGTTGTTTACCCGCATCTGGAGTGCAAAACTCATGGAGGCCAACGTCGTAACCTTCTTCAAAACGAGTGGTATCGCTTTTTTCAGAACACTGGGAAGCCACGTCGATGGGTGAGCCTTTTTTTCCGGCTTCGAAACCTTTTGTGTGACAAAACTTGCTGAGACCTTTTGCATAGCCTTTTTCGTACTTCGCAGTGTCAGGAGTTGTACCGAATTGTTGGCAGCGAGTGGACCACGCTGCCACGTCTTTGTTTGCCCGCTCACCATCTTTTTCGCCGACAGCTTCCCAATTGTTACTAGTGCAGGAGCTCTTGTACAAAAGGGCATTCATCGAGGAACAGTGGGTAAGAGATAAAAATAAACAGGCCAATAAAAGACGGTTAAAAAGCATGAAATTCTCCTTAAATAATCTGCGCCCATAATAGGAGCCGGCTATTGTGAGTCAATGGAATTTTGCTGGTTTTTCGTAACAAAAGACCGGTCTTTGAGTTTGCGAATCGTTTGTTGCAAAACAGTTTCCAGCATATGCAACTCTTTGCTGGTGGGAAACCCCTTGAGGAGCAGCTTGCGTAAAACAGTGTAGGAATTCACTTTTTCGTGGCTCGACAAATCAATGTTGAGAGCCTCGAGCCAACGCTTTAAAGTTTGATCTGGAAAAAAAAAGTTTTCGCGCTCCTGTTTATCGACTGGAATATGTTCGGCGGCATCCGTCGATTGGTGAAGAATTGTGAGAGCACACTGCACAGCGTGGGATAAGTTAAGACTGGTGTTTTCCCCGGGCAATTTAATTTGAAACACTCGGTGAACAAAATCCAAATCACTTTCGGCAAGACCATGATCCTCGGGCCCAAAGATCAGATACGTATTTTTATTAAATAACTCAGATTTCATTTCCAAATCGTGTTTCAGGCTGGACGCAAAATCAAAAGCGTCGCGGCGTTTTCCATCGCGAGCCGAAAACGCAATACGAATTCCTTCATGCTCCCAATCATAAAATCGCTGCCAATGCGGATAAATCTGACATTTTTCTAGCTGGAGCTGCGCGTGCGCCGCCCCTTCGCGCGCGTCCTGATCGATTTCACAGCGCGGTTCGATCAAGATTAATTTTTCGAGGCCATAATTGGACATGGTTCTTGCGACCATACCAACGTTTCTTGAATATTTCGGGCGAACAAGCACAACACTCAAATTTTTCATAATTTAATTCGATCCGAAAGTTGCAGCCCCAAAGAGATGTACTCTTGGTTGGCAGGGTATTTTTTTTGTAAATCTAATAGATGAGTTTCGATGAGGGTGCACAAATCCCCGTCGACAACGGTGTCACAAAGCTCCAAGAGCTCGATAAATGCCAACCACTGCTCGGGCAATTGCTTGTGAGCTTCATGGAAAAGTGCCGCAATCTGTTTGGACGATACCTTTTGCGATTCACGCAGAGTGCGAATTTTTTGGTACAGCTCGTTTTTGAGTCGAGACTGCCCCGAGAGCTGTTTTGCGGGGATCACCTTCTTTACAAAAGTTTCAGTCATACCGTAACTCGCTCGATCAGCTGGGCCGGCAAACACGGAGACCACTTTTGTACCAACAGCCAAATCAAACGTGCCCCACTCTGGTTGAAACAAAACTTGCCCTTGGTGTTTCACAGTACAATCGTCGAAAGAAATAATCATTGGCGTTTTATTTTTTGCAGGCAGAATCGATTGAACTCGTCCTGCGACGGTCACTCCGGATGTAAACTCCAAGAGAACGGTCTGGTCAAGTTCTAGGTTCACCGGCTTGTATTCGCCAAGAGGAGAGCTAAAGCCACTGGCGTGATAACTTTTGTCATGTCCCTGCAGCTGCACGTCGTTTTCGCAGAGCTGGGTGGGGCCCGATAACTTATAATAAAGAACGTTGCTAGCGGAATCAGTAATCACTTCGCTCACCGCGCCCGAAATTTGCAAACCAGAATCAAGAACAACTGTGTTCACAGTCTTTGCTTTGAGGGCTGTTTGCAAACCGTAAAGACCGCCGCGACGAAACGACAGGCGCTCTTCAAGTTCCTGCAAAACGAGCGAAAGCTCGGCAAAACTTTTAGCCACAAAAAGTTGGGGTTGCTGCTCGGTGATGTCGTAGCTGGTTTCGATGCAGTCAACAGTGAGCGGAAGTTTTTTAACGGAGTCTTGTAAACACTGGCGAGATTCACCCACCGACGAAAGCAAGCCAGCGCCAAAAATTTTAGGATTTTGCAAATCGCCAATCAGCCCGTATTCGGCCGTCCACCAATTCATCCGTCCAAGGAGTGAGGCCTCTGAAACGTGGCTAATGGACGCGTTGATCTGAGTGAGCCGCGCCTCAGCGGTGCGAACTTGCTCCGGCGTCGACTGAGGGTCTTCCTTAACATCCGAAAGATCTCGAATGGCCTCGTACTGCGAAAGATCTTCCGAAGAGATAATCGCTTTTTTTGCAACCTGTGCATACTCTTTGAGGTAAGAGGCAAATTGCTCGTCTACTAAGATCGGAGCGTGCCCCGCAGCTTCGTGAACAATATCGGGCGCCGGCGTGTAGAGAATGTGATCGATGCTGCGCATGTCGCACGCAATGGGCAAGATATTTAAACTCTGCAGTTCCATAAAAGCCG
>JAYUKO010000229.1:0-3319 GCA_043764415.1 Bdellovibrionales bacterium | reverse complement strand
CGACCGACAAGAATGACTTTGTTTACTGACATAATTCCCCCATTTGTTGGTGATCAATCTTTATACTGAGGATGCTGCGCGGAATGCAAACGGAGTTTGCAAAAGGTGCAGATGGTCGACGCCTTAAAGTGCTGTAAAATTAGGCATTGGGTCGCTAAAGCCATTGGCCTGGACGCGGAAGGCGTAGCGCAGGCCTTCGCTCGTGGTTGTGCTGTATTTGCCAAGATATCCTTGAATGGCATCAGCGGCACTGCCGAGCTTGGCTTGCATGGATTTTTTTAAATTTAAATCCACAGCTAAACTGTAAAAGCCAACGGTGGGAGTTCCTCCGGGGAATACGCGGATGTCCATTTCGCCGGAAATTTTTAAAATCATCTCGTCAGAGCCACTGCCGAGCTGAGTCTCTTTGAGCACAAGCTTTCCATTCTTTAACGTGCCTTTGAGAACA
This sequence comes from Bdellovibrionales bacterium, assembly GCA_043764415.1. Classification (GTDB taxonomy): domain Bacteria; phylum Bdellovibrionota; class Bdellovibrionia; order Bdellovibrionales; family JAGQZY01; genus JANPLN01. The sequence continues at coordinate 2,871 of JAYUKO010000229.1, read as the reverse complement.
ACTTTTTGAAAACTCATAGCGGGCAGAGCCATGGGGCCAAAACCCGTTGCGATTTCAAACTGCGGAATGATCAATTTTGCCAGGCTCATTTCGATCGCGCCCTCGGGCTGGGTTTTCATCGATGGATCTAGATCCATCTTCGCGGTGAGCTGTCCCAGCGCCGATGGGGCCACCGGCCAATTGGGGCCTAAACTTTTTGCGAGAATTTTAACATCGAAATCAGAGTAGTTCAGATCAAGCTCGATCGCTTGCGGATCTTTGATTTTAGAACTCGCACTGGTTGAGGCCTCGAGAGTTCCGCCAAACAGGCCCTCAGCATCGATGTTGACGTGGGGCTTTAAAACTTTCGTAAAAGCAAACTGAATACAAGCGAGCACCGATGGTGCCACCTTCAAATACTTCACTTCAACCTGCTCGATCATAGGGCTTTCCACCAGCGCTTGCTTCATGATGACGGCCGGGCGGGGAAAAAACGACAGGTCCATGCTCTCGAATTCTAGATAAATGAGGCCACTGGCGTTGGTTTCGGCGACAATCTTTTCGCCAAGCTCAGTCAGTGGAAAAAACACCATGGAAAAAACCAAACAGCACACTAGAAACATAACGATCTTCATTTTGTGATACAAAAAAATCGTTTTAATAAAATCAATCACTGTTTGTAGCATCTTATCTCTTCTTTTTACCCGGGGTGGGCTCGTCTTTCATTGGTAGTGAAAGGGAGCTCATGGTGAATTTGACTTGAAAGTAATGGGGATCTTCTTTGTCCGCTTGAATATCAACGCCTGCGAGTTTGGTGTTGGGGTGCATGGCCGAGAGTTTTTGGCTCAGCTGAACAATTTGCGTGAGGTTGAGTTTTTTAAGCTCAATGGAGAGGCCTTCTTGTTGGATTGCTCCCGGAACCGTTTTGCTGGGAAGCGGTTTACTGACCGGTACGTAAGCCCCTTTTTGCGATTCAATGATCTGTGTGCTGGTGATCTGCGCATCAATTAATGAGCGCATTTCTTCAAAACTCAGCCCTTTGAACTGATCGGCGCGAATAACGGGGTTGCGAGCCGTGCGAAACAGGTCGCGGATCAACCGGCGATTGACCTGGAAGCTTTCTTCGTAGGTTTTCGACGAAGACACAAACGAATCAGGAATTAGATAAATGGCAAAACCAAGAAAAAATACTCCGCCGGCAATGAGCAGTTTTTGCACCAGGGGATTAAAATTTCGGTAGCGCTCCATCAGCTGGATATAAAGGGAGTTTTCTTGAACGCGCGCAAGCAGTTGCTGCAGCGATTCTAAAATCTTTTCTTTCAGATCCGAAAAATTCACAACGTTCCCTTCATCGTAAAGCTAAAAGCAAAGGCGACGCCTTTGTCCTCTATGAGCGTGGTTTTTTCGGTGCGAACCTTGTTATTGATAGACATGGTTTCGAGTTTCTTGCGAATCAGATCCACAGTGTTTCTTTGCTCGGCGATTCCCTCCAGGGAAACTTGCGCGTTATTCACACTGACCTTGCGGATGTCGTAGGTTGTTTGCTTATTGGATGGCAAGGTTGAACTCAGAAGATTGACCACTTTCATCGAAGGTTCGATATCTTGAATCTTCGAAAAGACTTTTGCATTTTTCACTTTATCTTGCTCTTGCAGGATAAAACGCTCGATCCCCTCGGGAGTGGCCTGCGCCCCTCGAAGGTTTGCGATCGTACCAGCGTGTTTTTGTAATTCTTGAAATGTGGCCTCATCCAAGCCCACCGCTACTTTTTCGCGCATAAACCCGTAGCCCGTATAAAGTACATAAGCAACGGCCGCGAGGGTGAGGGCGTGTCCCCATTTACTCCACGTTTTTTCCCAAAATTGATTGCGCTTGATGCTTTCGCCTTGGCGCAGGTTGATCGCTGGGTTTTTAGGTCGTTTAAGTCCCTCCACAGCGAGACCGATGGCTATGGGAAGTTGTTCGGCCATGTGTGAAACGGCCTGCACTTGCCGCTGGTGCAGAAGATCGCCGATCACGCTTTCGCTGTTAAAGGGAATGCCCACATTTTTAGTGAGGTGAGCATTGATGTTTTCGATGCGACTTAAAGGGCCTGATAACTGCGCAAAGCCAATGGTTCCACGAAAGCGATCTTGGCAATCCAGTATGGTCATTCGCAACTGCTGAGTAAAATCCAGCATGGATTTTTCGATGGTCTCTGAAAGTCGTATGTCTTGAGCGGAGGCCCCGGCCATCATCATTAATAAGCGCATTTGATCGGGAATCAGTGTGGCCGCTTGATCGTAGGGATAGTTAAAAGTTTTCATGAGTTCAAGGATCAAATTCTTTTCACCCCAAGAAATAGTGCGTGTCCAAACGAGTTGGCGCTGTTGATAGAGCGAAACCAGCGTATGGTCATGGCGCACGAACAAACGCATCGTCATGGGATTGGGAATGGTTTCGGGAGCACTCTGTAGGTAAGAACCATTTTGCCAGTCTTCGACCAGGTTCGCAAAAGCCGCGCCCTCGGCGCTGATGAGATCTGGATCGATCTGCACGCGCGCTAAAAGATCAACCAATTGAAGGACTTCTTTTTGTGGTGTCGCAAAAACAAGGACGGCGGTTTCGTTGGCGTTTTGCGATACTGTTTTGGCATCAAAAAAGCTGTAGTCACTGCCAAAGGGAAGCTCTTCATCGAGCTCGAAGGGTAAACTTCGTAAAATATCGAGGCGGCGAGAGAAAGGAAAGGAAAGATTGCGTGTGCTCACCAAGCGCTGTGGAAGTCCAACGACCACAACTTTTTTATCGAGCTCGAAATTCTCTTTGAGAAATTTGAGGCCTTGTAAAAGATCAAGTTCCCAGTTGTCGAGATCGTTGGGATTGAGTGGATAAAATTCGGCACGATTCACTTCG
>JAYUKO010000228.1:0-11649 GCA_043764415.1 Bdellovibrionales bacterium | reverse complement strand
GACACCTGGCTCGAAAAACTTCTTTGGCGCCCTTTTAAAATTTTAGGACTTTTTTTGCGTCGCCGACCTTGGAATATTTTCGGTTGGGTGCTGGTGGGAGGAAGCCTACTTGGCGTGATTGCTCTGGAAGTTTTAGAAACTCAAGATGCTTTTATCAAAAGCACAGCAGCGTCCATCGTGGCTAGTGTGGCATTTCTGTTTGTGGTTCGCTCATTGACTGAACGAAAAAATCCTTTCATCGCGTGGTCATTGATTTTTGCAAATCACATTTGGATTTTACTCGCCGTGGGCACCTACGATGCGCTGAATACTTTTGAGGTTTTGATTTACTTAAGCGGTGTCAGTTTGAGCTGGATGGGAGGACTGATTTGCCTGTCCTCATTGCAAAAAAAGGAGCTGACACTATCCCTCAATACTTTTTCGGGCCTGGCGGCAAAATATCCGCAAACGGCCTTTGTGTTTTTGTTGTGCTGTTTAGGAATTTCGGGCTTTCCCATTTCTCCCACGTTTATTGGCGAAGACGTTGTGTTTCACCACGTGCATCGCGAGGAATGGATGGTGGCCCTGTTTGTGAGTCTGTCTTACATTTTTGACGGCCTGTGTATCTTGCGAGTTTACACTCGCCTGTTCCTCGGTCCTTTGATTCAGCACGATCAGCAGATTGCCAACCGTTCTTCGTAGCATCGGAGAACAATCCGTCATTTCTTCAAGAGATGCATGAATTCCAATGTATAAATTACTCCAGCTCTTGTGAGCGGGACACCAGTTTGTTACCTTCCCCGGCACACTGATAAGGTGTCCGCACAACCCAGGGGAATTTATGTCCAAGATCTTTTTTACCGTTTTGTTTTTTTCCAACGTTTCAATTGCGGCCGATTACTGCCTTTCGGTCCGCGGTAATGGCGAGTTGATCGCCTCCCACTGGGGAGCCATGGCTTCGGTAGTGGAAAAACTGGGCCTACCAAAAGCACAAGCCGGCGGCAGCTCGGCCTCCATCTCCATCTTTCTTCTTGATAGCATCGCCTCTAGCGAAATGGTCAAACAGCAACCAGAAACCGCGGTGTTTTTAATTAAATCCCTCGAAGGCGTCACCTTCTGGATTAAAAATCAAAAAGAATGGCAAGACTTTGCTTCTCTCGCTGTCGATGCGCAGAGCCTAGGCTCCGCCAACTGGGCCCAAGAATTAAATAAAATATTTACCGAAGTAGACCCAGCTCAAATGACGTCTGCGTTGCAAGTGTTTTACGACAACCTTGGGCGCATCGAGCGCAATCTCGAAGTTGGAAGAGAATTAAATTTGATCAACGTCGAAAGCTTCGCCCGCCTCTCGCAAGCCGTTCGCGTTCTGCAATCTTCGCACAACCTGACACAGGCCCAAAGCGCCCTGAAAACCGCGAAGTTTTATGCAGGAGAGCTGTATAAAACCTACGAAGTGTTTGGAAAGTTTAATGCAGAGTCAGATAACAACCTTTTCTTCCGCGCAGGCATCGTTAACTTTGATGGACTGGCCCGCCAAGCTGGAAAGATTGGAGGCTTTTACGCCAATGCCTCTTCACAGAACAAAAATTGGAATGAACTTTATACGACCTGTTCGAAGGATTTAAAAAATAAAACCTGGTCCGAGCTTGTCGAGGATCAACCACGTTGCCAAAACCTTTTAGAAACCACCATTGATAAGTTTTTTCGCACCTCTGGAGACGACTTTTCGCAAAAAAATATAGGCCAAACTATCGTCAGCTTTCCAATCACATCGGTTCTCGTGGACTCCGCCTACCGAGAGGCCAAAGTGGCCATGGAGGATTATCATCAAAACCTCGATCCAGAGTTTGGAAAAACTTTTTCTCTGACGGACTACGATGACGTGCGCTTTGGCTATTGGGGCTCGCCATCGGCGCTCAAAAACATCGCACAAAATTTAGATTATAAAGATGCAAAAAGTAATCGCTTCCTCGCTCTCAATGAGGCGACGTGGTTTGAGGCCCTCCGACTTTCCCCAGCAGAACCTGGCTTGTCGGCGCTTCGCGAATTCTCGTCGGGTAGAAAAACGTTTCTTTCTGCAGGCGGTTGGCCTGACCTCACGCCCACTCTTATTTTAAAAGCCTACGGCTGTAAAAATATTGTGCATATCACTCGTCGCGGAGGAGAAAGCTTATTTGCTCAAGGTGTAGCAAAACGTCTTCTAAATCTCGATCGCGACTGGAGTGTTTTGCGAACAACTCCAGAAAGCTATGACGACAACTGGGTTTTAAATAACGTAGGAGACCGCTCGGATTTAAATAGCAGCTGGGCTCAGCTTTACAATGTGGCCAATGATCGCAGCTCGTATAAAAAATCACTGCGCACCGCCGACGCTATTTTATGCACAGACTGGAATCAATTTAAAATCACCGATGGTCCATCAGCCATGATCGCCCATGCCTACACCAGTCCATTTTATGTGAATGAAGACGGCGGACTGATTGCGGAAAACGATTTACTGCAACCACAACTCAACCCCAAGCAACAAAATCCCGCAGGCTACTCAGAATACGTCGGCTGCACACCGTAGCGCTTTTTTTTCTCATAATGAGATTTAATCTCTAAGACGCGTGCGCTGCTTGTGCCGATTTGCTAGACTTAAAGTCAACGAACTTGAAGCTAGAGAACGACCCGTATGAGCAGCATCTTTTTAATCATTGTAAGTTTTTTTTATAGGGCCGTAGCGGACTGGGATTTACCGCTCGACCCAATTCCCACGGCCGCACCTACAAACCAAACCACAAGCGAGCTCAGAGATTCTTTTTCACCGGCAAATCGAGGGCGCTTTGGACCCACTCAATGCCCTGATCGCTCTCAGGTCTACAGTTTAAACATCACCGCCGATTATTCAGGAACACTTCGCGCACTTTCCGGAGTGAGCAGTGACTTAGAGCTTTTTAATAAAATAACAAGTTTAGTCAGCAATGGGCCCCAATCTCGTTCGGTGGCAATGAACGCAAGCTACACAAAAACAACTCTCCTTAATTATTTGACCCAATTTTCACGGGGCAAGCCTTTTGTAAACCTCAATTTTGCCGGCCACGGAGAAACAATCCAAGGGAAGTCCTACATTCTTTTGCCAGGATATTTTAATTGTTTGAAAAATGTTCGAGATAGACAACGAGTAGTTGAAGCTTGCTCCGAATATCTAGTGACCGGTCGCGAGGTGGAACAAGCCATGTCTGGCACTCATGTTTTCGGCATCATCACTTCTTGTCAATCGGGGGACATCGCACGCGACATGTCCAAATCTTCCATGATCGCGGGAAGCGAACCGGGACGCGATATCTTAGACGATTATGGGCAATTTGCCGAAGGCATGGTGGTCGCCGAGTTGCAAAATTCCTTTGGCGGTTCGGAGCTCGCCGGCAGAATGAATGATCTTCTCAGTCGCGAAGTTTCATGTGCCGAATCTCTTTCAAAGGATGGGCAAGTGACATTTGCTGATATTCCCGCGTTGATTCCTAAGCGAGCCTTTTTTAGAGACCGGCCTTCGGGAAATAATGTGCGAGATGCCATTAACACATGTTTTGTTTTAAAGCCTGCAAAACCCGAATGCGCGCAACCGGCGATTCGACCTTCCCAACCGGCAACTACCAGTCGGTAAAACGGTAGGCAACCAACAACGTTCATCGTGGCCGCAGTGGCCATGAGAGCTTTGAATGTGACTTGATCCGCTCGTTACCGGGCGTTCAATGGATGGCGGAGACCACTTAGTTTAAAACGGTTGGGTATTTTAGTGTGCGCCAAAAATCTGCGATAAACTCAACGTCGAGCGGAAAAGCATGGGATGTGACGCGCTCCGGGTGCTGGGTGGCGTTTTCTTCGTTGTAGCCCGTGCAGTGCAAACCTAAAATCTCGCTATTTGCCGTGACAACCACTCCGCCACTCATGCCTGAGGATCCAAAATTGGATGTGTTGTATTCCTCTGGAAAAAGCGGAGGTAACGTCAACCCGCTCGAAGCCATCAGTTTAAAGCCAGGGGCATCGCCAACGCCATCTTTAAAATAATTGGTTTTTCCAGGGTAGCCGAGCAGAAAAGTCTCTTCGCCAATTCTGTAGGGATTTTTTGGACTTTTGCGTTCTGTCAAATTGAAATCTTTTACATTGATCGGCTCGCTGATTTCCATTTGCACAAAATCGGCATCTTGAATGATCTTTTTTATTTCGATATTCGGATAAGTTGTGCCGTGTGTTTGCACGTTCAATCGTGAGTCGGCATTGATAAAACTGAAATTGAGCTGGGCTTTTCCCTCGTAGCCGGAGTTGTACAGAATTTTTAATTTACCGTCTTTCACAAGTCGTAGGATGATGGGGGGAGAGATCGTATCAACCGGTCGGTCGCCGTTGGCTTTAGAAGCGATAGTAAGCCAGTTATGAAAAGCATGGCGACAGGTATAGAATTTTCCTTTATTAAAAAACATGGTGCTGGAGTTTGAGTATTTTAAAACCGGGCAGAAGCGAAGCCCCTGCTTGCGGCAAGTTTCGATCTGAAAAGGTATGTAATTTTTAATGCTGCTCAGGACTTTGTTTTGTGTCTCTCTTGGAACGGTCTCAACGTCAATGATCTCGAATTTTTCGCCAGGAGTTTTGGTAACTCCGATGGTTTCGAAGTCTAAAACTGCTTTTTCGGCAAATTCCTGAAACGGCAAGTTGAACTCGCGAATGTCTTCAATATGGCGGTAGGCCTCCCACTTCTCGTTGGGGGTTTGGGCCCAAGTGGTGGTGGGGACGGATATTGCGACGGAAATTGTTAAGATGAGTGACAATAAGGGTCTCATAAGTGGGTCCTTTTTTAAACTAATACTCATTAGTGTAAGTTCTTAGCATATGCTTGCAAAGGAGGCACCGTGAATGGCCTTTCGTGAAGAAATTCTAAGGTGAAGAACGCCCCCACGGGCGTTACCAATCAGTTAAAGGTAGTTGCTCGAGGCAACTACCAGTCAGTCAAAGGTAGTTGCTCAAGGCAACTACCAGTCAGTCAAAGGTAGTTTCCTAGGGAAACTACCAATCAATCGGAAAGTAATCTTTCAAAAACTTGCCGCTCCAGTGGGTGCCGGTGAGGATGCCGTCAAAGAATGGATCGCAAACGCGAGCGGCGCCATCCACGATATCAAGTGGAGGTTGGAAGTCGTGAACTTGGGTTTTGCGTGCCGCAAGCTGTGCAGGATCCTCGTCGGTCACCCACCCCGTATCCACGGCATTCATATAAATTCCATCTTTCGCAAGTTCGCTCGCCGACGTGTGCGTGAGCATATTCAGTGCGGCTTTTGCCATGTTTGTATGGGGATGCCGATCTTCTTTGTGGAAGCGATAAAATTTTCCTTCCATTGCGGTTACGTTCACCACATGTTTTTTCCCCGTGTTGTCGCGTCTCATTAACGGCAACAATCGGCTGCATAAAACAAACGGCGCCACCGCATTCACCAACTGCACCTCGAGCATTTCGGGAGTGGGCACTTCGGCCAGTCGATAGCGCCAGCTATTGGTTTCGCGCAAATCCACCTGTTGTAGATCTGCATCCAATTCGCCTTTGGGAAAAACCTCTTCCACTTTTAGCGAGTTGTCGTAGGAGTACGGGATCTGCGAAAGTTTTGCCGAAGCCCGCAAACCAATCCCTGGTCCATGGCCATGCCACTGCACTGGAAGCTTAGAATCCGGTTCATCACCGCTGAGTTGATTGAGCTGCTCTTTGCAATTTTCGTGATCCACAAGAAGCGCTTTGACCTCTTTTGGCAATTCCGAAAAGGCCAACAGCTCGCGGTCCATCATGTGGGCATAAAAACCCGGAGGGCGGCGCACGGTTTGGGCTGCATTGTTGATGAGAATATCTAAACGCGGAAGTCGCTGCTCCATGAAGCGCGAAAATATTTCCACACTGGGCGTGTGACGCAAATCCAGACCATGGATTTGCAAACGATCCTTCCAATCGGAGAAATCCTTTTCCTGGGAAAAGCGAAACGCGGAATCCCGCGGAAAGCGCGTGGTGGCAATCACCTGTGCTCCAGCCCGCAACATCATCAGTGTGACATGGTAACCGATCTTCAGTCGTGAGCCTGTAATCAACGCGACCTGTCCGTCTAACGACGCGGTTTGAAATCTTTTTTTGTAATTAAACTCTCCGCAGGCAGGACACATGGAATCATAAAAATGATGCAGCGACGTGTATTCTTCTTTGCAAACGTAGCAATTTTGCGGCCGCGTTGTGGTTTCGGAAAATTTATCGGCGGGACTGGGTAGATATTTTATCTCCTCGGGAGCAACGAAGATCTTGTTCAACCGCGCTTGACGAATTCCTGTCTGGGCTCGTGCCATGCGGTTCTTTTTCGAGTCCCGCCGGCGCAGTTCGCGGTCTAGTTCTTGATTGCGTTTTTTCATTTCGATCTTTGCCGGTCGCGAAAGCAACCCCGCCGCACGCATCAAATTGATGTGGGCTTCAGGACCGATATCGTGCAGCTGAGTGCTATTGCACGAAAAGTGCTCTAACACTTCAACACACTTTTGCACATCGTTTAAATCGAATTTTGGTTTCTCGGTTTCCACAGTCAGCCCTTCAGCGCTCTCTTTAATATAGCATTTTTAAACAAAAAATAGACCCGCCTGATTTTAAGAACTCAGACGTATCGATGGTAATTATTTTAAACCCATTGTCTTTTAAAAGTTTCTGCGTTTCAAAAGCCTTGGCCTCCACAAAAACTGTTTGTCCATCCAGCGAACACGCATTCGCCGCCAAAAAATTACAGGCTTCCGCAAATGGTACCGCAAGCAAGCTTTTAAATTTCATTTTCAACTTATCCATGGACTCATTGGAAAAAGCTTCCGTCACCACAAGGGCGGAGTCGCGATTTAAAATGGTCAGCGCGGTGTCCAGATGATAAAACTTTTCACTGATTAATTTGAGTTTGATGACCGGGGTTTTTGTAATTTCCGAAAGCCACTCGTAAATAGCTTCGTCGGTTCTAAAACCGTAACCGCCATAGATCTCGTTGGTTTCGTAATTCCAAAGAGCGTCGCCCATACTTTCGAAAGTTAATCCTTCAGGGGCCTCGTAGGTTTCGACATTGTCTCGCAAGTACTGCTGTTTAAAGTGCAAAACTTCTTGCTGCCGAAACGGCGATTTCATGCGGCTGAGGGCAAATTGCAAACGTCCGTTTTTATAAAAAGGAAAACTCTGATTGGCGGCAAAAACCATATCGGGAAGGCCCGCAACACCCTCTAGCACACGAACTGGCAACCCGTGGGCTTCAAAAGCCTCGCGCAGGGACTGCCACTGCTCGTGGGCCTTGGTTTGATCCACCGTCTGCAAATGACCAGAGGGATCGAGCATATGGGGATTGATCGCGTACTCGACAGTAAAATACGTGGGCGATACCATTAAAACGTTTTTAGGCCACATGAAAAACTCCGTAATTTGCAACGTAGTCAGATTTGTAACATTTTTCAAGTCAGTCATTGGTTTTGCGATTGTTTTGGAAATTGTTTTAGTTTATTTGCGCCTGCGTAAAGAGTGAGCTAGATAATCGGAATGCAGCTGCTCCTCCTCACCTTGTTCATCTATTTTATCAATGTTCCAAAGGTTTTCGCGGATCGTCCTTCCCATTCACCCCAGGAATTGGCCAAGTGGGGTTTCAAAAAATTCGTCCCGGCACCCCCTTTTTCGTCCTTCGCCCTAAGCCCCGCTGTGCTTCCCCAAAACCTTCCCCTGCCCTTGGAACTCAAATTTACCTCTGAACAGTTCGGAGCGGTGATCAATCAATTTCAGGATTGGACCTCGCCCGCTTATTATCACGCGGGAATCGACATCCGCGGCGAAGAACATCAAGACGTCATCGCTCCAGTTTCGGGAAAACTGGAAGGTGGTTTTTACTCATACGTCGACGAAGTGGATGGGCGTTCGACAAAATATTTTTTACCTTTACGAGATGTGCTCGACGGAAAAGCCGAGCCTCCTTGGGGAAAATCCTATTTCGAAATTGCCATCACCGATCGAAACGGATTTCGCTTTGAGCTCCATCACATCGATCCTGATCTTCTCACCGCAAATATTAAAAAACGCATTTTAGAAAACAGTTTTGTAGCTGCCGGCGAAGTGCTTGGCCAATTGGTGGTGTGGAGTCGGTACTTGCTCGGCGTGCGCTTTCATCATCTTCATTACAACGTTGTGAGCCCGGATGGAATTTACCTAAACCCCTTTGCGGTTTCAGTTTCTGTCAGCGACTCTATCGCTCCGCAAATTGTGGGTCTGTACTCGCCGATCCTTCCCGAGCGCTGTGGGTCGGGTTTTCCACGGTTGGATCCCGAAAACGATCTTTCGAAACTGGCAAACAAAGGCTATCTGGTGGTCGAAGCCTTCGATCAAATTTTTGCCGGCAAGGAGAGGTTGGCGCCGGCCAAGCTTCAAGCTGATTTTACAGCCGTCGACTTCTTTGGCTGGGATTTTACGCAAGCTCTCGAATTACCAAGCGGTCTGCGACCCAATATTTCTAAAATGCACCTGTATTATCTGTGCACTGATAAAGGATATTTGCAGCCCGCCACTCGCAGCAATCATTTTTACTACATCATTCCTCTGCCCGCGGGCTACTCCGGCAAAGTTATAATCACAATCACTGATCATGCCGGAAACTCCACGTCGAAGACTGCCACCGTGCTTTAAATTTCAACTTTTATATTCACCCCTAAGATACTGAAATTGTTGCTTATTTAATAGCTGTAGAAAATTTAACAGAGACCACCAATCCGCCTAGCAATTGATGCAAGAATCGGATAAAACTACGCCTTTAAATTCTAATTCAGTTTGAGGAGGACGGATGACTGTCCAAGTTCCATCAGCGGTTCGCAGCGCCCACGTAAAAAACTGGGTGCAAGACATGGTCGAAATGTGTGAACCGCAAGCGGTTTACTGGTGTGACGGCAGCGACGCCGAATACAACCGTCTCTGCGCGCAAATGTGCGAAACCGGAACTCTCCGTAAGCTTAACGAAACACTTCGCCCCAATAGTTATCTGGCCCTTTCCGATCCCGGCGACGTGGCCCGGGTTGAAGAGCGAACGTTCGTTTGCACACTACGCAAAGAGGACGCGGGACCAAATAATAATTGGCTGGCTCCTCAAGAGATGAAATCCAATCTTAAAAAACTTTTCAAAGGCTGCATGCGCGGACGCACGATGTACGTTATTCCGTTTTCCATGGGCCCGCTGGGTTCACCCATTGCGCAAATCGGCGTAGAAATTTCGGACTCTCCTTACGTGGTCACCAACATGAAAATCATGACTCGCATGGGAGAAAAAGTTTGGAATGTTCTTGGCGAAAAAGATTTCGTTCGCTGCTTGCACAGCGTGGGTAAGCCCCTCGAACCTGGTCAACCGGATGTGGCGTGGCCGTGCAATCCCGAAAAATTTATTTCGCACTTTCCCGAAGAGAATACAGTTTGGTCCTTTGGCAGTGGTTACGGCGGCAACGCTCTTTTAGGTAAAAAATGTTTTGCTCTCCGACTGGCCTCGAGCATGGGAAAAAAAGAAGGTTGGCTCGCCGAGCACATGCTCATCATCGGCGTTGAGCAACCCAATGGAAAAAAACATTACGTCAGCGCCGCCTTCCCCAGCGCCTGTGGTAAAACCAATTTTGCGATGATGCGTCCACCGGCCGCCATGGACGGCTGGAAGATCACCACCATCGGCGACGACATTGCCTGGTTAAAACTCGCCAGCGATGGACGCCTCTATGCCATCAACCCAGAGGCCGGCCTGTTTGGCGTGGCACCAGGCACATCCAGCGCAACAAATCCAAACGCCATGCTTTCCATTCAAAAAAATACCATTTTTACCAACGTAGCGCTCACCGCCGATGGTGATGTGTGGTGGGAAGGCATGACTGACGTTGCTCCCGAAGGTCTCACCGACTGGAAAGGGAAGCCTTGGACAGCGGGCACCGGGCATACCGCTGCCCATCCCAATGCACGTTTCACCGCCCCTGCAAACCAAGTCCCGTGTTTGGATTCCAACTGGGAAAATCCCGAAGGCGTTCCCATTTCTGCATTTATTTTTGGTGGACGACGACCAACGACAATCCCGCTTGTGTATGAGGCGTTCGATTGGGAGCACGGCGTTTACATGGCGGCCACTCTTGGATCCGAAACCACAGCTGCGGCTGTTGGCAATGTGGGACTTGTTCGACGGGATCCTTTTGCCATGCTGCCGTTTTGTGGCTACCACATGGGCGCTTATTTTCAACACTGGCTCAACATGGGCAAAAAGCTCACCAATCCACCAAAGATGTACAGCGTAAATTGGTTTCGAAAAGATGCCGACGGAAAGTTTATGTGGCCAGGCTTTGGCGAAAACATTCGCGTGCTTGCCTGGATGATCGGAAGAGCCGAAAATACGGCCCATGCCGTGGAAACACCCATCGGTTGGATGCCATCGTATCAGGATCTATCCCTCGAAGGCTTAACCAGCATCGACAGTTATAAGTTTTCCGAAGCGATGAGCTTGCAGCGGGACAAGTGGAAAGAGGAGATCCTCTCCCACACGTCGTTATTTGAAAAACTGCAAACTAAATTGCCACCAGAAATCCTTGGCATCCAGGAAAAACTTTTGCGTCGCTTCGACTTCCAGCCCGAAAAAGTCTTGGAAACTGAAGGCCCTGCAATTAACTAAAGTAACGCCTCTTCGATCAATAAAAGAGGCTCAAATCACCGGCACTGGTGGGCACCACACGCACAACGTCTTCAAACGTTGTTCCACATCGTTGGCCAACCACAGCTTCAACAATCCCATAGGCTGTCGGTAAAATATCATTGTAATCAAACAACTCATCTGCAGAGATAATGAGCGAGCCCGGAGACTGGCGCTTGACCTCCCTCGAAAATAAATCCGTACTCTTACATGCCAACAAACCCACAACCGGCGTTTGCCCCTGAGCCACCGCCCCAAGCAGCTTGCGAAATCCAAGGCGATTTTTTTTGTAATGAGAATAATTCACCGACCCGTTGTTGTTGAGAATTGGCGGTAAAAAATCAGGACCACCACCACTGCGGGCATGGCCCAGGTAAAGCACCACGTCCGAAGTCACAAAGGCAGACAAGTAGCGGCTTTCGGCATCCAGTGAAGACGCTGTTTGGTCTCGCAATAAAGGACCAACGTTGTCCGTATTCACAACTGAAACGGACGGAGCGATCAACTCGATCTTTACGGTTTTGCGTCGTCCCGACCAGCGATCTTGAATTTTTTTCGTATAATAACGACCAGATTTTTTAAAACCGCAGGCAAAATTATTCGTGCCTGCACATCTCGCCGAGAGCGCATACTCCATACCTTCTTTGGCATCTCGATCCAGTACATGGCCAATTTGATAGTAACTGTCTGCCGTGTAGGAAGCTTCTTGGCCGGTCGAAACGTCCATGTAGCCAAAGGCGAGAGTGATTTTTATTTCCCCGTCATTGGACATTTGCGGAATCTGCGCATAACAGGTCGTGGGGACGGTCTCATTCCAAAAGTTTTTTTGTGCCATCACTTCACGAATTTCCATGATGCGACTGTAATAAGCCGTAGATAATCCAGGAATGGATGTTGCGGCCCAGCTCTCTTGAAATGTGAAAAATATAAAACTAATAATAAAAAATTTCATATC
>JAYUKO010000227.1:0-3355 GCA_043764415.1 Bdellovibrionales bacterium | reverse complement strand
ACTCGCTCGCAGCTCGAAACATCGTGTTTGCGAGAGGTCTTAAAAGGAAGCCTTCGAAAGTTTGAAAAAAATTATGCATTGAGTCCCAAAAAGTGTGTGGGCACGGAGCGAGCTTCGCTCGTGAACGAGCGCCGAAGGCGCCTTGCCCCTTGCCGTACCTACATCACTTCCAGTTGCATCAGTTGCAGGCGGCGGATTTCGTCACGGTAGCGAGCGGCGTCTTCGAATTCTAAATCCAATGAAGCTTGCTTCATTTTTTGTTTGAGCTTTTCGATCTCCGCCACAATTTTTTCTGGATACTTGATAAACTTATCGAGCGCCACAGCAGGTTGCCCGCCAGCGACCTTGCCGTAAACTTCCATGAGTCCCTTTGGAATGGACTTTTTAATGGTCTGAGGCGTAATGCCATGTTTTAAATTATAGGCGGTCTGAATGGTGCGCCGACGATCGGTTTCGGCGATGGCTTTTTTTATACTGTCAGTTTGTTTGTCGGCGTACAAAATCACGCGACCGTTGACGTTCCGCGCCGCTCGACCGATGGTCTGAATCAAGGACCGCTCCGAGCGCAAGAAACCCTCTTTGTCGGCGTCGGTGATTCCCACCAAACTCACCTCGGGGATATCCAAACCTTCGCGCAGAAGATTGATTCCCACAAGCACGTCAAAAACTCCCAAGCGCAAATCTTTGATAATCTCCATGCGCTCCACAGTTTTAATATCACTGTGCAAGTATTTAACCTGAATCCCCTGCTCGTCGAGATAGTTTGTCAGATCCTCGGCGCTTTTCTTTGTGAGTGTGGTAATCAACACGCGCTCTTTTTGATCGGTGCGAAGTTTGATTTCCACCATTAGATCTTGCACTTGGTTTTTAACGGGCCGAATTTCGATCATTGGATCCACTAACCCGGTGGGACGAATGATCTGTTCCACAATGAGGCCACCCGACTTCTCAAATTCGTAAGCTCCAGGTGTGGCAGAAACATAAACCACTCGATCCACACACTTTTCAAACTCTTGAAAGTTTAAGGGTCGGTTATCCAAAGCCGAAGGCAAACGAAAGCCATGTTCGACCAACGTCATTTTTCGGGAGCGATCGCCGCGGTACATGCCACCAATTTGCGGCACTGTCGCATGGGACTCATCGATAAAGGTAATAAAATCTTTTGGAAAATATTCGAGCAACGTTGGCGGCGCTTCGCCTGGAGCTCGCCCGGTGAAGTGGCGAGAGTAGTTTTCAACCCCTTGGCAAAAGCCAATCTCTTCGATCATTTCGATATCGTAATAGGTGCGCTGCTCAAGACGCTTGGCTTCGAGCAACTTCATATTGTCCGACATATCTTGCAGGCGCTCACGAAGCTCTTCTTGTATTGTAATAACAGCATGTTTTTTGCGATCATCCGTATTGACGTAATGGCTTCCTGGATAAACCGCAATGCGATCTAGCTCTTGCAGCACTTCACCCGTCAACGGATCCATCCACATCAGCTTGTCGATGTAGTCGCCAAAAAATTCCACGCGAATGATTTTATCTTCTTCGTAGGGCGGAAAAATATCAACGACGTCGCCGCGCACGCGAAACGTTCCGCGGTGAAAGTCGATGTCGTTGCGGGGATACTGAATGCGTACCAGTTCGCGCAACAAGTGATCGCGCTTCATTTCGGAATTCGCAACCAAGTGAATCATCATGCCTTCGTAGGCTTCGGGGGATCCCAAACCATAAATGCAAGAGACACTACTCACAATGATCACGTCGCGGCGATCAAACAACGAACGCGTAGCGGAGTGGCGCATCCGATCGATCTGCTCGTTGATGGCGGAATCTTTTTCAATAAACGTATCTGAGGCCGGAAGATACGCTTCGGGCTGGTAGTAGTCGTAGTAGCTGACAAAATACTCGACGGCGTTGTCGGGGAAAAGCTCTTTAAACTCGGCGTACAGCTGCGCTGCCAAAGTTTTATTGTGCGCTAGGATTAATGCCGGAGAATCCATTTGCTCAATGACATGGGCCATGGTGAAGGTTTTGCCGCTGCCCGTAACACCCAACAGTGTTTGATGCTTTTGACCACTTTTAAAATTTCCTACCAGCTGCTCGATGGCCCTGGGCTGATCGCCCGAGGGTTTATATGTGGTCTCGAGACGAAAAAGTTTTTCGCCTTTATCTTGTTTTTTTATCTTTGTCTTTTCGACTTCGGTTTTTTTTGCCATTCAATTTTTTTACTCATTTATTTTTTAAACACTGATCGACACGGCTGAGCAATGATTTTTTGTGCAGCAAGGGAACTAAGATTTTTAACTCTGCTCCGTGGGGCTGGCCGATCACCGCTACACGGATGGGCATAAATAGATTTTTACCTTTTACGCCTAGAGACTCTTTAATTCCGTTTTGTAATTTTTCAAAATCTTCGCCACTCATGTATTCGGGGGACTTCTCCAAACCTTGCTTCCAAGCTTCGAGAACTTTTTTTGTGCTCTCCCAGGTAAATACTTCGGCCGCGTCATCTTTGATACTGAACAAACGATCATCGATGGGTTGAAACCGGGGGATGGCGTCTTCGAGTGTTTCCATGGAAGTTTTAAATAAGCTGAGCGCGCGATCCACCCACTCTGGATCCTGCGGGCATTCAATTCCGTGGGCTTTTAAGCGCGGGTCGATGAGCTTCCACAGCTCTTTGTGATCCATGGCTCTGAGGTGCATGGAATTCATCCACTTAAGTTTTGTTTCGTCAAACACCGCGCCAGCGGGATTTAATCGATCTAGCGAAAATGCGTCGATCAGTTCTTGGCGCGAAAAGATTTCCTTGTCGTCGGTGGTTCCCCACCCCAGAAGCGCAATAAAATTTAAAAGCGCATCGGGCAAATACCCACGCTCCATGTACTCGTGGCAGCTGGTGGCGCCATGGCGTTTGCTGAGTTTTTGTCGATCTTCCCCTAACACCAACGAAAGATGTCCAAACTGCGGCGTGGGATAACCAAAAGCCTCGTAAAGCATTTGCTGGCGAAGCGTATTGCTCAAGTGTTCTTCGGCGCGCAACACATGGGTGATCTGCATAAGGGCGTCATCCACAACACAGCAAAAGTTATAAACAGGCATCCCATTGGAACGCAAAATCACAAAGTCTCCCACCATGTCGGAGGGAAAGCTCACTTCACCGCGAACCAGATCGTGTAACTTGTAATCGCGAATGTCGTCCACCCGAAAGCGCACAGCGGCCTTTTCGCCCTTGCTAAGTTTGGCCTGCGCTTCCTCTAGTGAATAGATTTTTTCGGGGCGCGCGGTTCGATGAAATCCGCCTTCCGCCTCAGCCTGTTGCTTGAGTGCATCGAGCTCCTCGTCGGTGCGGAAATCGTAGTAAGCT
>JAYUKO010000226.1:0-3367 GCA_043764415.1 Bdellovibrionales bacterium | reverse complement strand
AATAGAAAAATTATTGGACAATTTTTATCTAAGGGGCTTATTCCAAAATTTATTCAAGAGCTTAAAGAGCGTGGCATCGGTATTCCAAAGGATCTCTTTTCCAACGAAGCAGCCAATGCGCCCGTTCCCGTGGATACTTCGAAGCCTGCGGGCCCGCAATACTCGGTTAAAAAAGCTAGTGGAGGGAGCAAACCATGAACTTTTTAAATGCGTTGTTTTCGAACTCGTTTTTTGTGTTTCCCGCTGTTGGCGGAATCGTTTTTCTTTTAACTTATTTGTGGTCCCATAAAATTTTAAGCTGGCTCTACAAAAAAAGTATTGGGCAAAAAGACGAAATTGCAAAGTACATGGAGTTGATGTTTGTCGAAGTGGACGATAGAAAACTGACTTACTCATTAATGTCGATTAGTCTTGGCCTGGGAATGTTATTCTTTATGCTTTTTTGGCCCAACATTCCCGTTGGTTTGCTATTTGGCTCGGTATTTACAATGCTAGGTTGGACGGTTCCAAAATATATTTTTAGGTCTATGTATGAAAAGCGCTGCAATACGGTCGTAAATCAGATGGTGGACGCCACAACGATCCTCGCCAACGGAATTCGCGCTGGCCTCAGTGTGAACCAGGCTATGGATCGCGTTGCAAAAAATCTAAAGGCACCCATTAGCCAGGAATTTCGCCTCGTGCTATCGCAAAACCAGATTGGTCGTCCCATCGAGGAATGTATGAGTGAACTTGCCGAACGAGTTCCTCGCCCCGACATTCAGATGTTTGTTACAGCGGTGAATATTTTAAAAGAAACCGGCGGAAATATGGCCGAAACGTTTCAAACAATTAACTACACGATTCGTGAACGACAAAAAATCGAAAAAAAGATCGAAGCCCTAACCGCCCAGGGTGTTATGCAAGGAATTATTATCAGCCTTGTTCCCGTTTTACTGTTGGTGATTTTTTATTTCGCCGACCCTAATTATGTCATGCCGATGTTTACGACAACATTAGGATGGGTGTTTTTATTTCTTATTTTCTCTTTGATTGCAGTTGGTGCTTTCTTTATCAAAAAAATTATTACCATCAAGGTGTAGCATGAAAA
This sequence comes from Bdellovibrionales bacterium, assembly GCA_043764415.1. GTDB lineage: Bacteria > Bdellovibrionota > Bdellovibrionia > Bdellovibrionales > JAGQZY01 > JANPLN01. The sequence continues at coordinate 2,277 of JAYUKO010000226.1, read as the reverse complement.
AATTCTTCCTGATCAGCAGCTGGTTATACCTCATATTGCCCCAGGCTCATGCCCTGGTTGATATGAAAAATGCAAATTTTTCCGACAACTGGGTCGACATCGTAGCTACCGATACAAATTCTCCTTTAAAGATCTCAAGAACTTACAGCAGTCGCTCTCTTTTTTCCGGACTTTTTGGCTTTGGCTGGTGCTCGCCAATCGAGAGTAAAATCGAAATTACCATCGAAGGCAACCTCACTCTTACAGAGTGCTCCATTGGAGCCATTAATTTTTATCCGGCCAATTCCAACGTTCAACAGATAACTACGACCATCGAGAAGATTTTAACTTATGCCCGCAAGAACGAAACTGGAAAAAGCAAAAAATATTTTGACGATTTACGAGAACAGCTTAAAACAGATCATAAACTTCGCACCCGCTATGCCGGAGAGGTGGGAATTCGCTTTTCACCTGCTAAAAATACCATTTTTTTATTAAACGGCAAAGAGCTGGATAAGATCGTTTTCGATGGCGCAAACTACGTTCGCACGACACCGGAAGGACTTTTACAAAAATTCGATACCGCTGGTAAGCTTATATTTTTAATGGAAAAACAAAAAACGTTTTTACGAATTTCCTACGCTGCCGGATCGCCCTCGGTACTCACCGACAACCAAGGAAACAAACTGACGTTTGCGTACTATCCTGAGCGCAAGGTAAAACAAATCTCGATGAACGGCCTCACGGCGAGTTACAAATTTGTGGGCGAAAACTTAGTGGCGGTTACTAATGCGTGGCAAAACGCCTACTCCTACACCTACGACGACAATCACAACATCACCAAGATTCAGTTTCCAGATGGAACTTTTAAAACATTAAGCTATGTGGAATCAAAAGACTGGGTCCGTGAATTTAAAGATCGTGACGGCTGCGTTGAGACCTACGACTTTACTCTCTCGCAAGAAAACCCAAAAGATCATTATTGGTCCACGGCAGTTAAAAATTGCAAAGGCAAAACGGCTTACAAACATCGTTACGAATTTTGGTATCAAACGCGGCCCGATAAAGAAAAATATTTAAGCCGCGTGCTTTCCGAAAAGAACAACCAAACACTGGATATCATGTACCACCAGGATTTAAGCAAACCTATTTCCATCCGCAAAAATGCCGACGTTACAACTTATCAATATTTTCCAACTGGCACTTTACGACAAAAGACGGTAAGCTTATTTATTCCGCAATCCGATGAAACACATAAATACAGTCTCGCATTCGATTATGATAAAGAGGGCCGCATTGAAAATGCAGTGACTGAGTATTTTAATAAATCGGGTAAACTCCTCCGTAAAAAGAAAACTTTTTTTAAATATGATGGCGCCGGTCGACTCACACAAGCGCGCAACTCCGACGGCCAGTATGTAGATATCAAGTACAACCCCCAGGGTCTGATTATCGCTCTTGCCGATCATACAAAAAAAGAAGTCGTCATCGAGTACGATCCTAAGACGCAAAAGCCCACATCCATTGCTCGGCCCGAAGTGGGTTCACTGCAATTGTCCTATGCGGCCTCTGGGGAAATTAAGAAGATTAGCAATCGCGGTGGCACGTCCACCACGTCGCAAATCTCTTCGACGTTTAATAATTTCATTGATATGGTCGGACCCGTCTCATCAGAACTGAGCTTAAACCTTTAAGAAGCGACCTTGATTAGGGAGCTTCCTAAAGAAGCGACCTTTTTTTAGTCGGCCATGACCTCTTCGAGTTCGTCCTGAACTTCCTGTTGTCGCTTAAGCATGTCCTCTTTAGCTTTTTCTGTCTGTTTCATAGCTTGAAAAGGGAGCTTCAAATCGCTCTCTTTGGCGGAGTTATAGGCAGAAGCTGTCAAGCGTGTTGCTCCCTGACCAGCATCTCGCAAAACACTTGTAAGTTGACCCTTTTGTAAAAACTCATTGAGCTTATAATCCAGAGTTTGTTCTCCCACTTTCATCTGCAGGCAAAAAACCACCACACAGGTAATCAAGAACGACTTAAGCACAAAAAAAACCTCAGCCATATTTCCTCCCACCAGGCGCCGCTTGTAGTGATTCTACAGCTTTTACCAAATCAGCACCCTCAAAAGGCTTTCGAATATAGGCTGCGTATCCCACATTTGGCGCTGTAAGTGCCAAAATATCTTTGTCTAGCGCTGTGACGACTATGAATTGAATGTGCGGGTATTTCATCTGAACTTCCGTCATGATCTCAACACCGCTCTTACCCGGCAGCGAAAGATCCACCAACACACATTCAGGTTGGATG
>JAYUKO010000225.1:0-11821 GCA_043764415.1 Bdellovibrionales bacterium | reverse complement strand
CCTCTGCTCTACCGACTGAGCTACCTGACCATCGGAAATAAAGAGACAATATAGCTACAAAAATCGCACTCTTAAGTCAAGGGTGCGGCCTCACTTTGGTGGAACTTATTTGACGGGACTTATTTCAAAGCTTGTTCAAGATCCCAAAGCAGATCTTGCAGGTCCTCGATTCCCACACTCAGGCGAACCAAATTATCTGAGATTCCAAGGGCTTTACGATTTTCTACGGGCACACTGGCGTGTGTCATAATGGCCGGATGTTCGATCAGCGACTCCACTCCGCCCAGGCTTTCAGCCAACGCAAAAATTTTCACTTTTTCCAAAAACTCGCGGGATTCTTTCATTCCACCTTTGATGTAAAAGGTGATCATCCCGCCATAGCCCGACATTTGTTCTTTTGCCAGAGCATGTTGGGGGTGACTGGTTAAGCCTGGATAAATCACTTTTTCAACACGGCTGTGGCCTTCTAAAAATGTGGCGACAGCTTTCGCATTGGTTTCGTGGGTGCGCATGCGAACGGGCAAAGTTTTTAAACTGCGCATACACAGGAAAGCATCAAAGGTGGATTGTATTCCGCCCATAGAATTGCTTAAAAAAGCAATTCGCTCTGCCAGATCTTGACGGTTGGTCACCAACGCGCCACCAACCACGTCACTGTGGCCATTGATGTATTTAGTGGTCGAGTGAACTACCACATCGGCTCCTAACTCGAGAGGACGTTGAAAGTATGGACTCATGAACGTGTTATCGACAACGGAGATAATATTTTTTTTCTGAGCCAAGGCGCAATGTTTGCGGATATCCACAAGTTTTAACATAGGATTTGTTGGAGTTTCGATCCAAATGAGTTTTGTGTTTGGCTTGATGGCCTTTTCGAAACTCTCGGGATTCGTGAGATCGACAAAAGAAAAATCAATGCCGTTGTGGCGCAATACTTTATCAAAAAGTCGAAACGTACCGCCGTACATATCATCGCAAGCCACAACGTGGTCGCCAGCTTTTAAAATATGCATTACAGTGGTGGTGGCTGCACAGCCCGAAGCAAAAGCAAAACCGTACTTGCCAGATTCTAAACTCGCCAAGCAATCCTCGTAGGCCTTGCGCGTGGGGTTTCCGGTACGGCTGTACTCGTAGCCCTTGTGAACACCTGGAGATTCTTGCACGTAAGTCGAAGTCAGATAAACCGGGGTCATGATAGCGCCGGTGGTTGGATCGGGATTTTGTCCTGCATGGATGGCGCGTGTAGCGAATTCAACTTTACGATCGATATTTTTCATAGGTCCTCTGTTAATTTAATTCAAAAAATGACTAAGTCAAAAAATGGCTCATGTAATCAAGCAGATCGATTTTAGTGATCAAACGGGTTTTTTGCGATGGATCTTTTACCAACGCAATAAAACCTTTTTGGAAATGCGTCGAAAGATGTTCGAGATTGTCTTCCAGATCTACCCAAATAATGTTTCCCTTGATCAAATGAATGATGGGCTCGGTGGGCTTTAGCTTTCCGGTGGCGAGAGGAAAGATTAAATCTGACTCGTCGAGAATCCCCACAATTTGCCCGTCAGAATAGACGGGAACTTGTGAAATATTATTGTCCTTTAGCAAACTCACAACTTCCATCACGGTTTGTCCAACTTTGACTGAGATTAAATCGGGTTGAGTCATCTTGCCGAGCATATCGCGCACGCTGTTTGTACGCATTGGTGACGGCAAAAAGTCGTTGTCCTTCATCCAGTCATCGTTAAAGGCTTTGCTCATATAAGCACGCCCACTGTCTGGCATCATTACTAAGAATGTCATCGGTGTTGTGAATTTTTCGGAATATTTTATGGCTCCGGCGAGTGCCAATGCACAGGAAGGGCCCACACAAATTCCTTCCTTGGCGACAATTTCACGAACCATGGTAAAGGATTCTTTGTCGGAAACCTGCACAAAGTCATCGATGATATTTAAATGAACGTTATCGGGGAGCATGTCTTCGCCAACACCTTCCACTTTGTAAGGCGCCGCAGGAGTTTTGGCTTCTTTAAAATAAAAAAGATCGAAGAGAATACTTCCAACAGGATCGGGGCAGAGAATTTTTATTTTTGGATTTTTTTCTTTGAGGTAGCGTCCCACACCCGAAACCGTGCCGCCAGTTCCTGCGCCTGCGACAAACACATCAATCTTGCCATCGGTTTGTTCCCAGATTTCCGGGCCTGTGGTTTCGTAGTGCTGACGGGTATTGTCGGGATTGTGATATTGGTTTGTAATAAAACTATTTGGTGTGATTTCCCCAAGCTTTTTGGCAACATTTAAATAGCTGCGAGGATCGTCGTGATCCACTGCTGTGGGAGTTATGACCACCTTGGCTCCGTAGGCGCGAAGCACCGCTCGCTTTTCTTCACTGATTTTGTCTGGCATTACGAAAATAGCTTTGTAACCTTTCACTGCAGCAACCAGCGCAAGACCCATCCCGGTATTTCCCGAAGTGGCTTCGATAATCGTGCCTCCGGGTTTAAGCTCTCCACGTTTTTCGGCACCCTCTACAAGAGCAAGCGCAATGCGATCTTTCACACTCAGGCCGGGATTAAAATACTCAAGTTTCGCAAGAAACGTATGCGGACTTCCTTTGGGAATGACTTTATTCAGTTTAACTATAGGGGTGTTGCCAATGGTTTCGAGAATCGAATTATAAATCATTCGTAGTCCTTTTAAAGGTCCTGATTGATTTCAGGGCGGGGGTTGAAAGCGAGCACCTCTGTGAGTCGGTCCACCTTTTCCGCAGTGTATTGCATACCGAGCTTGTGCATCAGTTCCTTAACTAATTTTTCATCACTTGTCTCTTTTAAAAGCTCGTCGACAAGCCGCTTATAGTTGGAAAGAGTTTGGTTTTTTTGCTTCGACATTGTCCCCCCAGGTTGGGAGCACGATAAAAGAGGATGGGGTAGGATTCAAAGGGCAATGCAGCAACTGGTGTTACTGCGTAATGATCTCTACGGCAGTGATTTTGACTGGATTTTTGGGCTTCATCATGGTGTCGGTGGGCACCCTGGAGATTTTTTCCACAACGTCCATTCCGGACTCCACTTCAGCAAAAATCGTGTATTTCTTGTTGAGGCGCTCATCGGCGGCTGTCGTAATAAAAAACTGACTGCCGAAGCGATTGTCTTTGGGAGAGAGCTTGGACATAGCCACAAGACCAGGTCGGTCAAAGGTGGACTCGTCGACGTTTTCATCAAAAATATAGTACCCTGGCCAGCCTCGGCCCGTTCCCCACTGGCAGCCCATGTATATTCCAAGTTTTGGGGTCACGCGATGGACAATTTGCCCATTGTAAAACGGACGCATGGCTTTTTTGCCTTCTGTATCCACAAAGCGCTGCTCGCCCTTGGCAAGCTTGACAAAATTATCCACGGTTTTTGGCGTCTTTTTTGGAAGAAAACGGATTTTAATAGTGCCAAGACTGGTCACAATTCGCGCGTGAGTCTGGGCCTGTGCAACAGTGTTCAGCGACATTAAAAAGAAGACGCACAGAAAGAATCTCATTCTTCTATTTTAAGTTGGGCTCGCAAAGGGTCAAGCTTATTCAAAAGAGATTTCTGCGCTAATAGCAGGTCCTTCAGTGTCTGAAGCAAGACTTTAGGACTGGTTTGCAGGACCGCGGAAATCTTATCGATCTCGTGGGAGTCCACTTCGATGCGCGGTTTTGCCGATTGCGAGATTAAAATAAGCAATTGCTGATGGGACCGCAGGTTCACGTAATTCGTCTCTATCTGCGCGCAGAGTTCTGCTGGATGATGATCTTGCAACGCATGGCAAAGTCCGTGCACATTGGGGCTCGTCGGAAAGACACCCGCATCCAGTGCAGCCAGTTGCAGGGTGAGTTCGGTATGCAAGAGTCCGCCATGATTCTTTTTTAAGTCTAAGGATGTGGGAGAGTCGATAAGAAGTTTATTTTGGATGTCTTTGAGTTGCAGTTTGTCCTGACTTGAAAGAGGGCAGGGGGAAAAGAGCGGGACGGGGGGCGTGCTTGGCAGAAAGCGATGACATAAATAGGCCTGGCGCTCCCAAGCTTCGGCTTTTTCGTTGAGATATTTTTTGAGATCGTCGACCGACAACAGAAGGGGGCCGGCACTGCCGCTAGGGCGCAGTCGTAAATCGATATGGTATAGAGTTTGACCACTATGGGGCGAATTTAAAAAATGAATAAAGCGACGTGCCGCTTTAAAATGCGCTTCGGTCAGTTCTTCGTTGGTAATAAAAATAAAATCAAGATCCGAAGTAAGCCCCATCTCTCCCGAGGCCCACTTGCCAAGAGCCAGAACCTGAATATGCACCTTAAACTTTTCGCATAAGATTTTTAATAGAGTTTCGACAATGGTATTTGCCGTTTTAGATAAATGGGCAGTGAGCTGTTGCGAATCGCGGTGTTTTAAAAAACGCGACGAATGGATGAGATCGGAGAGCAATTTATAGTCTTGCGCAGAACTGTAAAACTGATCTTCATCGTTAGCGTCGAGCGAAACGTTTTTTAGCAAAAAACTATCCACAAGCTCCGGGCGGTGAATAAGAATTTGCGATAAAAAGGGTGAACAGGAAAAGATCCACAGCATCTCTTCGAGAAGCGTTGGGTTTTGATTAAATAAGGTAAAGAAGCTGGTTTTCGCTTTAATTGCTAAAAGAAATTGTTGCAGATGTTTCAGTGTCAGGGCCGGATCTACGGCGAGAGTTTTTAACTGCAACAAAACGTTTTTAAAAAAAAGCTGACGCTCGTGTTCATCTCGCAATTTGGATCTTGATTGAATTTTAGTTTGCAATAACTCTGACCATGCTTGCAGAGAGTCTTCATTCAAATTTAAAGCTTTAAACTCGGCATCTAGGTTTGCAATATTTGTTTGCGGCTGGTGGTAAGGCTTTAAAAATTGATCAACGATGGTGGCAATCCGATGGGCACAGCTCAAAAACTCATTCTTTTGTTCGGCACTCACAAGTGTTGATGGAGCCAAATCGTAGGTGTGTTGATCATTTTCAGCATGCAAAAGATTTTCGATTTGCCGAAAAAACCAATAGCTATCCCTCAGCGTTTCGCAGTCTGCTGCGTCGAGATGTTTGGCGGTGGCCAATTCATTCAATGCCACCGTCATGGAACCCGAAATCAGCAACTTATTTTTACCGCCGTGGATGAGTTGTAGCGCATGCACAAGGAGTTCGAGGTCGCGAATGCCACCTTTACGAAATTTGAGATTAAGCTCGCTGGTATTAAACTTGTGGTGTTGAATTTTTTTTCGCATGCCATAGAGGTCATGAAAGAGGGTGAGATCGATGTGTTTGCGAAATGCATATTTTTGGCAAAAAGAAAGAATTTTTTCTTTCAGTGCCTTGGGGCCAAGGGGTATGGACTGACGAATCAGCGCAACGCGCTCCCAGGTTTCACCTTGGTAGCCGTAATGATTGGTCATCGTATCAAAACTGATAACAAGAGGACTCGCTGATCCGCCGGGACGCAGATCCAAATCCACGCGATAACAAAAGCCCGAGGCGCGAACTTCGCTGACGTCATTTAAAAAGCGGCGAACTTTTTTAAGCATTTCCTTTTCGGGGTCGTCATCAGAGACAAAAAAAATATCAATATCTGAGCTCAAGTTGAGTTCGAAAGCGCCCAACTTTCCCATGGCGATGAGACAAATGTTTTCCTTATCGAGTCCATGTTCTAGCCAAATCTGCGACAGGATCTGCACGGTGACTTCGGACCACTCTTTGCAAACAACCTCGGGAGACTGTGTTTTATGAAAAGTGGAAAGTGCGGCGTTGACCCAGGCAGAATGACGATTCATTCGTACGGTGTCGGCGAATTTTAAATTGTGAGCCTTTACATTGCTGTCGAGAATCCGAACATAGCGGTCAATGGCGGGCGAGGCCTCGCGCCCCGCTTGAATCTGCTGTGGCGTCCAATCCTTTAACGTAGAAATGGAGACCATTGGGGCCGGTAGTAAGTGTGCTGATCGAAGGTGAGTCGATATTCATTTTTACCGTCCACACTGATCACGTAGAGCTGGTATTTTCCCGTACGGTCACTGCGAAATAAAATAAAGCGCCCATCAGGTGAAAACGACGGGTCCTCGTTGTTCGCCCCGCGGCCATTTGATTTTTGTGCAGAGGTGAGCTTTTGCAAATTTTTTCCGTCGGCATCGACGATAAAAATATCAAAATGTTTTTCGGTGCCACCGGCAAAGGCGATGCGTTTTCCATCGGGCGACCATGCGGGGCTTGCGTTGTAGTGACCAGCGTAGGTGAGTCGAGTCGTGGCACCGGAGTTGAGATCCAGAACATACACCATGGCTTTACCACTGCGATCCGACGAAAACGCCAACCGGTTGCCATCGGGGCTGACGGCAGGTTCCACATTCATGGCGCCACGGGGGCCGCTGGTGAGTTGTTTTTTATCCTTGCCACCCAGGGAGATCCGATACAAGTCGGAAGTTCCACTGTTAGGGCTGATTCGAATCACCGCGTTTTTTTGATCGGGCATAAAGCTGGCCGTAGAGTTCGTGCCGCGTTCCGAAGAAAGAATCATGCGCTGCTGGGTTTTGAGATCGAAAATAAAAAGATCTAAATTTCGCATCTTAATTTTCGAATGGTAGTTATACGCAGAGTAGGCAATGTAACGACCATCGCGAGACCACGACGGTGAAACCGAAGCGTTGTTATGGCGGGTCATCTGCTGGGTATTCGCACCATCCCAATCCATAATAAAAATTTCTTTGGAAGGCGCCTTGGTCGATCGACTTGTCACAATTTTGGTTAAAAAGAAGGGCTTCTTGCCGGTGAGCCTCTCTAAAAGATCGTTACAAAACATATGGGCCACCGAGCGCGTGTCGCGCAAAGGAGCCGAATAACTTTTTGCGATGACAAGCTCCATACGGGGCACATTGTAAACGTAGCCATCAAAGGTAATACGATCGCCGACAATATTAAAACCGGTTTTGATTAAAAATTCCGTGTTGATCGACTTCCAAGCATCATACAAAAAGCCATTGGCTTCCACCGGATGCGGACGGAGACCTTTTTCGTTGGATTCTAAAAAGGATTTAGAATCTTGAACTTGAAAGTACGAAGAGATTGTTAAATCTTTTTCCAAGACGTCTTGCAGTTCTTTTTCCTGCGCAAGATATTGTTTGGCTAAACTAGGGGTGCCAAGAAAGCGAATCTGGGGGATGGCGGCGTTGCTCTTTTTTACCTGCGCCTGGCCCACGTTCAGATACGTTGTGCTTGGCTCTTGCGCGTGGGAAGTCATTGTCATGAGCGCAGCCGAACAAAATAGAAACCACAAATTACACATAATCACCTCTTACTCTGGAAATCTTAACTCAATCCCCTGGGATTTAAAATAACTAATCAAGTTTTCTGGAGGAATGGGAAAGGGAGCCGAACTGACGACCGCTTGCAGAGCCTCATTGTCAAAATCCTTATTTCCCGACGAGCGAACCAGTTTTTTTTCGAGAATTTGACCTTTTTCATCAAAGCGTAAAAAAATGGCCGCTGTGAGATTTTTGTCGGTGAGCCACTCTGGCAAATGCCAATTCTTTTTGATGTGCAGATCAAGATCACTCAGATATCGGTTGTATTCAATCTTCTCAACCCCTGTCAGGGAGTTTCCTTCGCTCACGCGATTGCCCTTAACGGTAACGCCTTCGGGTTTGCTGGCATCGACGGCTTTACTTTTCTTTATTCGCGAAAGAGCACTCAGTCTTTGTAGGGCCGCGCTTTGCTGATCCTTGAGATCCACTTTTTTCGGTTTCTCTACAAGTTTTTCGCTCGGCTTTTCTGCAGGTTTGTCGGCAACTTTCACCGGTGGCTTTGGCTCAGGCTTTGCTTCTTTGATAGGCTCAGTTGGTTTTTCTGCAGCAGGTTTTTCCTCGCCAGGCGGCCCAAGCTGCGGGTCCACGTCTGGAAGTGCCACAAAATCCACCCGCACGGCGCGGATGTGTTCCAACCGCTCCGTGGGGAACAAAACGATTTTTACAGCCATCACAAGAAAAAGCGAAAGATGCAGGGATAGCGAGATTAAGAAATATTTTAAGTCCGAATTGTCTTTCATAGTACTAGCTCATTTTTTGGCTTATTTGGGAAGAGTAACCAAGCCCACGTTTTCAATTCCAGCGGCTTTCACTTCGGCAATCACTTCGGCGACCAATCCATAATCTACACTTTTATCGGCTTTGATATAAACTTGTTTCTGTTTTTGGGTTTTGAAATGGGCCTTCAACTTTGTGTTTAAGTTTATGCTCGCCACAGCAGTGGAACCCCAATAGATTTTTTTATTCGCTTTGATGGTTAAAATTAATGGCTCGGATTTAGTTTCAATACCCGCAGTGGCCGTGCGCGGAAGCTGAATATCTATCCCTTGTTGCATCATCGGCGCAGTGATCATAAAAACAACTAAAAGAACAAGCATCACATCGACAAGCGGAGTGACGTTGATTTCACTCAAGACCATTCGCGATGAGTTTTTTTGCGGTGCAATGGCCACGATTAGGCTCCTTTAAAAAAATTGCGACGTGCAATATTTAAAAAGTCGGAGCTAAAACCATTCAGCTGATTTTCGAGGCGTTTGATTTTATTGATGAGGTAGTTATAAAAAATCACGGCAGGTATCGCGGCAAACAGCCCCATGGCGGTTGCAAAAAGCGCTTCTGAAATTCCCGGTGCCACCACGGCTAAACTTGCAGAACCTGACTGCGCAATATCCTGGAACGAATTCATAATCCCAATAACAGTTCCTAAAAGGCCAATAAACGGTGCCGTGCTCCCAGTGGTGGCGAGAATGCTCAACTGGCTTTCTAAAATCGCAACTTCTTCATCGTTGGCTTTGCGCAGAGTGCGTTCGAGGTTTTCCATGCCAGTCATCATGGCTCCGGAGGCCTGTTGAGTGCTGATCACACGCTCGATCTCCTGATAGCCCGACTCGAACACTTTCGCGAGAGGACTTTCGATATGCGGTTCTAGTTGCGAATTGATCTGCTGCAGATTGGGAGCTTTCCAAAAAACATCCAGAAAGGCATCGTTTTTTTGCGAAATCTTTGCGAACTGGTTTTTCTTTTTAAAAATGATTAACCAATTCCACACAGAAAGACCAATCATGGAAAGCAGAAGCAGTTGCACAACAATGCCCGCGTTGGCAATGCCGTGAAGCAAATGGTTTGTGGTCGGTGTAGTGTCGGCGATGGGAGCGGCAAATGCAGAATGAATAATCATGCGTTAAGGGTAAACGCTTCTTGCGCACAGTGCGAGTCGCGGCGCATGATTGCCCATTCATAAAAGGTGATCGAAAAATGGGCTATCCGTTAGTTATAAAGGGCAGCAAATCGTTGTGTTCGTTGCGATAGATTGAAAACGCATCGGGAACATTTTTTCCAAATTGATTAATACCTTCATCGAATTCCCCAAAACCCTTGCCATCACCAAAGTTTATGTATTCGTTTCTTGGAACTCCCATGCCCTGCATGATTGACTGCAGAAGTTGCTTGAATGGACGTCCCAACTGGTAACCTGCGAGTTGGCGTGTTTGCGAGTAATCTACAAAATAACCCGTTTTGAACATTCCGCCGCCGCGACCAAAAAGAACAGCAGGCATTGATAGTGTAGAATGAGCGGTCGTCCATGCTCCGAGTTCGTTCGTGCAGAGCACGGTGCTATTATCTAAGAGAGTCCCACCCTGGGGATCAGGTGTGGATTGAAGTACGGTTGCCAGTTTTAGCATCTTTTTAATTCCCCAAGCCTGCCGATCAGCGGCAAGCTCGCTGGTGGCGCATTCGTGATGAAGGCCTCCAGCACTCGAAGTGCTGACCGGGAGATCAGACCACACACTGTTTTCCATATGAACCACCCGAGTGAGATCGCACAGAAATGCCATTTTAATCATTTCGATATAATTATCAAACAGCACACTGGTGCTCACAATTCCCCATTTGGTATCAGATGGAAATTGATAGGTGTTTCCTTGTTGGTTGACTTCGATGGGGAGGGAAGGAACGGTGCATTTGGGCCCTAAGCCCGCAATGTTCGCTTGGACCTTCTGTTGCACTTCGTGAAAGCCCGTCACATATCGATCCAACAAAATTTTATCGCTCGAAGATAATCGACGATTTCCTTCGAGACTTTTGAGATCTGCATAAACTTTATCGATAATGAGTTGTGAATTTGTATTTCTTTGTGCGGCGTTGCCAGTGTCGGCAACAATAAAACTTCCAAAAAGCTGGTTAAACACGGCGAGATCGCCTTTTAGACTTGTAGAGTTGATGCGCACACCATTGACGCGATCAAAGGACATTCCCGAGCCGCCGATGCGCAGCGCTTTTTGTTTTATAATTTCACCAGGTTTATAAACATTTGCAGATTGCTCCATGATGATGTCGATGGATTTGCCAAAAATCGGTTCCCGACCCCCAGAATGCGTACCAGAAAGTACAGAGACGTTGTGTCCTTGGTAGTTTCCCCCAGTGAGCGAAAGACCTTTAAATAAATTCATGTGGGGATACATAGAGACAAACGAAGAGTCAACCACTCGGGAAACACCACCTCCAAAGGAGCTCAGCGATTTGTAGCGAGTAAATAAGGCTCCTGGATCAGTAACAAGGCCCGCTGGGTCGGTGATGGGTACGATTTGATGACGATCTATTCCTAAGTAGCCCGTGTAGGTCACACTGCGAACTTTTTTTGTTGCTGCCTGGGCAGCGGCTTCGCGCGGCATTAGCGACAGGAGGGGCGGTAGAGTTAGAAATGTGGATCCTGCACCAACTAAAAATTGTCGACGCGATACGAGCCGGTCTTGAATATTTTTTTTGCTTAGTTTCATAGATTTAGTATCGGCTTTTTCCCTCGAATTCGTGATGAATAGTGAGGGAAAGTCTCAAGATGGGACGGGTCACTTTCGAAAATGAGACACTCTGTCTGAGAAGAGAAAAAAATTAATCAATCACCAGGTAATTGGCATTCTTAGGCAGTGAATGAATCTCATCGCGCCTGATGGGACCGATAAAAACGGGAACGTGCAATCTCACAAAGGTATCGGTTAATTTTTGCGTGCTGTTCGTAAAAATTTCGGGCCGAAGCCAAATTCCGCTCATGTTGATAAGCAAAAAATTTTCTAAGGCAAAGCTTTGCAGTGCCCGAAAGCGAATCAAATAGGCCTGACCGGCGCCCAGAGCCAGTTGGCCGTCGTAGTACCGCACGTCTTTTAAAAAACCATCGCTGACGGCGAGAACCAGCACGCGCTTGGTGAGTTGATTGTCCTTTAAAAAATCATATAACACTTTCGCAAACGTTGGACCCTGCGCTTCGATCAAAAAAATAAGGTTGCCCTCACTGGGTTTAAATTCGCTCAGTGGGAGGAAAGAGTCACCCTGGCGAACCTTTAAAACACCTTCGTGGGATACAACGTGAGCCCACTTCGAGGGCGGCAGAATTTGTCCCGGCGAACTGACGTAGTCCTGAATCCATGGCGTAGGGTCGAACGAATTGCTCGATTTTTGCGCAAGACTGTAAAAGACAAACCAGCCAAAAATAGGCGTAATTAACGCAATACTAAAGATAATAAGGGACTTTCCGTAAAATTTAAAATTCATAAGGTACTGATTTTCATGGATAAGTTACAAACTGGAGAGGCTGGTTAAATACGACTAAAAAACACCTATTTATTGACCAATTGAAAACTTAATGAAATAACTCCTCTATAAATATGGAACCTACTAAAAAGCGAGATCTTTGTGAACAAGATTCATAGAAAACTGGAATATGCGCTGATCGCCTTAAAGCACATGAATCAAAAACGCCCAGGTGA
>JAYUKO010000224.1:0-3377 GCA_043764415.1 Bdellovibrionales bacterium | reverse complement strand
TTTGCCAGCAAAAACGCGGGTGCGCCAATCAACGTAAGAGTTGTTCCAAGCGAAGCCGCCGTAGCCATGGGAATCAACAAGCGCGAAGCATGCAGATCCTTTTGGTCTTTACAAATCTTCATGATGATCGGCAGCATCATCGCCGTGACCATCAAGTGATGAGTAAATGCCGAAAGCATTGCCACCGAAAACATAATCACGATCAACGCTCTGGTTTCACTGCTCCCCGAAAGCTTCGAAACCCATTCGCCAATAATATCGGTGACGCCGGTGAACGAAAGACCCGCCGACAACACAAACACCGCCGCCACGATGATGGCCGGTTCACTGGAGAATCCCGAAAACGCTTCTTTCGCGTCGATCAGGCCAGAAATTGCAAGTGCTAAAATAATCAGCACAGCTACAACATCCACACGTAAGTACTCGGTGACAAACAAAAAAACAGCCACGCTCATTAAAGCGATGAAAAACAATTGTTCCTGGGGGAGACCTAAAATCATGGAGCACCTCGCTAAGTTCTATTTACAGGTGCGCTGAAAACTCTTCAAGTGCTAGTGTTCAGAATTATGCCACAGTCCGAAAATTTGATGACAACCCTCGATCAGTTTAACACCGCTGTTTATCTAAAAAATCCACGGGGCCAATATCTGTCCATGAATCGCAAGGGCATCGAAGTGATGAGTCAAAGCCACGCGCATGTGTTAGGCAGAACCGCATTTGATCTTTTTGACCTTACGACCGCCTCACAAATGGTGGAAAGCGATCAGTACGCACTGAGCTCCTGCTCCATTTATACGCGAGCCTTTGATGCGAAGGACCGTCAAACTGGAAAATCTCTGCACATATTTACCGCAAAAGCTCCTATCATTTCGCCCTCGGGGGAAGCCATTGGAATTGTGGGAATGTCGATTGTGAATTGCAAAAACTCAGATCTGTTCTCAGAGTCGTGCAGTTTGCTTCCGAGATTTATTAAGTATAAATACGCAAATTTGATCGAAGGACTTATCGAAACTCGCACAGTTTTGGATTTTTTCAAAATTCACTAGGTCTGCAAAAACTCATGGCAGCACATTCCTTCATAGTTTAATGTCCTGATTTGGCTTGTTCTTGTCCGTATTCGAACAATTCCTTAACGAAACAGCAATTTGCAAAGCCGGCTTTTTATTCATAGCCTTGAGCTATGTTCTCATGGACGCGCCAAAAGGTTTTCAACTTTGTTCATTCAAACAACCTTGTTTACAATCAATGCTGGGAAGATCCGCGATTGGATCACGCAGCCCTGCAGTTTCAACCCACCGACAATGTGCTGATGATCACGTCTGCTGGCTGCAACGCTCTCGATTATCTATTAAAGACACCAAACAAAATTTTTGCGGTGGATATGAATCACCGTCAGAACGCTCTCTTAGCTCTCAAAATTTCGGCGATTCAAAATTTAGAATATGCAGATTTTTTTCAAATGTTTTCTCAGGGGCATCACGACAACATCGAGACGATTTATCAGCAAAAACTGCGCGCTGCGCTCCCCAACTACGCACAAACTTACTGGGACAAGCATATCCATTTTTTTTCAAATCATGGTTGGCGCCCCACGTTTTACTATCGTGGGAGCTCTGGACTGATTGCTCGACTCATGACCCACTACCTTTCCATTCAAGGAATGAAGGAGCTTATTCAGCAGGCTTTTCGCACGGACTCTTTGCAGGAGCAAAAAGAAATTTATTTTAAACATCTTAAGCCGGTGTTTTGGAATGAGGCCCTGCGGTGGATCTCCCGTCGCGGCGTAACGATGTCGGCGTTGGGTGTGCCCCGATCACAATTTTTACAAATCGAAACGTTTTATCGCGGCGGCATGGCCAAGTTTATCGAAGACTGCCTCGAAGCGGTTTTTGCAAATTTACACCTCAACGAAAATTATTTTTGGCATTTGTACTTGTTAGGCAACTACACAAAAACCTGTTGCCCCGACTACTTAAAAGAGCCGTCGTTTTCCACTATAAAAAATAACGTGCATCGCATTGAGCTGCACACCAGCTCGCTCCTGGAATTTTTAAAAAACAATCAGGCGCCTATTCATAAGGTCTCTCTTCTCGACCACATGGACTGGCTGTATCAAAAGCACTCAGATGTGCTTCGCGAACAGTGGCAGGAGCTTTTACAAAAATCCACACCCGATACCAAAATTATTTGGCGAAGTGCCAGTCCACAGGTGGACTTTGTGGATCCGTTACCGGTAAAAGTCGATAACAAATGGGGCTATGTGGGCGATTTTTTAAATTACGACCGCCAGCAAGCCAACGAGCTCCATAAGTTAGATCGCGTACACACTTACGGGAGCTTTTATATCGCTCAGGTTGCGCGATGACCGAGTGGGCGCGGGATTTTAAGACAATTCTTCAATTAGTGCGTCCACGAAAATCCACCGATCACGCTTCGCAAATGGAAGCTTTTTATAAAGATCAGGCGGACGATTATGATCACTTTCGCAACAAGTTGCTGCCCGCTCGCGAAGACCTTTTTAAAATGATCGAAAAATGGAACCCCGGCCCTGTTTGGGTGGACGTGGGCGCTGGTACAGGGTTTAACCTTGAATGCATCGATTTAAAGTTTTTTAACGAAATCTATCTTGTGGATTTGTCATCGTCGTTGCTCGAAGTTGCCCAAAAGCGCCAAGAGAAGTTTTCTGATAATAAAATTCATTTGGTTCATCAAGACATTAAAGACTTTGATTTAGACCAAAGCGTAGATCTTGTTACATTTTCATATTCACTGACGATGATTCCCGATTGGTTTTCGGCCATCGACAAGGCCATTAAATTATTAAAGCCTGGCGGAATTTTAGCGGTGGCCGACTTTCATATTCCCATGCAAGACACTGATGGTACAACAAAGTTGCAAAAATTTTTCGCCAACAGCTTTTGGCCGTCGTGGTTTTCGTGGGATGGCGTGCATTTTTCGCGGGACCACGTAAAGTATCTAAAATCTCATCTCGACGTCGTATTTTACGAGCAGGATGTGCACGAACTTCCCTACCTGCCGTTTTCGCAAGTTCCTTATTACCTTTTGATTGGTCGAAAGAAGTAACTCTTAGTAGCTCACTTGGTGTGTTGATCCAACACCACCAGCCACGCCAGTGCCGCCAGCATTTCCGCCACCAGCAACTGTGATTGTTCCACCACCTGCTGTGAACGAAGTCCCTTGGTAATAGAGAGCCACGCGCCCACCGCCGCCGCCGCCGCTATCGTTTGTTGAATTGATTCCATTTCCACCAGTTGCAATGACGGTCCCGACTCCTGTGACCAAAGGCCCTTGTAGCCATATAGATCCGCCAGCCCCTCCTCCGGAATTAGAAGTTCCGTCTGTTAATCCGTTTTGGC
>JAYUKO010000223.1:0-3425 GCA_043764415.1 Bdellovibrionales bacterium | reverse complement strand
GAATCGGGAGATATTATTTTAGTAAAGGGCACTGTTCAGCTCTATCAAAACCGCAAACAAATTGTGATTCATAAAATTGAACGTTTTGAGGGCGAAGTAGACCTTAAAGATTACATTCAGTCTTCAAAATCAGAGCCCGAAGAATTATTTTTAGAGCTTTTGAAGATTGTCGAGACGGTTGAAAGCGTGGCACTTAAGACTTTGATTTTGGGAACGCTTAGCGATCCTACAATTAAACCGCTATTACTCGTGGCACCCGCGGCAAAATCTGTTCACCACGCCAAATTTGGTGGGTTGTTAGAGCACATTGTATCCATCGTAAAACTGGCCCAGTTGATTTGTAAGAATTATCCGCAACTCAATTTGGATCTTCTTATCTACGGCGCAATTTTTCATGATATCGGAAAAATTTGGGAACTTAAAATCGACGAAGGTGGAATCCGTTACACCGATCGCGGCCGACTATTGGGACACATGCTGATGGCCTGCGAACTTGTCGAAAAAAAGACTCAGTCGATCTTTAATTTTCCGCCACAACTTAAAGATATCTGTAAGCATATGATTTTGAGTCATCATGGCAAACACGAGTACGGCTCGCCCAAGCTTCCACAAACGTTAGAGGCCTATGTGCTTTGGATGCTCGACGAAATGGACAGCAAAATTGATTCTATTCAGACCGCGATGTCGTTGACACAAGGGGATGAGCCATGGTCTTTGTACTCGCAACTCTTCGAACGAAATTTCTACGTTAAAGGAAATAAGTGGTCTGAATGATCGAGTTTTTAAAGGTTTATCGCAAGAATGATCCCGCGGCGCGGTCGTACCTAGAAGTTATCCTTTTGTACCCCGGCCCCAAAGCCGTGTTTTTTCATCGCATCGCTCATTTTTTTTACAACCTCCAGCTTTTTTTCATCGCACGCTTAATCAGCGAGTTGTCACGTTGGATCACCTTGGTGGAGATTCACCCAGGAGCCAAAATTGGCCAAAAATTATTCATCGACCACGGTGCCGGCATTGTGATCGGCGAAACGGCCATCGTGGGTGACGAGTGTATGATCTATCACGGGGTCACTCTTGGTGGAGTTTCCCTCGAGCATAAAAAACGCCACCCCACCCTGGAAAATGGCGTCATGGTGGGGGCCGGTGCAAAAGTTCTCGGGGCTATCACCATTGGTAAAAACGCGAGAATTGGCGCCAATTCCGTGGTCACTAAAAACGTTCCGGCCGGTGTCTCTGTAGCCGGCGTTCCCGCTAAAGAATTGCTGCAACAATAAAGCTCCACAGCTTTATTGCCCGTATAAATAAAGCTCCACAGCCTTATTGCCCACAACTGTAAAGCCTTAATTGTCACCGAACTCGTTAAATCTAATATATGCGATTTGGCATGGTCTCCGGTTTGCTCTTTCTATGCTTATGGGAGGCCTTGTGCTTAAGAACGGACTTATACTTATTCTCGCCAGTGTGATCTTGATTGGTTGCGGAAACCAAGAAGATGGCATTCCTTTTCGAGCTCCTCAAGGTTCTAACCCGGCTCCCGAAGAGGATCCTGCAAGAACCGATTGGTTTCTCGCCAAGACTAGCTCCTCTTTTAGCACAGTGATGAATAGCACTTCAAGCCGAGCCATTCGTCGTGAAACCATCGGAATCAATTTAGACATTCGCTATAAAGATGAGGAAAAATCCAAAGCCGACGTTGTTGTGACAGTTTCTTTTTCGGAGTCAGCCGACAATTGCTCACAGGCCATTTATAGAAGTTATGATGTGAACACGAAAATTTTTGATCAACCCGATAGCAAATTTACGGTCGAGGACTTCGGCGAAGCAAAATGTTTTAGATTTAACGACAAAACAAAAAGATGTGATTTTATTTATTTAACGATCACGCAAACACCAAGTTCAGTTGTATCTTCGACCGGTTTAATTCGCGGTGCTGTTCCGGTAATTTTGGAGAATATTTCGCAAAACGATGGAGTTGAAAAATTTATTCCGACGATTGCAGAAAACGAAGCGTTTTTACAGGTGCCTGACTACGCCGGTGATTTTCAATATTGTATGAAACCAGTTCAAACAATTCAGTCTGCTGCAGATGTCATTTTTATGATCGATCCCACGAGTCTTTATGATTCCGACGAATATTACAACCGTCCTTACAACTACACGGGCAACGGTTTCTTCTAACGAATCCAGTGACCAAATTTGTTTCTGACCACTTCGCAAGAGCCCTTCAAGGGCTCTTTTGCATTTCTCTTCAGTTTGAATGGACTTTAATGGCTTTTGGTTTGGCCTCGCTTTTGCTCCTTAGGTCTTCGGAACATTTTTAAACCTATTGATATCCTTGGGAGGATCAAAACATGAAACATCAATTATTAATCACGCTGGCGTGTCTATCATTAGCTATGGGCGCGTGCTCAAACAAGGATTCATATCGCCCTGTCACCGGCGGCGGCGGCTCGGGCGGCGGTAGCGGCGGCAGCGGAGCGGATTCCAGTCCTTCCTCTGAACAAGTCGCTCTCGAAATGTTAGCAAAAGACAACACATTCTCACAATTGAGTGAATCCGAAGAGAGCCAAGAGCTCAAAGCAAATACCCAAGGCGTTCAAGCCGAAGTTTTCCCAATGCAAACCGAAAATACGACAGTCCCTGGAATGCTTTCAATGCAGTTAACAGTTTTAGACCGCTCTTCTGAAAATTGCACACCCCGACAAATCAATGTACCTCCCTTTCGTGAAGCCGACCTTATAAATGGTCAAGTTAAAGTCAACGGTGTGGGTCGCGTCGTGTGTCTTGATACGACCGATTGCAATGATGTTTTGTTGTACATTGAATCTAGAGGCGAACAATTCGCGGATGGTAACTTAAGACAAAACGTTGTTACCGCCATCACGTCGGTGCGTTTGAGCAAAGATGAAAACGGAGTTTACCGTCCCGCACAAAACGAAAGCGATATTTTCGCCAACCCACAAACGATCGAACAGAGCATCAGTCAGTGTTTAGCACAAAGAAAAACAATGAGCGCTTATCAAGAGTATGCTCAATCGCGCATTGAAGGCCAAAAGCAAGCGGCCGCAACCGTAGCTGTTGATGCCGACCTTACTAAAATCCAACAACTCACTCGCGAGATCCAAAACATCGAGGCGCAAATCTCCAACAATGCCCCCACAGTGAATAACGAAATGCGTGCGCGCTTAACATCGCTTAAATCGCAACGGTCTGACCTCATTCGTCAGCGCCAAGTTCGTGCTTATCAGCAATACAGCCAGTCTCGTCGTGATGGCCAGGCAGCTGCACAAACAGGTGGCACTGGAACGCAAACGGTTGTTGATCCCCTCTCTGGTACGCAATTCGGTCCCCAGTAACCGACGCATGACTCAGCCCGGGGCGATATTGACGCAACCCTGGGCTTCTGTTAGCTAAGAATCTCACGT
>JAYUKO010000222.1:0-3433 GCA_043764415.1 Bdellovibrionales bacterium | reverse complement strand
GCCATAGGCACTCCTTATTGCTTTTTTCCAAAATCAAAAACCCAATGGGCTTTTGCCACTGTTTCCAGTGGAACTGTTAACATTTTACCTTCAAACTCTACACCCAACTGCTGATCCTGGTACGACGTGATCGTGCCGGTCAGTTTTTTGCGACTTGCAAACTGCTGTTCAATTTCTGGAATGATCTGTCCGAGGGGGCGAAACAAACTCAAGGCCACCAGTTTGCCAACACTCTGTTCATAGTGCCATGGCTTCTTAAGATCTCTTTCGATTCCCGGGCTAGAAACCTCGAGGTTGTAAGCGCCGTCGATAAGATCTTCCACATCTAACATAAGACTCAAAGCTTTTGAAAACTCTGAGCAGTCTTCAAGAGAAACTTTTTCCTCACCTGTTCGGTCGATGAAAATGCGCAAAGTTTTGCCCCGACCAGAACCAAAAAGTTCCAGATCGTAGATCCTCAGTGCTTTGTGACCGGCAATACGCTCGGCCAACTCCATCAATTTCGTAACAGTTGGATTCATAATCTTTCTCAAAAAACAAAGGCCCACGAGGGGCCTGCGAATGATGGTATTTTAGCAAAGCGCCCGGCAAAAGGCAAGATGTGGATTCCTGAAATTAGCTAATAATTGAATAAAATCGCAGCACTACCGTCTTTGTAGTAAGCTCGGCGGCGACCTACTTCTTGAAAACCCTTTTTTGCGTAAAGATGTCGGGCCCTTACATTGTCTTCCCGACACTCCAACCAAATCGTTTTGTCTTTTTGTGCTGCCAAAAAATCGCTCAAAAGTTGCGACATCATACCCTGACTTTGACAAAACGGCGAGGTTCCCAAAAAGAGGATTTCCAAGATTTCGTGGCTGGGCTTATAAAAGTGAATCAGTGCGGCAATCTGGGAATTCTTATATAAAACCATGTTTTCGTAGCGTTGGCAGTTGGCCACGAGCAATTGATGAGTCCACCCCTGAATTTCCAACTGTTCTGCCGAAAACGTGTGCACCCAATCATTGAGTTCCCAAGTCGTAAGTTCCGTCTTACTTAATTTTGTATCCCGAATAATACACCACATTGTGAGTTCTAAATACCGCAGCCATCCAATCGCGAAAACGCTCTTGGTTTTTTTGCAGCTTTAATATTTGCACAATCTTCTCTCGCACTTCATCCAGCGGTTTTTGTCCCAGCTGATTTTTGTTTTGCATGTAATAACTCTGAACCGCGTCGTCATTCACCGACAGCAGGTCTTTCGGCATTTTTAAATTTAAAATGTTTTTAACTCGAATTTTACGCTGGGTTTGCTCGCGCAACTCTTTGGCCGAAACCGCGAGGCTTAGCCAGAGGCGATCATTTTTTAGTTTCTGGAGAGTTTTCTCCTCGGCGCGCAGCACTTCGGCATCGTCGAGTTTTACCACGAGCAGCGAGGACGCTTCGATCACCATGAGATGTTCGGAAATGAGATCCTTCAGAGGTTCTTTGCGGTCGACGAATTCGGCCAGGGGGTTGTGGATCTCGCTCAGGAAGAGATTGATTTGTAAATCGCGGGACGTGACAACCTGATCTCCTACCTTCGCCAGCGCTGCCACGATCACTTCTGGTTCGGCATAGAGAAATAGAGAGAGCAGAAGGACCACCATGTCTAAATGGTATATGCGGTCGATGAGGGGACCAAGAGGACCAACGTCTAGTATTTTAAACAAAAATGCCCGGCCAGAGGACTGACCGGTTTAAATAAAAATGCCCGGTCAGGACTGACCGGGCTGTGCTAAAGAGGACTAACTACTACTTCTTAAAACTCTAATTAAAAGTTAAACCGACCGTTGACTAAAAACATCTGATAGCTGGCTTCTTCGAATGGACTTACTGTTCCACCGGCTGAACGACCTCTGTAATCGCGGCTGTTGTTACGTCCGTAGCGGCGGGCAGCTGCATCGAGCTCGCTGTTGTCGCGGTCGTAAGACAAGTTGCTCATCCAGCGAAGTTCTGCACCGATGCTAAAGTTTTTAGAAACCTGAAGATCCGCACCTACACCCACACCTGCATCAACCGCAGTTGATGTTGCAGATGCTTGATAGCTGCGAGTTTGATCCATGTCACGGTACGTGTAAGCTAAAAGACCACTCACCTTCGGCGTGATTCTGCCCATTTGCGAGAAGTGGTAAGCTACACCCATTCCGAAAGAGTACTGCTCGCCGGATTTAAACCCTTCGTAGGTTTTTCCATCGATCAATTCGTTAACGTTTCCGTCCATCGTAATGTCAGAATAGATAAACGAAGCTTCCACGCTAAAGTTTGACGAAAAATGAGTCCCGAAAGCGATCCCCGTAGCGAGGTCGGAGGTGACATGCCCTGCGCTTGAGCTCATGGAACCAAGCATTGGAGCGATGTACGACTGTTGATCCCAAAGTGCATACGAAGTTTCAGTTTTTACTTCTTCTTTGTAAGCGTAGGGAACTTCCACTTTTGGCTCTGCGTAAACAGGTTTTTCTACAACAACGACTGGTGGTTTTTGATAGTCGTCGTTTTTAGAGTAGTCGTCTTTTTGATAATCGTCGTTATACTTCTTATCTAAACGATTGCCAAATAAACGATCAGCGCGGTCTTTTTCGTCTTCGATGCGCGACCATTCTAATTTCTCGATCACTTTCTCGTCCGTGCGATATTCCAAATTCTTACGTGAATTTTTGATGTCGCTGCCGTAATTTCCGTTGTTCTCGCCCACATTGGTTTGCGAGTAGGTGTCTACTTTTGCTTCTGCTTCGCCCTCAGCCGCAGCTGCTGCTTTTTGTTTGTTGGCATTTGAGTTCGCATTGTAGATATTGATCTGCGGACTGCCGTCTGTATTGCTCGCAGAGTTACTACCCTTAAAATTATCTGTTTGCGATGTTTCGCCATCTGTATTTTCAGAGCCTTGAGCCAAATTGTTTTCAACAGTTTCGATCTCTTCGTAACCGTCGTTACCAGCTTTTGGTTCGTATTGTTCTGCTTGTGCAGGGCGACCATACTGTGGCGCTTGCTGCTGATATCTTTCATGTTGTGCAAACGAAACCGTTGTCACCAACATTAGAATTGTTACTAATAATTTTTGTCCCATACATTCCTCCTTAGCGTTTTTCCTTAGCCTCTTAGGACTCTGTAATAGCAAGGGTCGTTCCAAAAAATGGCACTTTGCAGCAATGCTTTGTAAGTATATGATATTATTTACGTATTATTGGCACTGGTTCCCTATTGGAACCGCTGATGGAAGATATAAGCAAAATTTTGGGAGCGATTTGCTCTCTAACGTTTTGACGACACTGAAAATAATACTTGTCTGAAAAACTCAGATCATTTAGCTTCAGCTTCCTAATTAGTTCTCAATGTGGCCTTTTGGCGGAACTGGTAGACGCGCACGATTCAAAATCGTGTGGGGGTAACTCCATCCCAGTTCGATTCTGGGAAG
>JAYUKO010000221.1:0-1010 GCA_043764415.1 Bdellovibrionales bacterium | reverse complement strand
CCATATCTTTTAACTGGCAAAAACAGCGAGTAGAGACTACCAAACCGGCCCGGAGTTGTTGACAACCCACACCCTCATAACTATGCTGTTTTTTTAATGAGTTCCCCCGTCTTTTCGTTCCTTGAAACAGACGATCTCTCCCAAAAAGAGATCGAAGGCTTGTTCGCGCAAGCAAAAACCATTAAAAATGATTTTTTAAAACACCGATCTTTTTCTAAAGCGTCATTTTCCAGCCAATCACTGTTATTAAGCCTGCTTTTTTTTGAACCCAGCACACGAACTCGCTCTAGCTTCGAAATGGCAGCACTTCGAATGGGCTGGCAAACTACTTTTTTTGATGGTGCCTCCAAAGAAGGCTCAAGTCTGATCAAGGGCGAAACGTTTGAGGACACTTTTTGGACTCTCCACGCCATGGGTCCCAATGTACTCGTCGTCCGCTGTGGTGACGAACTCAAGTTACTCGAGCTCAGTAAAAAAACTCACATTCCTCTCATTAACGCTGGCTACGGCACCCATTCCCATCCCACTCAGGCGCTGCTTGATGTTTTTACAATGCTCGAAACGTTTGCCGATTTAAAAAACAAAAATATCCTCTTTGTCGGCGACGTGCGCCACAGTCGTGTGGCTCAATCGCATTTCCGATTTCTTTCATCACTCGGAGCCAACATCGGCGTGGTTGGACCTGAGTCCTTCTTGGGTGGAATTCCAGCGTCCCACAAAAGTTTTACAAAACTTTCTGAAGCCCTGCCTTGGGCTGATGTGGTTGTTGGATTGCGCGTGCAATTCGAGCGTCACGATGAGAAGAATACCTTTTCGAGAGACGAATACATAAAAAGCTATCAGTTAGATTCTACGAAAGCGAAGTACCTTAAATCCACGGCCTTAGTGTTCCACCCAGGTCCAGTGAACTGGGGCTTGGAATTTGATCCGTCGGTGCGAGAGTTGCCGCACTTTAGAATGTGGCAACAAAAACAAAATGGTGTTTATGTGCGAGCAGCGCTCCTCGATCT
>JAYUKO010000220.1:0-12023 GCA_043764415.1 Bdellovibrionales bacterium | reverse complement strand
AAGCGAAAGTTTCCAATTCGGACGTGGAAATCGTTTTAGTAAATCAAAAACCTCAGGTTTTTTACAATCCTGCGTTTGAGGAAGTGCTTACGGGCAGACTGCCTCTTTCGGAGGCAATGATTGATTTGCGAAAAATCAGCACCTTGGCTGGAGTCACCTTTATTCAGTCCACCGTCGAAGAAGTGGATACAGACAAAAAGCTATTAAAGTTTACCGATCGCGCGAGCCTGCAGTACGACTTTCTTTCCATTGAAGACATTGGTGATCTGCGCCCGCATCATCCCAAAAAATTATTGGAAAATGGATTTTATGTGCGCGATGGCTTTACTTTTTTTAATAAGCTGAAAGAGCTGGAGCAGGGTTTAGCAAAAATGCGCCCAAGCCAATTTCGCGTGGCCGTGGTTGGCGGCGGCGAAAGAGCCGTGGCACTCAGCCGCTATTTGCCAGAACGCTTAAAAAAATATTGCTCGGAAGTGCACTGGGAGATTTTCGAAAAGCAAGATTCCATACTGCCGACCTATCAAAATACTATTCGGAAAACTGTGGAGAAGGAACTGAAGAACAAAGATGTTCTTTTGCGAACACAGTTTTTGGTGGAAAACATTATCGACTCGAGGCTGGTTAATACCTATGAGCCCAAGCAAACCTTTGCTGCCGACATCGTCTTTTTAACCACGCCGCTGCAGCTCCCGGAATGGGTGCAAACATCGTCGTTGCCAGTAACAAGCGACGGCTGTTTGGATTGTTTGCCCCATTATGTCCTAAAGAATCACCCTGCTATTTTGGCAAGTGGTGATGTGATCGGTGTAAAACCTAATTCCATGACGGTAGAAGATCACGCGCAGGCCGTGGAGCATGTGGTGAATCACCTCGAAATTAATTCGAAAAAAGAGTTTCACAAAATAAAAAAGAAAGACGTTCTGTACTTTGATGGCAAAGCGCTACAATCGCAGTGGGGTTTTGTTTCGCAAAGCGAGCGGCTTTATAACGATCATCAAAGCCAGCTGAAAAAGCAATTAGAGCTTTTGCGCGCGGTGAAAGAACAAAAACATGCGCAAATTTATCCCGCCATCGAGGAGAACTCGTTTGTGGATAAATTAAAAAAGCGACTTCGTTTGGATTTGGAAGAAGCGGAAATGAATTCGCTTTTTTCGGAAACCACGCAAACATCCTACTCCATTGCCGGTTGGTATGAGTGTGAGTACAAAGATGTTTTTAACGATCATTACCTTTCAAGTTTTCATACGACTTTGGATTTGATGGATCGCAGTTACATGCAAGGCGGTCAGCCGCAATACTTGCGACTGTATGTAAGCGCTCCCAGCACGATCAAAGATGTCGAGATTCTCAGTCAAATCATCGGCGGCGCCTATCGCGGGTGTCAGCAAAAGCTGCAAATGAAGATTCATTTGTGCAGCCAAGCTATGAACACCGTTCAGTTTTCTTTGGGCGCTCAGGGGCCTCTTGTGCAAAAAGTGGTACCCGAGCCCATGGCTTATATGGCGCTTACGCGGCCTCTTGGTTTGTATGCGTTGTTATCGCAGCAAGGTAAATCCATTTGGCAGGGGGAATGGCTCAGCGAAATTTGGCAAGTGCTGAATGAATCGCAAGCCATCTTTACCGAAAAACTCGAAGAGGTTTCTAAAACGGCGTCGGTGATGTCGCTTACTGAGGTGGGCTTTATCAACGATTTAGTGAAGCGCGTTGGACCTGAAGGCTGGAAGATTTGTGTCAACTTAAGTCAGCTTCCTCGTTGGAATGGAGTGAACGAAATCCTCAGGGAACAACCCATGGATGTTCTGCTCAATCGCAACTGGCAGCGGGGTTTTAGATACTGGTCGGGACGCGGGGATGCATTTCCAGAATCACAGTATCTTTTATGGGAGCCGCATTTAGTGCGCCCAAGCCACTGTCTGCTGATTCCACGAAACGATTTGGACGCCGTGGCAGAGCATTTTGAAAAACAAAATTTACCGCTGCACTTTGTAGGTTATGTGGAACAGACGATTCAAAAAGAGCAAACCTCCTACAAACTCACCGATTGGGTTTATAGCAAAGAGCGAAGGACATTTTTAGATGCTCGATAGCCAGGAGCTAAAAGTCTTTCGCAGTCCATTTTTTTTAGAGGAAGGGCAAATTCTCTCTTTGCGCTTTGGTCCGTTGGATTTGTACATCGGGCATTTTTTTCAAGAGTGGAGAGTGAGTTGGTATTCGAGCAACGATTATTTGGACAACTCCTTTCGCTTGGAACTTCCATTTAATGGGAGTGTTCCCGAAATTTTAAATTCGCAAGTGCGCTATACCTATTCTCGCCCGTGCAATAGTTTTATTAAAGTGACTCCGGTTTTGGGAGACTTGCCGTTTGTGGCCAAGCCCACAAAGCCCTTGATGGTTTTGCCTGGAGAGACAGTTAAAATTTTTATGAGCATACCTTTATTTTTGCGCATCGAAATCGAGCAGCCCTATGCGCTGGTGCAGGAAATCCCGGTCATCTTGAGCCCGCGCACCTGGTTTGGCGAGACCACAATCATCGGTACTGTTTGTTATGCCACACGTATCAAAGCTGTTCTCGATAAAAAAGAATTGGTGCACAGGCCTTACCGCGCCACTTCGCAGTTAATTATTGAAAACCGGGGCGAAGACTCCCTGCATGTGGAGCGTTTAAAAGTACCGGCACCGCATCTCTCCTTGTATCAAACAGAGGACGGCTTGTTTGTGACCAACGTGATTCATTATATTCGCGACCCTTCGGGCTCCATCAAAACGGTGGATGTGATTACCAAAGATCAAGACGATCACTTTTTTATCACCGGTCCACGACAAAGTCCCGACCCTTCGATTTTAAACCCCATAGCCTATTTTTTTGGTCACCATGATTGATTCGTTGTTTTTTTCTACACTTTTAGAGCACGCCTTTGTAAAACAAATGTCCCAGGCCATTTTTGTTCTGCTAGCGGGATATCTTTTGCACAAATTAGTCTCGCTCCTCGTGATGATTTTTTATCGGGATGGCAAAGATCTGCAGCGAATTTTTGTCGTGCAGAAAATGATCAAATATTTCTTTTTTGTAGTGACCGCTTTAATTGCGCTTAAAATCTTTGGGGTGAATTTAAAAGTGATTTTAGGAGCCGCTGGGGTTTTGAGTTTAGCTGTGGGTTTTGCGGCGCAGACATCGGTTTCCAATTTAATCAGCGGTTTGTTTATGATTTTTGAAAAACCTTTTGTGGTTGGCGACATCATCGAGGTAAGCGGCGTAAAGGGCGAAGTTTTGTCTGTGGATTTACTGTCCATGCGAATCAAGACGGTAGACAATCTGCTGATTCGTGTTCCAAACGAAGTGGTGATGAAGGCGCAAGTGACCAATTATAGTCACTTCCCTATTCGCCGGCACGACATGACGTTTTCGCTGGCCTACACGGAGGATTTGGACAAAGTTAAAAAAATCTTGCTCGAGATCGTCGAAAACAATCAGTACTGCCTGGAAGAACCCGAGCCCTTATTTATTGTCGAAAAAATGGGCGAATATTTCATGGATGTAAAATTTGGCGTGTGGGGCGAGAGCCGATTGATGTTAAATCTTCAGTCCACCTTCGGCGAGCAAGTGCGCATGGCCTTTATCAAACACAAAATCGTCCTCCCGCAAAGAACCATCCGCATCGACGGCTACCAAGCTGAAAAATCCGAAGACCCACCATCTACTGCGCCGCATCTCTAAAGGGTACGCCGTACCGTTTGCGGTACGCCGTACCCTTTCGGGACGCGCTGCCTTACGAAAAGGTACGGCGTACCTTTTGGGGATGCAGCGTGATACGAACTCAATCCTGACACAAAGGGGAGTGTATCATGGCCAAAAGCAAGTCCGCGGGGTTTCCGCCACAAATTAAGTACATCGTTGGAAATGAAGGATGCGAACGCTACAGCTACTACGGCATGCGCTCGATTTTGATTGTGTTCATGACACAGTTTTTGCTGATGGAACGGATTCACGCCACGGAAGTCATGCATTTATTTATGGGTGTTTGCTATTTGCTTCCACTGGCCGGGGCGTACATCGCCGATCGTTTTTGGGGCCGCTACAAAACTATTCTTTATCTATCTTTATTTTATTGCGCTGGGCACGCCACACTCGCCATTTTTGAAAAATACGAGTACGGACTTTATGCAGGATTAGGATTGATTGCACTGGGCGCTGGCGGTATCAAACCTTGCGTATCGGCCTTTGTAGGCGATCAGTTTGCACCCGATCAAAAAGAAATGCTCTCAAAAGTTTATAGCTTGTTTTACTGGATGATCAATTTTGGTTCATTCTTTTCGACCATTTTAACTCCGCTCACTCTTAAGTGGTACGGACCCACGGTGGCTTTTGGTATCCCCGGCGTTCTTATGTTTATCGCGACGTTGATTTTTTGGTTTGGTACTAGTCACTATGTGCGTGTCCCGCCTTCGGGCCCAGATCCAGACAGCTTTTGGTCCATCCTTGCGAAGGGGATTTACCATAATTTAAAATTTGGAACGAAATCAAAAGCCATACAAAACCTCGGTCTCTTAGTGTATGCCGCCATCATCGTCGGTTTTCTTTTTTACTCGGGATTAACTGGTGGTTTTGTTGCAGGGTTGGTCACCGGCTTGCTCATCGTAGTACTCGGGTTAAGTGCTTTTTGGAAGTATGCGCAGAAAAACCATTCCGCAAAACGTCTTGAAGAATTTAAAATTGCATTGAGCATCGCTAAGGTTTTCGCGTCGGTCACTGTCTTTTGGGCCTTATTCGATCAGCATGCGTCTACCTGGGTTTTACAAGCAGAAAAAATGGTCCGTCAGACAAAGATTGATTTTTTTGGCTGGACGCTGTTTGAAGGCGAAATTTTATCGTCGCAGTTTTCAGCGTTGAATCCCGTCTTCGTCATGGTGATGATTCCTATTTTTACCTACGGGATTTATCCCCTCGTTAATAAATTCTATCCACTCACGCCGCTACGTAAAATGGGCTGGGGATTTATGATGGCCGCGTTTGGATTTGCAACCGTTGGTCTGATTCAGTTTCAAATGGATCAAGGCATTCCCATGCATATCTACTGGCAGACGATTCCTTATTGCTTAATGACGGCCGCCGAAGTGATGATTTCCATCACTGGGCTTGAATTTGCTTACACCCAAGCGCCAAAGAGCATGAAGTCCGTCATTATGAGCTTTTGGTTGCTCACTGTGTTTTTAGGAAATTTGCTCACAGCTCTGATCGTTAAGGTGAAGATTTTTGAAGAAGGCACTGGTGGGTTTTTTATGTTGTTTGCTGCACTGATTTTCCTAGCAGGATTGATGTTTGCGGCGCTGGTGCGAAATCATCCCACACGCGACGTGATGCAGGCGTAGACGATGAAGGTTGGAAGAACTTTATACTTATTTTTTCTGATGTCGGGGTGCGCGAGTTTGGGAGCGCCATTTAGCAAACCGCAAAAGGCGCCGAAAGATAAGTCGCTGATTTATGTTTATCGAGTTAAAAAATTTGCGGGCTCTGCAGGGAGTCCTTATGTGTGTCTCGACAAACAAGTAGTAGGTGAGATTCCGAATGGTGGATATTTTTCTTTTGATGCTCCCCCAGGAGCCCACGAGTTAAAGTTGAGAAGTGGCTTGGGAGACACCCTCGCGAGCTTTCCGTTTACGTCCAAGCCGCAGCAGGTTTATTATGTGCGAACAGATTTTAGTTTAAACTCGGGTGCCCAGGAAAACACCGAAATTGCCAGACAAGCAGCCCTCGGCCCTGGAGGTGGTGGAGCCATCGGCGGCGTCGCGGGAGCCATTGCGAGCGATAGTTTTTTTGGCACTAAAGCGGAGGCTGACAGCATTTTATCGCGCCTAGATTTACGTGCTCAGCAGAAATCCAGCAACCCCGGCTTTTTATTTATCAAACCTGATATGGCAGAGCCTGAAATCGTGCAAACAAAGCTTGTGACCATTCCTCCCTACAAAATCAATCCGTGTAAATGAGATTGATCGCGGTTCGACAGCACAACAAAGTCAAATGTCCTGATTGTAGTTGTACAATGAGTGCGTATCTTTGCGAGTCCGCGGTGATCGACAAATGCGATCAGTGCGGTGGAATTTGGTTTGATAAAAACGAGCTTACGCTATTTCAGCAATCGATTAAAAAGTACGATCTTCGTGAACTGATGGCCGACGAGGGCTTGCAAGCTATTTCTGGCCGATATCAGATTTCGGATTGTCCGCGCTGTCAGCAACCTTTGGTGGAGCAAGTGCAAGGGGCCTTTAAAAAAGTTCATCTTCAGTGTTGCACAAAATGTCGGGGCCAGTGGTTAAAATCGAATGAGCTTATTCAGTTGGTGGATCTTTTAAAGCTCCACCAAGAAATCGCTCCCCATGTGAGTGGTGTGCAAGAGGAACTTGGCAAAGTTCAGCGCGAAGTGGAGCTAGATAAAAAAATAAAATATCTCGGGGATAAGTACGGCGGGAATTTGTACGATCAAGCATTCACCGCAAAACGCCCCCAAATTGCTATCTTTTCGAATCCAAATACCACCAACGTCACATGGATCCTTCTCGCTCTAAGTTTGGCGGGAGGCTTGATAAACGCCTTTTTATTTCCGATAAATATGAGCGATGGTCCATTTGACGTTTTAAAAGGGCGGATATTTTATCAATTAGCACAGTTTTGCTGGCACTTTTTTTCGAGCTACAACTTTTTGCACTTTACGCTGACGTCGGTGTTTTTTGTGCTGTTTGCCCAAGCCGCCGAGAAAAAGCTCGGCTCCTACCGTTTCCTCATCATGGTTTGCATCACTCCGCTGTTTTTACTCGCACATAAAGTGATCAGTCTGTTGTGGGGCATTACAGGCGACCCGGTGGGCTTAGGTGTTTTCGCCGCAGGCTCCATGGGAACGCTTCTTTTAAATCCCTCCGAATTCAAAATTGAGGGTGGCTTTCGCTCTTATTACTACCAGGTTTCAGCAGCATTTTTAGCGTTGCTGTGGTTTTTTCTGCAATTCCTTCTTCTCGATCCCATAAACTGGTCTGTCGATTGGACTTCTCAGTGTTTCATCCTCGCACTGTGGTTTATGGCCTCGTTGCTCTTGCCAGAAACGTGAAAAGTAAACTCCGCAAGTTTGGATAAAAAAATTTATGCAATGAGTCCCAAAAAGTGTGTCCGTACTTTTAGAATGGCCTCGGGAAGAGTTCGATTTTTTCGCGAAGGCTTGGTGGAATTTTTTTGTCGAGTGTTTCTAAAATCGTGCGCGTGGTGTAGCGGGCGGAGAGATGGATCAGGATGATTTTTTCGGCGGGGATTTGTTCAATGCGATGGATCCACTCGTCGAGGTGAATGTGGCCCCACTCGCGAGCCGAAGCCACCGGTTTTAAGTCGTCGATGAAGGTGGTTTCCATAAATAAAAATTTCACCGGGGTTTTGAAGGTTTCTAAAAATTCAATTTGCGTATCACCCGTAAAAGCCATGATGCCTTCATCGTGGAACTCGTCCACGGCCACGCCACTGGCGCGCAGTTTTTGCAGGTCTGCTGGATGCTTTTTAATGTATTCGGCTTTTAATTTTTTCTTCGATTTAAAAACAGTGTACCCCTGTGACGGCACGCGGTGGATGGTTGTAAACGGCTCCACGCGGTACTCTTTACCAATGGAGACCGATTCGCCGGCGCTGAGAGGATTGAGCTGATATTTAAACTCGTAACCTTCGATCTCTTGCCAGATTTTTAAAATTTTATCGAAATTTTCGATGTAGTGCGGAAGGCAGTAAATCTGCGCCGGTGGTTGGTTCCACAGCGAACGCTGAGACAGCACATAGGCAATGCCACCTGCGTGATCAGAGTGCCCGTGGGTGAGAAAGTAGTTTTGTTTAGGGATGTTAAATGGTACGCCCTGACCGATGTCGAACACCATTCCTGCGTTTTCGTAAACCAAAGATGTGGTGATGCCCGCGATGGAGTAACCCACGAAGTGGTGATCCTTGTGGGACCACTTGAGTCCCATTGATGGTAAGAGGCTGGTTTTTTCCATCTAAGCTCAGTTACATCTTTGTAAGTTGTTCGGAGAGAACATCATGGCCCAACCACAGCACGGGCTTTCGCGGTTTAAAGCCTTCGTGTAACATAATCTTTCCTGTCGCTTTAAAAATTTCTTCGCTCAACACAAATGTGATCAGATTTTTAGGATCCTTGTGCATGGCGATCAAATGTTCCGACGAGTTGAGAAGCAGCTCCATCTGTCCTTTGGAATTATGCTGCGGCCATTTGTCGTAAGCCATGTGCGACTGAATCAACGGGTTGTTAAAAAATCGATTGGTAAAATCCATGATCTCGTCAATGGTATGCTCGGGTTTTAAAAGTGCCAGGCAATCGTCCACCGCTTTTTGCGTGGCGGGATTATTTTTGTCGCGCAGGGCACCCAGAAACGGGTAGAGCGGAACTTCCACTCCTTGGAAAATACTGCTCGAGTTGGTTAAAATTTCTGGGCAATTAAAGATGGCGGTTTTTAAGCCTTCGGCGAAATATTTTTCGCACAGTTTTTCCAGTTCGATCTTTGCCCAACCTTGAATGTAGGGCGAATAGGTCTGCCAATGAATTTCATCGCCATGAAGAACGTCCGTTCCATGATAGCCGTAGCAAACATAGGAGGCATTTCCTCCCGAACTTTCAATTTTTTTTCTGAGATCCGAAGAGAGATCCACGAGGTGTTTAAAGGTGTAGGCAGTGACTTCTTTAAAGTTGATATCGCAAAGCTTTCCAAGATCCGATATCCAAAAGTCTTCGGAGGAAATAAAACGCTCCTCGCGGCCCTTAAAAACTTTGTTCATCACCGGCATTAATATCTTTGCGCGTGGCACTCCGCCAGCCATGGTGTGTACAAATAAAACGTTGGCAGTCGGTGGGATGTGCTTTTCGAGTTCGTTTAGATACGTTTTTACGTTTTCCACAAAACGATCTTCACCGCGCGATCGGGATTGTTCGATGCTGGAGTCTTTGAGCTTAATTTGCGCCCACTCATCCATTTTGTAACCCTTCAGATAATCACAGGGCGATTTTCCATCGTCGTCGGGTTCCATATCAAATCCCGCCTCTAGCGGCACATTGATAAATGGTTTTGGAATGGCTGCCATCTCCTCAGCATTCAGCGCTCGAAGTTCTGTTCCGTCGCGACGGCCCACCGTAGTGCGCACGATGGTCATGCCGAGGCGTTCGGCCTCTTCGACAATGCCGTTGGCATAACCGCGAGAAAACAATTCACCAAAAAGAACAAGCACGTCATTCTTTTTGTACTGAGCGAGTGCCGGTAGTCGGCGCATGGGTGTAAACATATCCCCTCCCAAAAGTGAATAATCTAAGCAATTTGTGTCTGAAAGGCAACAATTGCTTAGTTAAGCCTTAGCGGCATCCAACGAGAGACGCCGCTGAGAAAGGATTCAGCAAATTATCTTTTCGATTTTTTTCGACGGTACCATAAGTACGCGATCGCCATTGCCAGCCACAGCGGCCACCACGATACAAACTCAAGCAGAGTGTCGATGACCATGTTCCAGCCCGAGAGCAACGCAAGGCCCAATTTTTTTAGCAGATTCAGCGGAGCTGGCCCAGAAATTTGTGTTTTCGGTTCGGAAAAATCAACGTTAATAGTGCTTAAACGCGCATCATTTTCGTACTGCTTCATTATTTTTGTGGAGGAATCAATGTCTTCGGAAACTCGCGCAAGCTCGCGTTCGATTTCTAAAATGTCAGTTATTTTTACGGCCTTTTGTACGAGGGCGCGGAGGCGATTTTGCAGTTCCTTTTTATTTTCTAAACGCGATTTGATATCGGTGTACTGCTTAAGAACATCCTCCACATTCACCGAGTGACTGCGGATTTTCTCCGAGATTTTTAGGATCTCATCAAACAAGATTTGAAATTTTTCGGCGGGAACTTTGATCGTTAATCGCAACACAGTGTTGTTGTATTCATCGCTTTGATTTTCGCTTTCGATTTGCGCCGCGTGGGCTTTTAAAAGCTCGCCAATTTTTTGTTTACTTGTTGCCAGGAAATCCACATACACGCTGATGTGGCCGTTGCGAACCAGCATGGAGTTTTGTTCTGCGTGGGCAGACGGGGTGAGCAGATCCACTAAACTTGTGCCAGGCGAGGAGCTTGAGCTGCCGGAAACATCAAACGCTGCGGATTCGGGGGCGAGGTTTCCTTTACCCGCATAAACTTGGGAGTGTTTGGAGAGAGTGGAACCTGAGCCTGCGGCCCCAAGGCTCACGCGATCTGTGGGTGTAGTTTCGTGCCACGCGTCTTGGGGCTGCGTGCTTTCGTTTTTCCAGCTTTTAGTTCCTGATTGCTGATAAATTACAAACGCGGCCACAAACAGGATCACAATCCAACGTGGATGGGCAACGAGGCGCGAGTAAAGTTGATGTAGTTGATTCAAGGAAAACCTCCAAAGCAAGAAGGTCTTCGCTCGACCTCTTATTTTTTATTCTTTTTGTTTGTGGCTTGAGGAGCGCCCTCGAGAATACCACCGGTTACGCTGACGTTACGGCGCTGGGTCCAGATCATCAACCCAACTCCGAACAAAAATAACCAGATGGAAAGAAATTGCCCGCGAGTGAGGCCCAGGGGAAGTTTACTGAGATCCGAAAGGTGCGCATCGGGCAGGCGAAACATTTCGTCCACGACGCGAAAGCAACTGTAGATTAAAAGATACAGCGAGCAAATTAATCCCGGCTTGCGCGGCTTGAGCCAAACGATGGCGAGAATGATCAATGGAATGAGGCCCTCTCCCAGCGCGGCGTAGAGTTGCGACGGGTGGCGAGGTTCAAGAACGAGGCCTACGGCATCGATCACACTTTGCTGGCCGTTTTGCACGGCGACGATGAGGCGGTCCGCGGCCTCGTACATGCGGCCCACGGAGCGGTTTTGCACCCACTGCAGCCATTCGGATTCGTTGATGCCAATTTCTTTCATCGTCGGCGCCAGGCGCGAAAGCTTTTCGGTTTCAAAACCGATCCAGCGATAGACATCTTGGGGAAATTTTACGGCCCACGGAAGATCGGGGCTCGCCACGCGTCCCATGAGTTCGCCATTCACGTAGTTGGCGATTCGACCGAAAAAAATCCCCATGGTGGTTCCAAAAATGGTGAGATCTCCTAGATGGAGCGGATCCATTTTGTATTTTCTTGCAAAAAGAATACAGGCCAAAATCACGCCGATAAATCCACCGTGGCTGGCCATGCCGCCTTCCCAAACAGCAAGGGCACCCCAAAACGGAAATTCGGGCCTAAAATCAGTGAGGAGGTCAGGGCTATAAAAAACAACATACCCCAGACGACCGCCCAACAAAACCCCTACAATCAAATAAGTGAGGAAGTCGGAGGCCTGATCAATTGTAAGGCTGGTGCGCTTTTTTTTAGAAAGCCAGCTCATAAACAAAAAAGCGCAGGCAAAGCCAGTTAAATAGGCGAGCGAATACCAGCGAATTCCAAAGTTTCCTGTGATCTTGATGAGGAACGGATCGAGAGTGTGTACCCAGACGTTAGACATAGATTTATTATGCTTGAGTCCTTGGAATAATTACAAGTTTTGCGACAAAATTCTAGAAATTGTCGCAACGAATCCTACGCTTTGAGTTGCTTGGTATTAAGCCATAAAATGGTGTAATAACTAGTATTAGCATTCATTGGAATAATACTGACTTTGGTCAGTGCTTAAATGTGAGGCAAAAGAATGTCATCGTCGCAATCATTGAGTTCAGAAAATTTACAGTACATCGAATCGCTGTACGCTATGTACAAGCACGATCCGCAATCTGTGGAACAGAAATGGCGGGATTTTTTTTCGGGCGTTGACTTCGCAACCACCACAGGCGGAGGGTTATCGCTCAAAGAACTCAACGTTTACAATTTGATTCAAGCCTATCGCGATTACGGACATTTTCAGGCGCAGCTCGATCCGCTCTCCATGCAAACGCCAAGTTTTGGCGATCTGTCGCTGCAAAATTTTGGACTGAGCGATAAAGATTTAGCATCTTCG
>JAYUKO010000219.1:0-12043 GCA_043764415.1 Bdellovibrionales bacterium | reverse complement strand
TTATACAAATGAAATCGATCGACGAAAAAAAGACCTATATACATACGCTGAGTATTCACGATCATGCATTATTGATCCGCGCGTACTTTAAGATCGTGGACAACAGTATTCTGAATAGATCGGTCGAGAAACATTAACCAGCTAAATATTTGCCGGTTCATTTTTTCCGACTAAAAACCGATAATGAGGCATGCGTATTGTTTTGCTCGTGCTTCTTATTTTGCTTTTTTCACCATCTCCGCTTTTTGCTGAGTATCGAGTGTACAAATTAAAACTCACCGACACCACGACCAATAAGTCCCGCGAGTTTCTGTCGACGATGATGCCCGAGCAGTACGTATTTTATTATCCCATTTCACCGTTTCAAACATTGCAGATCCTAGACCATTGGATGTGTTGGGCGCGCGGCGACGGCTTTAAAAAACTCTGTACCCGACCTTTTTCCGACGAGGGATCCAAATAGCTTTCTGCTGTGCTAGAATGAAGACTGTTCATTCTGCTCAGGAGGAGTTCTATGGACGACGTGCGTGCAACAAGGAACAATTCGGGCAATCGCCCTGAAAATTCAAATCCGGCAAAAAATGCAGAGCTTAAAAAGACAAAGCAAAAGCAGCAGGAACAAGTTCACGGTGAGAAAAAAACTCACTCCGCGGCGATGAATGAACTTCGCGATCAGCAAACTAAACAACTCAATACCGAAAAGAGCGCCCACCAAACCCGAATCGAAAAACAACGGGAGCAACAGCAGCGTAGCTATCAAAAAGCCATCGAAGAGCGAACTCGCCAAGAGGCTCTCGTTCGGCACGAGCAAAAACAATCGCTGGGTGAAAAACAAAAAGAATACGAAAAAACTCATGATGCCACGGAAAAAGGTCAAAAGCAGGAAATCGAGGCTGATACAGAGGTTCATCAAAAGCGCCAGCAAGAGCTGCAGCGGCAGTCCAAGACCAACGTGAATGAAATGCAAAACAAGCATAACGATCAGATTCAGCTAGAGCAGCAAAATTATGAGAGCCTTCGCCAAGCTCAAAAAAATCATTACGAAACTGAAATTGATAAAGAAAAAGTCCATTACCAGGAACAAATTCGCGGTCGCGCCGGCGAATTTGAAAATCAGTACAACTCCAGTGAACTTAATTACCAATTGGTATTAGAAGATCAGCGCTTGAAATACCAAGAGCAGTACGAGAAAACCAAGTACGATTTTTTACAGAAAATGAAAGATCAAAACGATTTACAAAAGGATGACTTCTACCGCGTGCACGAACTCGGAGCCAAAATGAAAGACGAAGGCTCATTGTATCAAGTGGCCCTCAAAGTTCCCGAGCACGAATTAAAAAATATCAAAGTCCACGTGCAACCGGATCGCATCACGGTGTCTGGAGCTCGTAAGTTTGAGCAAGAGCTTCAGTACGAGGGCGAAAAGCTCGCCACAAATAACTATCAAACTGTGCATCAAGAATTTCAACTCCCAGTTCCCGCCGACAAAGACCTGGTCCGCCGCGAGTACATCGACGGCGTTCTTCTCGTCACCGCCCCCAAAAAAGGCCTCGGCATCTTTTAATCCAGGGCGACGTACACCACTGTGGCGCCGTCATCACCGTTGGATTCTACAGCAGAGGTCCAGCGCGTGACGTACGAACTGCGCGACAGATGGCTGCGGATCGATTTTTTTAAAGCTTCGGAGCCGTGCCCGTGAACAATGCGCAGGCGATCTTGGCGCAGCGTGGTTGCGCGATCTAAAAACTTTTCCAATTCTTCGATGGCCAACTGAACATTTTTTCCGCGCACATCGAGAGTGTCGCCCTTGTCGGCTGTGTCCACATAAACCTGGGTTTGAAACGTTCGCTTGGTGAGAGGATTGGCGGCTTTTTTTGGTGGTTTGAGGTCTTCCCAGTGCACAGACAGGCGCATGGAGCCCGCCAGAATTTGCACATCTCCCTGTTTGGAGGGAATACTTTGCACGATGGCGTCCTTTTGCAAAGAGCCCACATAAACCACCGACCCTGGAGGAAACGCTTTTATAAAACGATCCAGCGTGAGGTTTTCTTCTTTGGGAGCTAGGGAGGATTTAATAATTTCTGGAAAATCGGCGAGAATATTGGAGCGTCGCTCGTGGTCGTTAAATAATTTTTGCACGCTGGATTTTTTCGATTCATCCATCAATAGATCTTTGACGCGTTTTACTTCTTCTCTGATTTTCTTTTCGCGCTCTTCCTCAAACTCAATGAGCTTCTTTTTGAGAGCCAGCTTTTCTTTTTCACTTTCGATAATTTTATTTTTTAGCTCCTCACGCAACAGCCCAATCTGTTCCTTGGCTTTTTCGATCTCATCCAAGGTGTCGAAGCGCTTTCTCGTTTCGGGGCTTAGATACTGCTGGGCAAAACTAAACACGTCGGGATGGATGCCGATGCGTTTTGCGGTGCTAAACGCCAACGACTGCCCGGGAATGCCGCGAATAAAATGATAGGTCGAAGTGCCGGTCTCTCGGTTGTATTCCATGGAGCCATTGATCACGCCGGAGTCCTCGGTCCAACCTGTTTTTAAGGGGCCCAAGTGCGAAGTGATAATCCCGTAAATTCCGCTTTGCGCGTAGTGATGAATAAATCCTCGAGCGAGGGCTGAGCCCTCTTCGGGATCTGTGGACCCGCAAATTTCATCAATAAGCACCAGGGACTGCGCGCCCGCAAGCGAACACGCCGCATTGAGTGTTTTGAGGTGACCTACGAAGGTGCTCAACTGGGAGTCCACGCTCTGGGCATCGCCAACGGCTACAATAATATTTTTAAAAAATGGCAAGCAGCTACTTTCATCGGCACAGACGGGCAAACCACAACGGGCCATCTGTGCGGCTAAACCAAAGCTTTTCATCAATACGGTTTTTCCACCAGCATTGGGACCGGAAAGAAGAAGGATCCTATCTTTTTGGCTGAGGCGCACTGAATTGGGAATCACTTTTTCGCCGTTGATGACCATCAAAGGATGGCGCACGAGATCGATCTGTATTTCTGCATTGCTAAAACGCACAGGCTTTGCTGCCAACGTCGTAGCAAACTGGGCTTGTGCCAAGCGCAGATCGCACTCGAGCATCAGGTCTTTTGTTTTGATGATGTCGTCGATCAAAGAAAATAAGTATTTCGACATATCATTGAGAAGTCGTTCGATCTCTTCTTCGATCTCGGCTTCGATGCGTTTGAGGTCGTTGTTGAGAGGAACCACTTGCTGTGGCTCCATAAACACGGTTTGTTTGGTGGTGCTCGTGGCGTGAATAATGCCCGAGATGTCGTGGCGCATACCACTTTTAACTGGAATGACCCAGCGACCTTCGCGATTGGTCACGAACTTGTCCTGCAAAATATTGTCGTTGCTGTTCGACTTTACGATGGCATTGAGAGACGACTGGATTTTTTGAATCTGCGATTTTTTTTCGTTGTACAGATTGTACAGCGTTTCGCTGGCGTCAGCGCGAATTTCGGCCTGCGGAGTGATCAAGTGATCTATGGCCGAGAGAGGCGGCTTGAGATCCATCATTTGTTTGTGGACAGAGTCTCCCCATTTTGAGGGAGAGTTTTTTAAAATTCGTCGAAGCGTGTCGCCTTCGATTAAAAAAAGTCGAATGTCCTTGAGTTCAAGTGGTTTTAATTGGGATTGCTTCTCCAAACGGTGATACCACGAGTGAAAAAGATCTAAACTTTCCATAAACGGCCGCTCGCCGTGGGAAAGCATGGATTGCGCATTGGCGATGATACGAAAGTTGTCTACGGCCAAATCTTCAGAAGCCAAGGGTTCGGTTTGCAGTAAAACGTCGCGGGCGGCTGCACTGGTGGCATAGGACGAAAGATGTTTTACAATTTTGTGCCAATCAAGATTTTCGAGCAACACGACCTCCTAAAACAAAAGCCAAAAGCAAAAGGACGAGAATCTTGGGCCAGTGTCCCGCGTAGTACGAATACAACGTTGGCTCGGGAGTCGATTTGTAATTCACCGTAAAGCGGCCCACCCATTCTTGATGGCGCGGAGAGAACTCGGAAATATCCCCTCGTGCAGAGACCGCCGCCGATACTCCGGTGTTGGTGGAGCGAATCAGAGGAATACGAAATTCAATGGCCCGGGCCAGAGTCATGTAAAGATGTTGAAACGGTTCGAAGGAATACCCAAACCAGGAATCATTGGTCACGTTGATGATCACCTGGGCCTTTTTTTCAAAGAGCACTCGGCTGTTGAAGTCGAAAAGGGATTCGTAACAGATCTGCGCACCGAGGATAGGGAATTGCTCCATACCGGTATTGAGAACCTCGGGTCCTGTTCCCCAACTAAAATCGGCCACCATGGGAAACCAGGTTTTGAGTTTTGGATAAAGCGAAGCGCCCGGAAAGTATTCGCCAAAGGCGAGCAGCATGGTTTTTTTGTAGCTTTGCAGATAGTTTCCGCGCTTGTCAAAAAGCACCATGGAGTTGTAAACCGCAGGCCCCTCTTGTTCGTAGGCGCCGGTGAGCAGCGGGCGCTCAAAGCTTTGGATGGAGTGTATCAGGCGCTGCTGGTACGAATCCTTGCGAATGGCTTTTGTGATGTAGGACGGGTAGGCGGTCTCGGGCCAAATAATCAATTGAGCGTCTGGCGATTGCTCCACTCCTTGGGCCGTGAGCTCGGAAAACTTGCGCAGGATAAATTCGTGAAAGCGCGGTCCCTTGTCTTGCTCCATCTTAATGGCGTTGCCAATATTGGCCTGTACCACGATGGCGGTGAGAGTTTTATCGCCTTCCTTAAAACGCTGCTTGAGCTGGTAGCCGATAAGTTGGGGTACGGCAAAAAGGAGCAACGCAAAGAAAAGGTAGCGCTTTT
Organism: Bdellovibrionales bacterium; assembly: GCA_043764415.1. GTDB lineage: Bacteria > Bdellovibrionota > Bdellovibrionia > Bdellovibrionales > JAGQZY01 > JANPLN01. The sequence goes on along the minus strand of JAYUKO010000219.1, from coordinate 7,201 downwards.
TCTTTTGCAGCAAAAATAATAGGACCAGTAGATTTATTAACAAAGTTAAAATATTGAGACCGTAAAAGCCCACCCACTCCGCCATTTGAGAGCCAGGAAGCCCTGCCCATAGCCAGGGGTAGCCCAGGTGCCAAAAAAAGATGGTGGGGTAGAAGCTTTCACAAACTGCAAAAGCCAGAGGAATTAAAATCCACGCCACCCGCTTTGAGACGCGGGATTGTAAGTAGCCCCATAGCACAGCGGCCAGCGGGTAGTAGAGATGGGCCACGGATGCAAAAAGCAGAAGGATGAGGTAACCCAGTACTGGAGGAAGACCACCAAACTCAATGCAGGTGCGGGCCACCCAGTGAAACCCAATGAGATTTAAAATAAACTGACAAATCCAGCCACTCCAAAAAAGTTTTTTGTAACTGCCGGCATTGCGAGTCCAAAACAACCAAAGTGGGGCCAGACAAAATCCCAAAGCCCATGGTGGAAACGGAATATAAGTTGTGCCGACTAAGAATCCTGCTAGAATAGGAAGAGTATAGGATTTGAGAAAAAGTTTTACGGACGAAACCATGAACTCAAATCTAGCTGATCCACGGAGGGGTGCCAATGAAAATCATGCACATGAATCACAAAGACAAGTTGTTCCAACAGAATCCTAACGCCGAGAACTCCATCGACGACTTGGTACTCGATCATTGCCCTTCGTGCTACGAAACACTTCAGCCAAAAGCGCTCGATTGCGCTTCTTGTGGAATTATTCTCGAAAACTATCGCCGCGCCAGCACCGAACGAAAACTGAAGCACACCATTGGCGGTTTGTATCACCTCACCGTCGAAGAATGTGTTCAGCTCGAAAGAGCATGGATCAAGATTGAGAGTGTTTATTACGATCAAAAACTACATGATCAGTTTTTACATCTGTGTTTGCGACTCAAAAGTTTGCCCTTTGCGGTTAAAAAATATAAAAATCGCCTCGATCTTAACGCCTATGACGACATTGCAACAATGATGAAAAATCGGGCGCTTGTGCTGGCCAGCGAATCGCTGCCAACCACGAGCCCTATTGAGGGGTGGGTGCCCCCGGTGCTTGCCCTGGCCCTCTTTCGCACAATGATCGTGTTTTTGATTTTAGGATCCTGCGCTGGAAGCGTGTTGATGTTGATTTCGGCGCTTACCACAGAAAAATTATTTTTCTTTGCCCTGGGAGCTTTTTTAACAGCTTCGTGCTTATTGAGCGCGATGAGCCTGCTTCGTCTGCATAGATCTGTTTAGTTATTATTAATTTGTCTCTCAACGCCCATGGATTTGATCAGCGTCTTGCCAAATTCCACAAAACGCGTGGTGTTTGGATCCATGTTAGGATCGTTTTGCATGGACTGTGGATCCGACGAAAAACTTCCATCGCGAAAGCCACTGGAGTTACTCGCGAGAACGCCAGAGGCGCCAATGCCCTGATCGAGGGATGTTAAAGCTTTGTAAATGTTTAATTTTTTAGAAGTCCCAGTTTTAGTTCGCAACCATGGGTATTCGTCGCCAGTTTTTAAAATGTGCTCTTTCACTGCCAGATAACTAAACTCTGGGTTGTTGGCTTTAATAAGAACTGCGAGGCCAGTTGCAAACGCTGTGGCTTGTGAAGTGCCGGTGAGGGTGCCGAAGCTGTTACCTGGAAGAGTGGAATAAATTTCTTCGCCGGGTGCAGCCACATGCACGCTGTGCACGCCATAGTTACTCGATGAAAGAACCTGCAGCTGCGGATTGATAGCGGTGACCGAAATGATATTATCGAGGTCGTAATTGGCTGGATAGTATTTTTGTTGATCGGAATTGCTGCGTTCGTTTCCGGCGGCGGCAACAAATAAAATCCCCTGGCTGCGGGCTTTTCTCACCGCTTCATATTCTTTTTGACTGTAATCTGTTCCGCCACCCGAGTAGTTGATAATGTTGGCGCGCATCTGTGTGGCATAGTTAAACGCCTTGATGGTGTTTTCCAAATTGTTACCGGGAGATTTAGGATCGTAGTACTTAAGAACCATGAGGCTCACCTTGGAAGCGATCCCAGTGATCCCAAAACCATTGCCACCTTCTGCGCCGATGATCCCCGCGATGTGGGTTCCATGGCCATGGTTGTCGTCGATTCGATTTGAATTGTTCACAAAGTTCCAACCATGAACGTCGTCTTTGTAACCGTTTTGGTCGTCGTCGATTCCGTTAGTGGCTTTGTCGAGTCCCAGTTTATCCAAACCGCTTTCACCCGGATTCACCCAAAGGTTGTTTTTTAAATCGCGATGGTTGGCGTCGATGCCTGTGTCGACAACGGCGACAACGATGTTGCGGCTGCCCTCGGTGATACCACGAGCCTTAAGAGCATCGGAGACCTGCAGGCCCCAGTTCTTTGAAATGTCAGGATCATTGAGCAACATGGTTTTTTCGCCGGAATTACTTTTTGCAAGAAACGGCAGCTTTAAATCGAGGGCGGCTGGACGGTGACCTTGCATAGGGGCACGCAGCTGCGCACTGTTGTGATCTTTGTGAGCGTTGTTATAGTAGCTGTAGCCGATGCATCCTGCGCCGCTAATAATAAGCATTGTGCAGACTAAGAGATTTGTAAGCTTCATGCGTTCCCCCGTTTCCTACTTAGTAGAGCAAAGCGGGTGCCTGTCGAAAATCCGAGTAAGCTATTGAGTTTCCTGGAGTCTCGACTTGATTCACACCTGGGAAGTGGCCAGATTTTAGAGGGCTGTTGAGTGTTTAGACATCGGTAAAAAGCGTCTCCTAATGAGACGTATGCGGAATTAGAGGTTTTGGAAAAAAGCTTTCAGTTCAGCAGGTGCTTCGGGTCGCAGTTGCGATTTTAAAAACTCGATGACATTTCGGTTCCCCAGAAGCGTGGTTTGCAGCTCGACCACCGAATGAAAATTCACATCCGGTGAAAAAGTAAAGATCTGCTCCGCGCGAATAAGATCAGCGAGATAAAACTGAATGAAGGGATTAAAATGCTTACCTTTCATAGGAACTTTAAAGGTGTCTTCGATGGAGATAAAAAATAAACCCAACATCGAGCGCTCAACGCTGTCCGCGAGTTCGTGAACGCGCAACGGTTTTTCGAGAATAATTTTTGCGGTAGGTGCGTAAAACCAATTGTTCTGAATCGAAAGATCGACAAAAGGGTCCCAGGCAATGTTGGTGGCAAGTGCATCGTAAACTAACTCCACTTTAATGCGCAAATGTTTGGTATTGGGCTCTAAGATAGCGGCCATGAGGATGGTGTGATGGCCATCGAGCAAAAAGATGCGTCCCATGGGATCTCTCACTGCGGGAAGGGCGTCTTTGAGATCCGAGCGAACAGAATCTGCTAAAGCGCGTCGCTCTTTTTTGCTCAGGGACTTGAGCTTTGCGAGGGGATTAAGTCCGGCATCGCGAAGAGCTTTGTAAACGGCGTACTCTTTGCCGATCAGAGTCTGGCCGCCATAAACTTCGTTGTAAGCAGCAGACAGGGTTTGTTTTTTTGCGGGAAAAAGTTCACGGCACTGGAGCGCGTTGGCTGAAAAGCCGAAAAATAGACTGATTGCGATCAATGTCATAATCGCTAAAGCTCGCAGAGGTGAAAAACGCATCCGAGTATTTTGCACCAAATCAGGGGGCTGAAATGTCAGGATTTTATTAAGATAGTGAAAAAAGACTAAAAATATTCCAGCAAACTCGCCAGTTTGTCTTCAACCTTGTTTTTTTCTTCCCAGGCCTGGAGGTCTTCCCAAAGTTTCTTGGTTTCATCTTTGAGCTCCTTCACCTTGGCGGCTTTCCCCTTACCCTCAAGGAGTACGATTTTGGCCACTTGATCGCTGATGACACCATAGCGGCGAGTGATTTTCTGCAGAAACGCCACGTCTTCGGATTTCCAAATCACAAGTTCTGGAAAATAGGTTGTCACTTTTACGAGGGTACGAACCCTTTTACGAAAATCATGGAAGACTTCGATGTTATTTGGATCCCGTGCAGGGTTTTTAAGCTGCCGCACCAGAGGCCACTCTTCAATGGCGTGCAAAAGCAGATCTTTAAGAAGTAGATTGAGATTGTCATGAGCTGAGAGTTGTATAAGAGGGCGAAGTTCGGTCGCGCCCCAATAGAACGAAGACAGATCATCTCTGTCGCGCTTTACAAGATTGCTGCTCTCAATAAAACTTAAATAGGCTACATATTGATTTTGGCGGGCTAAAAATCCATCCCGCCATTTTAAGAGAGCCGCTTTTCTCTTCTTTACGTCGTGCTTATCATAATCGACATGTTGTGCCGAGGTCCCCTGCACATCAAAAAGGTCTTTATAGGATCCCAAAACGGCATAGCCCTCGTCGAGATCCTGTCGAAGGCGTTCGAAGGCGTCCTTCTTGTTGATTTTTGCCTCGGGCATAGCGTACGCAAAAATATCCAAGTAGTCGCGAACTTTTAAAACTTCTTTGCGGAGATCCAAGGGTTTTTTAACCTGATGGGGTAATGTTTTCGTTCCGATGGATCTTAAATGCTGCAGCAACTGTGAGAATGTGGGGGGAATCAGCTGTTGAGCCGCCTCATTGAACGTTAGGTTTTCGAGCTGCACTGGTGCTGGTTTTGGTGGCGTTTTAACGAACGCAAACAGCGAAAAGCAGGCCAGGGCATTCATCATATTCATGGCGGCGAAGATAAATGATTCGGCAGTTAATTGATATTTAAAAGCTCGCGCGGGAAGTTTTTATATTCATCTCCATACTTGAGCTTTTTATAGATGATAAAATTACGCATAACGAGCTTTACGTAGGCCTTGGTTTCCTCGTAAGGAATATCCTCGATAAACATAATGTCGTCGTTTTGGTTTTCCACAGAGCGCTTGTGCCAGTTTCGCACAGCCGACGAGGAGGCATTGTAGGAGGCGACGTAAAGGCTAAATTTGTTATCAAACGACTTCATTTGTTTTTTTAGAAGTTGCGAACCGAGCAAAATATTTTTGCTCTCGTCGTACAGATCTTCGTAGTTGTTAAAGGGAACTTTGATTTCCCGCGCCACTCGACGGGCCACTTCTGGCAAGATTTGTAAAAGGCCAAATGCATCCATGGGGCTTCGCGCCTCTGGATTGAAGGACGATTCCTGGCGCATGATGGAATATACCAGTTCCTGCTCGACGCCGGTTTTATCAAAAGCATCCTTCATTTCGGTCACATAAACTTCGGGAAACAGAATGCGCGGGATCTGCGAGAATACGTCTTTTTGCAAGGGATAGGGCAACTGGTTAAAAACCGAAAAAATATATCTGTAGTCTTTTATCTTTGCATAAAGCGCGAAGAGGCTTGAAACCTTTTGCGCGTCCATAGTTTTAAGCTTTCCGGCATCGGGACTGTTCATGGCCAGCAGCCGCGTCGCAAGATCGATTTCGTCCACCTGTTGAAGGGCATCAAAGATCTTTTCGTCTTCCGAGGGTAAAACGGTTTGCGGTTTAAAGTCGGGGACCACGTAACTTTTTAAAGGTTTTTGCAATTGGTAGTGGGAAATGAGGCTGTAGTAGCCAAACATATCTTCATCGCAGATCTGCTGCCACGTTTTTTGTGCAACTTCTGTGGCACCCCTGCGATTTTCGGCCTCGGCACGCCAGTACAAATATTTAAATTTGCCAAATGGCGTGGTCTCAGCGTTTTCGATCATGGTATTTAAATGCTTTTCTGCTTCGACGAATTTTTTTTCTTTAAAATACGACCACGCGAGGGTCCATAATATTTTTTCGCGGTCGCGCCACAGGGTGGATTTTTCGAGAAGCGCTTTTTCTAGCTCGCCAACAGAAAGGGAATGCAGCTTTTTTTCTTCGAACATGCGTGCGCGCAACCAATAAATATCGTGCAAACTAATTTTGCCTTTTAACACTTTTTCTGTGGCATCCAGAACGGGAAGGGCTGGTTCTGTTCCGCGCTCGGTCCATAAAACACGAGCGTAATTTATTTGCGCTTCGAGGTACCACTGCATAAACGCTGGCGAGGAGAGCATCTCGGGTTTTAAAAACTGCGCCCATTTTTTTGCGGCTTGGATATATTGTTCTGTTTTAGACCCTTTGAGGAGGCGGTCGGTGAGGAAGGCCTCTTTGTAGGCAGTCCACTTTTCGTCGATAGTCACTTTGGGATTGTCGATGATCTTCTTAAGGTAGCTTTTGGCCTTATCAAATTGGCGCACAGAGCGGTAGTCTTTTACAATGCGAAACTGATCTTTGATGGTGGGTTTTTCCATAAACCTCGGCGCAAGATTGTACAGAGCTATTTTTAAAATACTTTTGTCGTTATCTTTGAGATCAGGACTGGCGATTCCTTTTTGGTAACTTTGAATTTTATCGGGTGACGAAAAATAAGTAGAATTTTTTTCCACAAATAGAGCGCGTTCAAGATCGGTTTTTAAATTGTTGTAGTGCGTGAGTTGTTTTTCTTTCTCGAGCCATACCGGCACAGGTTTTGACCAATCCGTGGTTTCAGTGACAACACACGTCTGAAGAGAGCGAACGTAGGCGGCGTCTTTCAAAATAAACTTTTCGCGGGTAGCGAGGGAGGTGTAAAGTTCACAGGCCTTCTCGAGTTCCGTGTTTGTGAGGAGCTTCGCTTTGGTATAGTCGACCAGGTCCGCGGTTTCTGGAGCAAGTTTCGGATGCGACGAGCAGGAGCAAAAGAGAACGACTCCTGCGGTTAAAAAACGAGAATAGAAAGTCGACAAAAAAGACATAACATAAGTCTATGTCTTTTACTGGGCCTGTTGCAACTCCCAACGATCAAATATCTCCATTTTGTAAGTATCTTCATTTAAACCGTATCCAAATGCATTTACACCAGATGGAAATGGACGTAACGATATCTTTATGCCTTATGGATACGGTTTAAATGAAGATACTTACAAAATGGAGATATTTGATCGTTGGGGTGAGTTAATCTTTAGTTCAACTACATTTAGAAAAGGATGGGATGGAAAAGTAAAAGGAAGTGATGTAATTGCACAAGACGGAGTTTACATTTATAAAATCATGGTAATGGACTTACTTAACAATAAGAAAAATTACGTTGGTCATGTTACTTTAATTAAACAATAAAAAAGAATAATTTAAAAACTATAAAAAGCCGTTCAGTTTTGAACGGCTTTTTTTATGCAACAAATTTAGAAATGTTAAAAAGGTGAGTTTAGTCTAAAAATATCCCATTTGGTCTAAGATTAAACC
>JAYUKO010000218.1:0-1013 GCA_043764415.1 Bdellovibrionales bacterium | reverse complement strand
TTTTTCGGATTTTTAAATCCGTTTTCGTATTTCCTGCATCTAACAGGTAAAGAAACACTCTGTTGGAGGGGTAAAATGACTCAAATGATTAAAAATGTGACTGCTTTTATGGGTTTTGGATTTGTGGCCTTTATGCATGTTTATTTCGTGCTGCTTTTGTTGGCAAAGCCGGCACTGGCCGAAGAGAAGGTGCAGAAGGTGGTTGTTGAAACTACGGCCGCGGATGCAAGTTCTGTCCCCACGCCTCCGACACCTCCTTCGCCTCCGACAGCTCGCGATTCTGCCGTTGAAGATGCTGACGATGACAAAATGGTCCTTAAAAATATGGGATCGAAGCAGTTCAAATTTAAGATCAACGACGAAAAAGGGATGATCAAGATTGATAAAAATGGAATTCAGATTAGCGAAGTAAAATCTGATGAAGACGAAGATGGCGACGATGTGGCCACGGTTGTTTCCAGTTTTAAAAATCTCAATAAAACCAGCGAGTGGGCCGATGTTTTAGAGGATGTGCTCGTTCCCATCGTTTTGTTTTTAAGCGCCTTTGGTTTTGCGGGGTATTACGTTTACGCAAAATCACGAACTCGTCGCGACTATTTGGACACGATCAAAGCGCTCGCTCAAAGTGGACAGCCCATTCCGCCAGAACTTTTGGCCAACATGAATGCCACCGTTGGAAGCTCGAAAATACCATCTGCGGGCCAAACTCCCTACGACGCGAATACCATGCAGGGTGTGAAGTATATTTTTTGGGGAATTGGCATCGCCGGAATGATGACACTGATCTCTAATGGAAATATTGCCTACGCCATTGGGTTTTTGTTTATCATGATGGGCGCGTTTCACATTTACACTTCGCAAATGATGCAAAAACACAAAGCAACGGACACCACTGCCGCTACGACAAACGAAACTAAGACACCTTAATAAATTAAACAGACGGGTGTAGTATGTCGACAGATGCAGAGCTGATAGCTCAAGTCCTCATGGATGATGATCGGCAAGCCTTTGAA
>JAYUKO010000217.1:0-3456 GCA_043764415.1 Bdellovibrionales bacterium | reverse complement strand
ACATGTGGTTCGACTTTTGATAGCTCATTGCATCACACATAGGAGATCGTAATGGCTTCAGCGACACATAGAACTAAAAAAATCCGCAATAAAAAACTGTCTACAAAAGGCAAAAAGCGCAAAGCGAAGAACCGCAATCAGGGCACGACTGAGTCGGAAGCGGAACTTTTCGGCGATCAATAATTAAAAAGTCATTTCTAAGGCCAGGGCTGCACGTCGCTGTGGTTCTGGGTAGCTAAACGTCATTTCTCGTCTTTGGTTAAACAAATTGTAAATTCCCAATTGCAACGAAGAGAGCTTGTTGATTTTTTGCGAAAGTAAAATGTCCGTGCTCGACCAAGCCGGTAAGCGTGTGTTGCGATTATTGATAAAATCCAAATCCCAAATCGAACTCCAGAGTGTTTGCTGCAAAGTGAGCGAGCATTTTGTGCTGAGCAAATAATTTAAACTAAAAAAAGTCTGATGTTCGGGCGAAAACCTTAGCGGAGTTCGCGACGGGAGTTCCCGGCCCAGCATATAAGTGTGGCTCAGCTGGCTTGTCCATTTGGGTTGGTTGATTTGCGCCTTGGCGCTCATGCCATAGGTTTGTGCTTGGCCCACATTGATTTTTGTAAACTCACTGGTTGGCAAAACAGAGCCCTGCAAAAGATCTTTGTACTTCAAAAGAAACAGCGACGAAGAAACTTCGAGGGCGTCCACACTCCAGGACTGGCCCACTTCGTATTGCCTGGAGTATTCGGGTTTTAGGTTTGTGTTCCCTACAAAATAACTGGTTTGCGCATAGAGATCTGTCAGCGAGGGCGGGCGAAATCCCTCGGAGTACAAAAACCACACTCGCCCATGTTCAAAATGCACGGGAGCGTTGATTTGGAAGAGTGTTTCTTTGTATTTAAAAAGATGTCGAACCGAAGGTTCTAAAAACGCCGATTTAAAAACCGGGATGGTCAACGACTGCGCGAGTTCGGGCTCGGTGCGTTCAAACCGTTCGTTGCGCGCAAAACTGGCTTTGTAAAGGTTGTGATTCAAATCAAAAATCGTTTGCGACAGCACGTCCGAAAAAATCTCCCAGGAATAGGCTTGGCTGAGCCAAAGTTTATCCGAGTTGGATGTGGAGGAGGTTGTTGTGTCGAGGAAGTCCGAGTGCAAGCCTGCATAACTGATGCGAGAAATCCAAAGGGACTCGGACGAGGCTTTATATTCAGAGGTGACTCCTGCCAAAAGTGCTTTTGATTTTTGATCGGTTTTGAGTGGCAGAATCAGCGAGCCTGGCGAGGTTTTCCTTAGATCAGAATACAACAGGAGGTGGGACCACTTCCAGCGATCGCGTCGATGGTTACCAAGGACAGTGAATCGCTGCAGTTGCTGGTCGTTTTGTGCTCGACGATTTTTTGCGCCCGATGCGGTTGTGTACGGAAAGTCGCCGCGGTCGTGTTCGGCAAAGGCGCTGAACTGAATGTGATCTTTTTCCGAAGATAAAAGAGGTGTGACCAAAGCGACATTGGATGTAGATACGGGTCCACCTTCCGCGTAACTGGTGTCGGTGTCGCTAAGGCCAATTCTTACGAGAGAGTTTTTTCTCTGATCGGCAACGAAGTGAATGGAGCCCCCCAGGGCATTAGCACCGTAAAGTGCAGAGGTGGGTCCTTCGAAGATATTGATCTGGCGAAGAATTTCGGTGGGCACAAACTGCGACGAGCCACCAAACCCGTCGAGAAAATTCAGGGGGATGTTGTTGAGCAAATACAGAACGCGGGCGGCTTGCGAAGAGCCGCGAATGGATGTGGCGGGCGAACCTTGTGTGCGAGATTGTACTGCGGTGGATCCTTGAAATAAAGTTTCGAAATTGGGAGACGTGATTTGCAACGGTTGTGGCGTGAGCTTTTGAAATGGGGCATGGGTTGTGCGATCGGAGAACTCCTCAACCCACGGTGAATCTGTGATGTACTGGCGCGGGAGCTCTTTGGACCCCTCTTCAGCCTGCGCCCAAGAATAGATGAATGTTAAAAGCAAGAATAATTTAACCACAGCGTTTTTTAGCTGTGGTCGTTGTCATTGTCTAGTTCTGGATACTGTCGTTAAGAGATTATCGAAGGCCTTCGCGTCCAAAGGCGATTGTGAATCTAATCCGCTTCTTCTTCGGCTTGTAAAAACTTACTCACATCGCCAGAGGCCACAGCGGCAGCGAATTCTTTGTGCTCGGGGCGGTTGATAATTTCCAAGGCCTTCTTGAGTGGAAAAGGTTCAACTGGGCCTGAAAGATGTTTGCGTTTAAAGGCCATAATTTCGGAAAAGTTTTTTTCGATGAGCGGAATCGGCAGGCGTTTGTCTTTGATGGCTTTGGCCACGGAGTTCATTGCTGTGACGGGAGATTTAAAATCATTGCAGTAGAGCAAAATATTGGCGCCAGCTAACAGAGCCTGCACCGGGATTACGTCCTTTGGGTAATATTTAGCAAGGGCCTTCATATCGAGATCGTCGGTTATGATTAAACCACGATAACGAAGCACATCACGCATGATCTGCTGTAAGAAAGTTGGTGAGAGGGTGACGGGCCACTCGGGATCAATCTTTTTAAAATGAATATGCGCGGTCATTGCAAGTTCACAGCGCGAGCGAAAAACTTTTTTAAAGGGCGTCATGCTTTGGTTTTCATCGAGCATCTTTAAAGTATCGTTAGAAATTGGCAGCTCAAAGTGACTGTCCACCTCTACCGAGCCATGGCCAGGAAAATGTTTTACACAGGGAATGACATTGGCTTTGATGTAACCGCGAACTAAGGCCGTTGAAAGTTGAGTGACAACCTCTGGGTCGGAGCTCAGCGACCGATCGCCGATCACTTCGTTTTTTGGGTTGGTTAAAATATCTAAGCAGGGTGCATAGTCCAGATTGAAACCAAAAGCGCGCAGTTCTTCGCCCATTTGCAAAGCAAAACGAAAAGCCAAGGTTGAAGATCCAATCTGGCCAATTTTAGACAGAGCAGGCCACTGGGTGAACGGTGCCTTGAGGCGATGAACGCGTCCACCTTCCATATCAATAGAAACAAACATGGGGGTTTTGTCGCGCGTTTTTAAACGAAGACTGTGCAGTTCGGTGGTGAGCTCGTGAATTTGTTCGGGAGATTCTAAATTGCGGGCGAAGAGGACCACGCCACCAATGTTGTATTTGGTAATAAACTCTTTTTCTTCTTCGAGCAGTTTTGGGCCCTGGATTCCAATAATAAACTGTTGGCCAATTTTTTCTACCACACAAAGCTCCTGCTGTTGTCGCCTGCTAGTGTAACAATCAGTGGGGGTCAAAGCAATGGAAGCTTGGTTAAAATGAGGCCCTAAACTCTTACTTTTTGGGATCCAGCGTTTCGCGCAGCCCATCGCCAAGTAGGTTAAAACCTAAAACCAAAAGAACAATAAAAAGTCCCGGGAAAAAACTCAAATGCGGGGCTTCTATCAGATACTGGCG
>JAYUKO010000216.1:0-12132 GCA_043764415.1 Bdellovibrionales bacterium | reverse complement strand
ACAATCGAATTGTCCAACATCGTTTTGCCATTGGCTTCGACAAATGAATCAAGTTTTTGCACGATATCAAAAATGGCATTGTCTGTATTCCACTTTTGATTGCCTCTAAGAGTACCAAAATCTGCATCCTTTTCGTGGATATGCGTTTTAGAGTAGTGCTGAACATGCAGATTAAAACTTGCAACACGGGTGATCTGGCAACGAAACGCCGCAAAGATAACGTCGTTGATGAGTTGAACTTGCAGCTTCGCATTTGTGGGACCTTGATAGGGTTGCGTGCCGGGAAGGCTTGCGGGTGCGTTTGGCAACGTGCAACTGAGGGTTGTGGTGGTGGTTAGAGATTGTTCCAGTTGCGCTAACAAGTCCACATGGGTTTGTAGTGCGAGTTTGTCCTCGCTGCTGATGGCGCGACCATCACGGATTTTTTTAAAGTCACTGAGTACCGAGTCAACAATCGGTGTGCTGGTGACGGTTGTTGGCTTTGGCTGGAAGCCCGCAAAGACGGAATCAAATAAAGTTTTTGGATTGTGTTGATAAATACTGTCCATGTGTACAACAGGGCCATTGCGAGATTTCGGGTTGGAGAACCCATAGGAAAAGCCTTCGCCAGAGTTCATGCTGCTATTGATTCCCGCTACGATTTGCGGGACAAAGCCTGTGCCTCCATTAGGATAAAAATTAGGTGCATAGGCCATGATGTGATCAATGGTGGGCATAGACATAAACTCTGGATAATCGCCAGGGCGAATGGCCCAGATATTTCCAAGAACAGCTCCGCCGTAATGGTGGCCTGAAATCCTCGTGTCTAAGCCTTTAAGAAAAGTCATTTTGTTGAGAAACGCGTTGAACTTCTGATCAAACAAATACGAAACACCAGTAGCCGATGCGGTTAAGTTTTTTGCGGCAATTTCATAAATAGGTAGAGTTGAGTAGGCTGGGAAAATTTGTGTTCGTGTCATCCCTGTTGCTGAAGGATGCCAGTTGTCCTGTACCGGTCCGTAGGGCAGAAACAATCCATAGTAGCGTGGCGCAATCTGCGTGGCTTGCGCTCTAGCATATCGAGGCAGCAGTGACGTTAAAATAGGTAGTGCTAAAAGAGCCTGCCCGCTGCCTTGGAGAAAGAGTCGTCGTGTCGTGCGATTGTATTTCATAATACTTCCTACTGTCCCACTTTTCGGTTTAAAAAACTCATATCTGAACCCATGGCTTTAAACATGGACTTTAGGCTGCCGCCAGGGCGAGTAAGATCTGTATAAACCCGTTGCATTCCACAGCCGTCAGTGGCGTCATTCTCTGCGCGGCGCTGAGCAAATCGGTAGAAATTTCGAACAAAGCAAGCGTGAGCTTTGCCGGAATTGCTTATCTCCGCATTCATTTGCACGGCATTATTCACCGTGACCACTCTATTATTGATCGAAACATCGGTCGTGGAATTTGTTGTCAGAGTATTTATAACGTTGCCACCGGAATCGAACTTGTACTCCATAAAGTTTTTTCGATAGCCACCAAGGGAGTCATAGGACTCGGCCGCAAAACCGTAGGGGTTTATCACCTTATGACACGTCATACATTTACTCGAAGCCGTCATATCGTGAACGATTTCCCTTTGCGTTTTATTTACATAGTCGATGGTTGGATCGCGAAGGGCATCGTCAATAACGGCTTGCGACGGATTCGGGATGTCATCGCAAAGCACCTTGCGAATAATATTAACGCCGTAATGGATGGGGGATGTTTTTTCAGTCCCCGAGAATATACTCCCAGCGCGAGTAAAGAGTCCCGATCGTTCGCTACTAGGAAGTCTGTTGGGTGGCTGTCCCGGAGTCCATGTGGGAACTCCGTAGATTCCTGCAAGACGAGCATCCCGCACAATAGAGACATCACCATTCATCAGGTCGGAAAAGTTTCCGTCAGGCTGATCCCAAGTGTAGTAAGAAACTATTTCCTGAAGTTCTTTGAGCATGGCACTGCGTAAGTTATTATCTGGCGTGCCGCTCAGACCGACAACGTTTGCTAAGGCTTGAATTTTGACATTGTTCGCAAAGCCCGGCTTAAATTTAAATTCCAACCACTCCGAGGTATAAAATTCGATGGTAGTGCGGATGCGAGCTTCTTCTGCTGTGAACAGCTGATCGATGACAGATTGTACGCCACTGATGGTGCTGAGCTGTCCGTTGGCTGCCGCTGTAAAAAGCAAGGTGTTTGGCATGCTTTGTAAATACAAGTAAGAAAGTCGTGAGGCAATTTCATAGGGTGTAAGCTTGAGCTCTTTAGGTGAGTACTCAATGCCATCTGTCTCTACGTGGTACAAGAATCGCGGATGAACCAAAAAACGCGCCACGAGATCAGCGAGGCCTGTGGTGCCGCGCCCAACATAAAAAGTGTACATGTCGTCGACTTCTAATTGCTGTAATGGTCGTCTATAAGTTTTTAAACCAAACTGTGAAATAAAAGTTCTTACACAAGTTGCAGTTGGCGGAGTTGTATTCATGCAGCTGCCAAAAAAAGCGCTCCTGTTGGCGGCGAGGATCACTCTTTTTGCAAACACGTAAGCGATGTCATATTGAGTTTTAATATGATTCATCGAAATGCGTGAATCAAAGCGTTCGTACTGGCCGACGTTATCTTCGGGGAGCAGCGCTGCAGAGGATTGAATCGCTTGTGTTAAAGCTGTTTTTTCTGCGGTACCGATAGGCGCCATGAGGTCCGACAAAGTATTTAAATATTCTTTTTTTGTAAGACGTTGTATCTGTGATTCGCCAACGACGGAAGCCGGTGCACATTTAAAAAAAGCAGTCGCCGTTGGAGTGCTCAGAGAACCACTGGTCGAAGACGACGAAGAATGCAATGGTTTACCACATGCTTGAAAGATCAAAACGGCGCTGGTTGCGAAGAATATGAAGGTGTATCGAAATGATTTACTCATGTCTCTCCCCTAACGGTACATATTAATAGCATGCAAAAAAAGCTCCATTTTTTTTCAAATTGTGCATGAATATTCAAGGGGTTAGCTCGCCTCAGACTGAGAATCTGACAGGGGTCCTGAATAACTTTAAGACACTGAAAAGTGTTTGTACGATTTAAGTGTCTCATTGGTATTTATGGTTTTGTCGCATTTGAAGACAGATAACATCATCGTCTTGTGCGAGGTTTTCTACTTGAGAAGTGGAGTTAAGGCGCCTGTGAGCTCGTTGAGCTTGTTGGATGCAACACCCACCGACTGCAGGCCAGTGATTTGGATTTTTCCGGGGTGATCGCCACCGCCATCGATGTGTTGACCAAGCTTTATATACAAACCTCTGCCGGCGACGACGTGGCGCATGTTCGTTCGACCGTGAGCAGTTTTTGATTCGGCAAAAACCAATGATAAAAAAGTATTATCAAGCACGGTCCCAGAGCCTTCGGGCATACGACTTAAATTATCAACCAGTCGTGCAAACAAACTCGCATGCCAATTTGTACTCGCTGCGATTTGCACTTTGCGATTGGATTGATCGTGGGAGTCATCGTGCATGTCGGTTAAATTATTTAAGGCATTGCGAAGAAAAACCTGATCGAAGGTGAGCAGCCAAGACACAACGCGCGTGAGGTCGCAGGCAAACGCATAGGCGATCATATCCGCCATAACGTTTCCGCGTTGAGTTTCGTTGGACCAACCGACAAAGGCGTTGGCACCAAGTACGGGATCGGCCCCTGGGTCAGTAGGCTCCATGCAGGAGCCTGTCGGCCTTCCGCCTCCTGTCGTATTTTGCAGTGATCGCTCAATGGCTCTGATTTCGTCAAAATGCTGTTCGAGTCGAATTTTATCTTTTCCGCTAACCGAGGCCGATAAACGATTTGCATCAGCGAGCATCAAATCTAAAACACTCTTTTTTCGATCGATGGGTGTGGGAGCTGAGGAAACGGGACCTCCGAGTTGTAAGTGGGAATGTTGAGATTGGAAATCACTGAAACATGGTTTCGCACAGCCCGCGGGGTCGCCCAACCAGGTGGGGGAGGCGAAGCCACTGATGTCGTCGCCTCCGACAATGGTGCCGGCGAAGGAACTTACGAACCTTTTAGTTGAAACCGTCTGCGCGTTGGCAAGAGGGGCCAACATGGACTCAAGAAACGGCAGAGCGATAAAATAGCCACCAGCACCTCTAAGAACTGTTCTCCGAGATAAGGGTGTTCTGCTCATTTACTCTGACATCCTATAAGTAATCGCGGGTGATTTTATAATGGCGATAAGAATATTTTTTAATTGCGGTGACTCCTGATATTGTACACTCAGTGATGCCAAGGTGAAGCGATCCGCGGTTGTATCTGGTCGTCCGCCGAGGTGTTGAAAGAGGTGGCGTGTGGCACAGGTCACTTGCTTTCGCATTCTGTAACGCACAGGTTTGCAATCCGTAGGAGTGCCTGGGGGGTTGTCGGTGTCTACACCGATGGGAATAGTTCCTAATTTTCCGCAGATCAGCCGCTTATATATTTCGTAACCGCGCACCGTTGGACTTTTTCATAACCAGCTGGAAATAATCGTAAGGGATTTTTGAACGATAAAACGATAACAAGTCTGGTATTATTCAACTTTTGTTAGTTTTAAGGGGGGGAGGGCACCAGACTTTAACATCTGATGCCCTTGGGGTTCTTCCTGGGGGGAGGAAGTGATTTGTTAAGCTGGTGTTTCGCTATCGGAACCTTGGGTTTTCACAATTTTATTGTAAATTCCGAGCATTAAAAATGTGGGGGCCCATTGCCCAACGAAATTGGCTGTGCCTTTTTCTTTGGACGTGGCAGCGAGGTAGGCTGATATGGCAATGGATCCCAAAGCCAACGCTAGGTAAACGCCTGATGGTATTTTAGCTGTTTGCTGCTCAATGGCTTTTGTAGTCGCGCCTTCAGTGATGTCGTTGGTGGAATCGGAGTTTTTCTGTGAAAGACCTCGTGAAATAAATTCTTTGCGCTGATTGGATTCGTAGTTGGTTCTGGTTGCTTCGCTATTTTTTTGTTCCATGGGGCTTCCTTTGAGAAGAGTTGTTCTGTGCATGACCCAACTTATATCAACGGAATCCCATAGATTCTTGCTGGTTTAAACAAAAAATTGTGTAGATATGCACACAAATCGATTTTTTATGCTCTTTTCAAAAAGCAGCGATTTTGTGGAGGGTCACTTCAAATTTTAAAGCCGCGCCCCCTTTGATATCACTGCCAGTGCCGCTATCTCCGTAGGCTGTATGCGAGGGGCATACGATGACAGCAGAGCCACCGACCTGCATTCGTTTGATAGCTTCGGTCCAGCAAGGAATAACTCCGTTGAGTGGGAATGAAACAGGCTTTCCCTTTGGGGAGGCGTCAAAAACCTTACCTGTGCGCAAGGTTCCTTTGTAATCAACGGTCACAGTGTCTGTGGAGGAGGGATTTGCGCCCTTTCCAACCTTGATGGGGCGATAGAGAACCCCAGACAGCATTTGTTCTGTCTTTCCAATTTTTGCCTCTTTGTCGATAAATTTTTGCGATTCAGTTTTTTCCATCTCCAGTTCCGAAGCTGCAAAAGTAAACTGGAAAGTAAAAATCAAAACCATCGCGACACCAAGTTGTTTCATGTTCGTTTCCTTTGTAGTTAATTTTTTGTTTTAGATCCAAGTCGAAGAAAGTCGTTCCAACGGTCTTGAAGAAGAATGCCTTTTTTAAGACTCGCAGAAATCGCACAGCCGGGGTCATTGCCGTGGCGGCAGTTGGTGAACTTGCAGCGAAGCATCAGTTCTTCGATGTCGGGAAATTTTTTGTGCGTTCCCTCCGTAGAATTCAACATGGAAATTTCCTGCATCCCGGGAGTGTCGATCACAAGCCCGCCCCAGCGCGTGACAAAGAGGTTCCGGGAGGTGGTTGTGTGGCGACCTTTTTCCTCACCACTTAGGTCTTGAGTTTTTTGAAATTCCCGTCCCAAAAGAAAATTGGTCAAGGTTGATTTTCCTACGCCCGACGAGCCCAATAAAACCGATGTCATGCCCGGCACAAAAAAAATGTGTAACTGCTCCATGGAGGCGATATTTTTTTGCGAGATGTTAAAAGTGTCTAAAGTGCCAAAATCCTTTTGCAGCTGTTGGGCAAAATCCTCAGGATTTTCGCAAAGGTCTGTTTTAGTGAGTAGAAAAATGGGTTTGGCTCCTGAATCTTTGCATAGTGCTAGGTAGCGACCCAACCGTTGAAGATCGAAGTCTTCGTTGAGCGAAGTCACTATAAATGCAAAATCAACATTGGTGACGATGAGCTGGGTCTCTTGCGACGATCCCGCACGTTTTCTTTGCAGCACACTTTTTCTTTGCAACACACGATGAATATTGGCTTTGGTAGTACCTTGCTCTCCTGTCATGGCCACCCAATCACCCACGCCTGGTAAGTCGATGGCGGTTGCAGCTGTTTGACGGAGTCCGCTTGTAATGCCCGCCTCGAGCACAGCCTGTGCTCCTATTTGCACATGGTAGTGGCCCTTTCCCTGACTGATAACACGGCCAGGAAATCCACCGGGTTCAGGGTTTTCATCGTAGCTGGTCTGAAAAAAATCATTCCAGCCGAGGGAAACTAAAAATGCATCTAGAGTTTTTTTGAGCATCTGTACTCGAATATTATTTATTTTGTCACTAGATGCAAGGACGCGCCTCTAAAAAAATCAAAACTTACTGGGTTGGGGCAGTGTAGATGGACCCAGTGAGTGGATTGAGGAGTCGGATCGTCGACGAGTGTGCGTAAATAATATGATCTGGATTTTGCTTGCTATCATAGCGAGTAAGAACACCAGTGTTCGGGTTTAATATGTAGTTGTATCTTTTGCCATTCGCAAGTCGTACATACAAATATTGAGACGCGTAGACAACCTCTTCGATATTTGCTGTCTCACTGCTTAAATCAATGACTCTCGTTGATGGGGATAGTGAATCCATGCTTTGCAAATAGATTTTATTGCTACTCGTAATAAACGCCACTTCATGTCCAAGCCAAAGATTTGGAACACCTCTTAAAACAGGTCCGCCAAAATTAATTTCAGTAGGTGCCGTAAATCGAAAGGGTCCATTTGTAGTTGCAGGTGCTGCATAATTAACCGAATGCACTTTGCCGGTTGTCGTCAAAAAAAACAATCGATTTACATTGTTGAGATAGCTGACATGCACTTCTTCAATAGATCCCACCGGCGACGGGTAGCTGTGCTGCCCAATAAGATTTTGAGTGTTTCGTGGGTAAGCACTGCCAAAGTAAAAACTATTTTTATTACTAGCAATTGCGACAGTCGCTCCCCCTCCACCGTTGAGAAAATAGATTCGGTCATTCACGTATTGGCCACCGTTCAAATTGAGTAGTGGAGAGATATATTCAGGCCGAACTATATAAGTGCGCCCATCAGCAAGTTCTTGTGCAAAGTGAGAGTGATAGCAGGGTGCTATTTTTAACTTTCCCAAGGTGGCCAGGTTGACAGCAGGACCGGTGGATTGAAAAAATTTACCGTCGTAGGTGCGCGTAAAGGTTACAGTCCCATACCATGGGTACTGTCGAGCTTCAACAATGTCGGTATCTTTAGGTTCAATGACCAAGGTGATAGATTGAGGCAAGATATCAGGAGAACTTTGCGAAGATAATGTGATGGTTGTTTTTTCTCGCAAAAGTTCTGTTGCGACATGATTGATGGCAAGGGTGATTTGAGTATCCCCTTGCTTGGCGTTGACCGGGATTTTAGTTCCAATGTCGATGGAGTTGCCTAAATATTTTCGTAGGCGATAAATATCTGGTCCGACAATAGACATGACAGTGAACTCGCCAGTCATGTCTTTGGGGAGCGGCATCAAGGCTGTCAAAGGCATAACAATCGTATCACCTCGACGGAAATTAAAATTGAAACTCGCAGGAAAAATGTTAGCAGTTCCGCCGCCACTCGTTGAACCGCCCACAGTGCTACCACCACTGATTGAACCGCCCGCAGTGCTGCCGCCTCCGGTAGTTCCGCCATTTGTCGAATCTGACGATGAGCCACCAGTTGTTGATCCAGAGGTGGTTTCTCCGCCAGTGGCACCTGGATCTGTTGAGTTAGACTCGGCACTGGATGAGATGCCTTTAACAGTTTTTAATTCCGCACAGTTTTGATGAAAAACCATCAGAAACAGCAGACCAATAAAAATCATGATTCTTTTATTCATAAAGCCCCCAGATATAAACATATCGGAAACTTTGGTCTAGAAGATAAGTTTGATTATCTTTCGATAGGATACAAAGGCGAGCATCTCAAAAAAGGACACATTTTGTCAGATCATGGAGCATCTATGATTCATGCTGAGCCATTTAAATAAAACATAAGAAAAGAGCTCATGTTCAAAGTATTCTAATCGAAATCGTTCGGGGGAATGTCTATGAAGCTTATTCAAATTTTATTATCCACAATCATTTTGGTAACTTTGAACCAAGCTTTTGCTGGCTATCCAGGCTCAGTTGCAAATCAAAGTTGGGCTCCCAGTGTTTGGGATTTAAAACTTCCAGGTGCGGTAGGGCCAAAGTCGACACCTCTAAAAATCGTCGGGCAAGATGCGCTTCCTGCATGTGCCACCTACGATAATTCTTACGTTTACATCAGATGTACCGTCAGTTTGGATGGCTGGGATTTTTTTGCAAGTCGCCGTGCAGTCCATATAGATGCTCCTAATGTGGTCATAACAAATTCCAAATTTGGTCACGTCGCTGTTGGCTATCCCATCTATATTGGTCAAAGCAATATTGCCGGAACGAGTGCGCTCATTGATCACTCAATTCTCGATGGAACGGATGGGGACGACCGATTCGGTGGATTAATTCATGTGACCAACAATGCTGTTGGAACTCTTACGTATAGTCATATTTATAACTCCAGAATGGCAGCCTCCATAACAACTTTTGGTGGACGACTCATTGCTGAGCATAACTGGTGGGGAGCGGCTCCCGTTGATGGGCCTGTTGGAACTCATGGTGAATCAAGCCACCCTATGGGGGGATCTTCAATATTTCGTGATAATCTCTTTGACCAAACAGACGGTGTAAATCGTATTCAAGGTTTTTCGGCCATTTTATTTATCGAAGGTTTAAACCCAATTTCTGAAGTCTTAATTGAGCGAAATATATTTTATGGAATGAAAGCAATTAATGGCTATTACGCCATCGGCTCTAGCAAGTCTGTTGCAAATCTCCGAATACGAGATAATTTGATTGAATCGGGTATCAACGGCGCGCACACATATCCGGGGCTCACGGGGCTTGTGGAATTTGCCCGAAACTATGATTACGATAGCGGGCAAGCTTTAGCCTATGACTCCGTAAAAGGCGCCTACATCAGTGGCGGTGTTGTTGTGAATCCCGGTCCTGTGGCTGACATCACAGCACCTACCATCAGTGTTATTTCTCCTAGAGGGGAAACGTTTTTGCCGGGGGATATTATCAATATCTCGGTTTTAGCAACCGACAATGTAGGAATTAAAAATGTAATCATCAGCTTAAATGGCAGTCAAATGTGCACGCTGACGTCGTCTCCTTATACTTGCAATGTCACCGTCCCAAGTAATATTTTGTCAGGAGTTTATTCAATAGCCATCAGCGCCTCCGACACTGCTAACAACATAACACAATCCTCGGCGTTATTTTCTGTAGGAACTACGTCTCAGCCAATTCCGCCGCCACCAATCCCGCCACTCGTTGATGACCTTGCTCCGGCAGTTCAATTTACTTCCCTAACAGCGGGACAAACTTTCAATCTCAATAGCGGTGTTTCCTTGAGCGTAAACGCAACTGACAACGTGGCTGTAAAAGGTGTTAATTTTTACATCAATAGCCAACTCGCGTGTCAGGCGACCGCAGTGCCGTTTACATGCCCAACAACATTTGTAACCGAGGGCACGTATCAACTCATGGCAAAAGCCTTTGATGCTGCTGGCAACGTCGGTGAAGCTAATATTTTAGTTCAGGCAAAAGCAGCGGTGGCGGCTCCTCCAGATTCGAAAGATATCGTGGCGCCCACAGTTGAAATCACCGCACCGACCGCCTTGCAAACATTAGTTATTAATAGAAAATTCCAAATTAAAGTGAAGGCGACCGATAATATTGCAGTGAAGGGCGTTAATTTTTATATTAATGATAAACTTTCCTGTCAGGCAAAAGTCGCACCGTTTGTTTGTAATGCTAGGGTGTCAACGGCAGGAATATATAAGATGAAGGCCAAAGCCTATGATGCTGTTGGTAATGTGGGCGAAAGCTTAGTGGTCTCTTTGCCAGCCAAGTAAACTTTAGATTACAAAAAAGGATAACTACCTATTTTCTTGGCTTCAACACACAATCCCTGTTGGAGATACTCTTTCAATTTTAAATCGCGCTCAGCGGCAGTCAGATTTTCGTCACGAAGAACATAACCTAAGCTCACAAGAAACGAAGATTCAGGAAGTGATGTCGTATTCTTTCCGGTCATTAAAATATTCCAGTGACTCGAAATGGGAGCGGTTCTTTGGTAAATACAAATCAAAGGTAAACAGTGCGCTTTGTAAACAAGCTCACTAGAGTCGCCATTTGACGGCTCAAGGGACATCGTTGCGAATTTGTTTTGATCACACCGCAATCGAACAAGCTCAGATACGGAGTCGGTGATAACGATATCAGCAGCAAACGACAGATTACCGATCAGTAAAAATAAGAAAATGAATAGCGATTTCATGCAAAACCTCCTGGTGGCAAAGAATCTAATCAAATGTTCTATAAATAAAGGTGATAAAAATGAGTTGAAATCTTTCTAAATAATAGACATCGTTCGAGTCGAAATTTTGTATGGAATACCCAATTAGGAATTTCTAATTAGATCTCTTGTTCCATATCTATCAAATTCATTTTGCGAAGTGCGGGGTAAAAGTAAGCCATGGCCCCCACGGTGAATAAGCAAAGACATCCACCAAAGTAGACCGACGGAACAATCCCAAAGGCATGGGCGGCTAAACCAGATTCCACCTCACCCAATTCGTTGGATGAACCAATGAAGATGGAATTCACAGCGGAGATTTTTCCGCGCATGGAATCAGGAGAGGAAAACTGAACTACCACCGAGCGAATAATCATACTCAGGCCATCAAAAATTCCGCTGAGCACAAGAACAAACAACGAAAGACCAAACGACGTGCTCCACCCAAAACTCAAGATGCAAAGACCGAAGCCAGCCACACACGCAAAAAGCCAGTTACCCGCATTTTTTTGAAACGGCACGCGCGAGTGAAAAAAGCTAATCAGCGCCGCACCAACCGCGGGAGCTGCTCGCAAGGCACCCAGTCCCTTTGGGCCGACCATTAATATCTCGTTAGCAAAGATGGGTAACAACGCCGTGACTCCACCAAACAGAACCGACACCATGTCTAACGCCATAGATGGAAAAAGCAGTGGATGTTGCATCACAAAGTGAAATCCCGAAAACAGTTCTTCTTTGATGCTCGCGTGATACTTTTTTGGACTTGCTGGGATTTCTTTTTTTATAGTTAATAAACAAACAAACGAAATCACTAGCATTAAACACACCAACACCGAAGCAAAACGGGCTCCTGCAAATCCAAAAAGAATCCCGCCAACGGCGGGGCCGGCAATACGTGCCACCTGCATGCTGGTGCTAAAGATGGCGGTGGCATTCACTAGCTGTTTGCGTTCCACCATTCGCGGAATCACTGCAAAGATGGCGGGCTGAGAAAACGACCTGGCGAGGCCGGTGAGGAAAGCGGCGCCGTAGAGCATGAAGGCTTTTAAAAGCACGGGCCAACCACTGATCATCGCATTGCTCAGCCACATAAATAAGCCCGAAATAAAACTTACTATGATCACCCAGCGATATACATAGAGGGGGCGCGAGCGATCCACAATGACTCCAGCGTAGAGTGCGAGACCCAATGCAGGAACGGCCTCGGTCAAACCAATCATGCCCAGGGAAATGGGAGTTTTAAAAAGTTCGTAAATGCTCCAGCCCAGTATGACCGCTTGCATTTGCACAGCGAAGGTAAATAAAAAGCGGGCGGCAATGAGTATCCTAAAATCAGTCGGCACGAGATGGTTTCCTCACTAAAAAGAAGAGTCTTCAGTTTTTAAAAAGTCCAGTTCTTCTTTTGTCGATAGTCTTTT
>JAYUKO010000215.1:0-1024 GCA_043764415.1 Bdellovibrionales bacterium | reverse complement strand
CTCCATACTCGGGGTCGTAACCTTTTTTTGCCAAGTACTCGAGAGCTGCGTCGTTGACGACCATGTTAATTTTTTTATCCGCCAACCGCTTGATCACCCGTTGAACTTGAATGCTCACGATACTGCTCAACTGCTCTTTGCCCAAGTCTTTGAAAGTGATCATTTCGTCGATGCGATTAATAAACTCAGGTTTGAAATGAGCTTTTACATCGGTGGCGAGATTGGAGGTCATTACAATGACGGTGTTTTTAAAATCCACGGTGCGTCCCTGCCCGTCGGTGAGATGTCCTTCGTCGAAAACTTGCAAAAGAACATTAAATACATCGGGGTGCGCCTTTTCGACTTCGTCCAGTAACACAACACTGTACGGGCGTCGGCGAACTTGCTCGGTGAGCTGCCCACCTTCGTCGTAGCCCACATAGCCGGGAGGGGCTCCGATGAGTCGAGACACCGAATGCTTTTCCATGTACTCGCTCATGTCGACACGAACAATGTTTTCCTCGGAGTCGAAGAGAAATTCGGCGAGAGCTTTCACGGTTTCGGTCTTACCCACACCCGTTGGTCCCAAAAATAAAAACGTTCCGATGGGACGATTGGGATCGCCAATCTCTGCTCGCGAGCGGCGAACGGCATCGGCCACTGCGCTGAGTGCGGCCTCTTGACCCACGACTCGCTTGGCTAAAAAGCTTTCTATTTTTAAAAGTTTGTCAGTTTCGGATTGAACCATTTTTTCCACGGGGATTCCTGTCCACTTGGCCACGATCTCGGCGATGACCTCGGGGGTGACTTCCTCGCGCAAAAGTCTTTTACCGCCGGTGAGATTATCCGCTGCTGTGTTGAGCTCAAGGAGCTTTTTTTCTAGCGCAGGAAGTTCGCCATATTTGAGACGTGCTGCGCGCTCTAACTGACTCTCGCGCTCGGCCACTTCGATTTGTTTTTTAACATTTTCGACCTGGGATTTGGTTTCTTTGAGAGCTTGAATTTCGCTCTTTTCTTTTTCCCATTGTTTCGTGACCACAGCCAC
>JAYUKO010000214.1:0-1031 GCA_043764415.1 Bdellovibrionales bacterium | reverse complement strand
CGAAGCTGATCCTTGTACGCGGGTTCGAGTCTCACCAACCAACATTTTGCGACGCTGGCCATGAGGAGGAAGGATTACCTCTAAGCCATTGCCCACTTTTTTTTTTTTTCTTCTTTTCTTTTCTTTTTTCTTTTTTTCTTAAGTTATTTAAGCGCCTTGGATTATTAAACAACAAAAAAGTCGAGGCAGGGCAATCGATCGGTGTGTAGGAGCCAAAAAACGATCATTTCATACACACGCTTGACAAGAACGTGTTTCATCAGTCACTAAGGATGGTCAACAACAAATCTTTTCTGATAAATTTTCATGATTTGGGTTCACACAACAATGGGTGATTGGTCTAGTAGTAGTGGTATGATTCTTGCTTTGGGTGCAAGAGGTCGCGAGTTCGATTCTCGCATCACCCCTTTTTTTGTACTATCATGCAACTTTTTTTATTTTTGAGCAAAACCCCTTGGTTCTCGGAAAAATTGCCCCCGATTTTCGCCGGGAAATTCGGGCCGGTCGATCGTATCTAGCCGGTGGCCAGGCCCATCTCAGGCTCCATCGCATGCGCATCTGTGTTCCAAGGGCGGAGTTGAACCCGCGCTTTCTGCGTGACACCCAACTCCGACCTTAACCACTACGCCACACGATCTGGTTGGCCCGTAAACCAAAACGGTTGCTCCATGCGGGGATCGAACCCGCGACTTTTGGCTCATAAGACCAACACTCTACCAACTGAGTTAATGGAGCTAGCAGACTTGCAAGTTTGGCCGAGTGGTTAAGGCGCTGGCTTTAGGCGCCAGTCTCGAAAGAGGCACGGGTTCGAACCCCGTAGCTTGTAATTTTTGTTTTGGCGCTTTTTGATGGCCTTGTCGACAAGATCGGGTGATTGGTCTAGTGGTATGATTCTTGCTTAGGGTGCAAGAGGTCGCGAGTTCGATTCTCGCATCACCCCTTTTTTTTTTCCCTTTTTTTTTCCTTCCTTTTTTTCTTGGTTTGTTTTGGCACAGGAAAAAAGGGGTGATGCGAGAATCGAACTCGCGACC
>JAYUKO010000213.1:0-3508 GCA_043764415.1 Bdellovibrionales bacterium | reverse complement strand
GACAAAGCAAAAGCCGCTGCCGGCATGAAAGCGTTTGTTACCAATCGAATCGGCGACGCAGGATTTTTGCTTGGGATTTTTATGCTTTTTGTTACCTTCGGAAGCATTGATTTCGCGCAATTAATTTCTGCACTTCCTGAAACTGCCGAGACAACATGGACCGCCGCTATGACTCTGGCCTGCTTGTTTTTATTTGTGGGAGCCGCCGGAAAGTCTGCGCAGATTCCACTTTATGTTTGGCTTCCCGATGCCATGGCAGGTCCAACGCCAGTATCAGCGCTGATTCACGCTGCCACCATGGTGACAGCGGGCGTTTATATGATCATTCGTTTGAATCCTTTATTTCTTCTTGCACCAAACGCCATGGCGGTCGTGGCCATTGTCGGAGCGGCAACAGCCTTGTTTGCCGCGACGATGGGAATTGCTCAAAACGACATTAAAAAAGTGCTGGCCTATTCCACAGTTTCACAATTGGGATATATGTTTTTAGCAGTCGGTGTGGGCGCTTTTGGTGCGGGCTTCTTTCATTTAATGACCCACGCATTTTTCAAAGCGCTTATGTTTTTAGGCTCGGGCAGCGTGATCCACGCCATGCACGAAGAGCAAGACATGCGTAAAATGGGCGGGCTTAAAAAGTATTTACCAATCACCCATTGGACGTTTGTTTGTGGTTGGCTTGCCATCATCGGCGCGCCCTTCTTTTCGGGATTTTTTAGTAAAGATGAAATTTTATGGATGGCCTTTCACAGTCCACAGGGAAGTCCAATGCTATGGTTAGTGGCCGTTGTCGCTGCGATTTGTACGGCGTTTTACATGACTCGTTTAATGGCGATGACTTTTTGGGGGGGCTCACGAGTTCCAAAAGAGACCCATCCCCACGAAGCGCCACTCACAATGACGATTCCACTGGTCGTGCTCGCTGTGCTCTCGGTATTTGCCGGCTGGCTGGGTGTGCCTCACGGTCTTTCTACTTTTTTACCGGGTCATCCATCAAATATTTTAGAGCATTGGCTAGAGCCTGTGATTCGTCCTATTCCGGGGCTCGAGCACGGCTCCATTGGTCTAGAAATGACTTTGATGGTGGTCAGTGTACTGTTAGCTTCAATATCTGCATTTATCGCCTTTTACATGTACGCATTAAAACCAAACATTCCTGTGACTCTTGCAAATAGGTTGCGGCCTTTGCACAACCTCGTTGCAAACAAATATTATATTGATGAGTTTTATCAACTTGCGTTCATACAGCCGCTGATTAAATTTTCGCGCGTTCTGTGGACCAAAGCAGACATCGGGTTCATTGATCGTTCGACATATAAACTAACCGATTTTATCAAAAGCGCGGGCGAAGGTTTGCGATCCTTACAAACGGGTCAGCTGCAGTCCTACACTTTGATGATTGTTGTTGGTGTGGTTGCGACCCTATTACTCCTGATGGTGTGAGGAAGAAATGTTTTTATCAAGTTTGATTTTATTACCCCTTGTCGTGGCCTTTGTGCTGCTCTTTATCAACGATGAAAAAATCGTTCGTTGGGTGTCGCTGGTCAGTGCAATCGCCCTGTTTGTAGAAAGTCTTTTTTTATTAAAGCTTTTTGATAAAAGCAGCCCTGATTTACAACTTGTTGAGTATGCCAACTGGCTGCCCGATTACGGAATTGCCTATTATTTGGGTGTGGATGGCTGGTCGTTGTTATTAGTTGTACTCACAACCCTTCTTACCCCGCTTGTTATCGGGGCGAGCTGGAATGCCATTGACCAAAAAGTTAAAGGTTATCATATCGCTTTGTTTGTTCTTCAGTCGGCAGTTTTAGGGTCGTTCCTCTCCCTCGACAGCATTTTGTTTTATCTGTTCTTCGAACTGTCTTTGGTTCCGATGTATTTTATGATTGGTATCTGGGGCGGAGAAAACCGTATTTATGCCACGTACAAATTTTTTATTTACACCATGGCCGGCTCGGTTTTTATGTTGGCCGCGATTATTTATCTAATTCTTCAATGTCGCGCGCAGCTTGGTTATTATAGCGCGAGCATCATGGATTTTTATCAGCTTTCCATTCCCTTTATTGAGGGTGATTTTTTTACACCCCAAACGCTGTTGTTCTTCGCCTTCGCGGGTGCCTTTGCCATTAAAGTTCCGGTATTTCCTCTGCACACATGGTTGCCAGACGCTCACGTCCAGGCGCCGACAGCAGGCTCGGTGATTCTTGCAGGCGTCATGTTAAAGATGGGAACTTACGGCTTTGTGCGTTTTGTTCTTCCGCTGTTTCCCGAAGCGGCTGCCTATTGGGGGTTTTTATTTATCGCCGTAGGAGTTATCGGAATTATTTACGGCGCTCTTGTGGCCATGGTTCAGGTGGATGTCAAAAAACTTGTAGCTTACTCTTCGGTGTCACACATGGGTTACGTAATCTTGGGTCTTTTTGTGCTGAACACTTACGGACTCACGGGTGGACTATACCAGATGCTCGCACACGGTGTGAGCACCGGTGGATTGTTTTTGCTGGTGGGGATGATTTATGAGCGCACACACACTCGTGAAATTGCAAAGTACGGTGGACTCGCAACAGCAATGCCGATTTATGCCATCTTCTTCTTGATCATTACTTTTTCGAGTATCGCCGTCCCAATGACCAATGGTTTCGTGGGCGAATTCTTAGTGCTTATTGGAACCTTTAGTTATAACAAGTGGATCGCCGCTTTAGCTGTTTTGGGAGTTATCCTGGGCGCTGCCTACATGTTGTGGATGGTGAAAAAAGTTTTCTTCGGCGAAAAAGGCGAGACCGTTATAAAACATCCCGAAATGCAGGATCTCAATTTGCGCGAAGGATTGGTTTTAACACCGATTGTAGTTTTGATTTTTTGGATGGGAATTTTCCCTCAGCACTTTTTAAGTTACAGCGATGCTTCCATTCGACATTTTATCGAGAACAAGAGTAACTATCAGTTGAATATCTACGGCTCAGAAGCTGCGGTAGAATCAGCAGAGACGAGAGAGTAACCATGTTAAATACGTTTAACCCAGCAGATCTCATTGTCATCAGCCCACTTGTGGTTCTTTTTCTCGCAAGCCTTGTGCCCATCTCGGTCAAAGCCTTTCGCGGACGAGAGATGAATCCCTTTGTGTCTTTAGTATGGTCCATTGTTGGCGTGGTTGCCGCGGCCGGTTTGAACATTTCGTTAGTGAGTGGGTATTGGAAGCTTTCTAACATGAATTTTCTAACGGCCTTCTCAAACGGTTTGATTGTTGATGGAATCTCCGTCTGGAGCGCCTATGTGCTCTATGTGGTTGCAGGCTTTGTATTGATGCAACTTTATGAAAACAGCTCTACTAAAGATTATCAGTTTTCGGAGCACATCTTTTTAGTTTTGAACTCTGTTGTCGGCATGATTTTGGTGACCATGGCAAATAACTTACTCATCACATTTATTGCTATCGAGCTGATGTCGCTATCAATCTACCTTTTGATCGCATTAAGCAAAGAACAAGTTCTTTCTAAAGAAGCCTCCTTTA
>JAYUKO010000212.1:0-3509 GCA_043764415.1 Bdellovibrionales bacterium | reverse complement strand
GTTGCAGAACTGGTTTCTAAGGGTTTATCTAACAAGGAAGTTGCCAACCAATTATTCGTGACTGAAAAAACAGTCAAGTTTCACCTTACAAACATTTACAAAAAAATGAGTGTAAAGTCGCGCGCGCAGCTTATCGTATGGTGCTTACCGCACATGAATTTCGTTGAGAGCATTAACAATGCCCAGCCTAACACGCAGATTTCTGCGGGTGGAAATCAGACCTCCGAGATCGACACCATTCCCACAGGCAGTTCTCCTATTGCTGGTTACAAGGGTTAAGTTTCTTGTCTGGAGCACGTCCGGTCTCTGAGTCGCAAGTTGTGATGACAGAGCTCGTGCTCCCTTCTCATACAAATGCACTGGGAAGTATTTTTGGTGGCGTTGTGATGTCGTGGATCGACATCGCAGGTGCTATATGCGCTCAACGGCATTCACGAAAACCAGTCGTCACCGCTCATATCGACGAGCTCCAGTTTGTTGCCCCCGTTTACAAAGGATGGGTGGTAAATCTTAAAGCCAGTGTGAATTATGTAGGAAATACTTCCATCGAAGTGGGTGTGCGTGTGGATGCGGAAAACCCGCAAACCGGAGAATGCTTTCATACAGCTTCGGCCTATCTTACGTTTGTCGCTCTGGATTCGCACGGTAAACCCACCAAAGTAACGCCGGCTCAATTTGAGACTCCCGATGAGATCCGCCGTAACAAAGCTGCCATCCAAAGGCGAGACATTCGTTTGCATAAACGCCAAGTTATTAAGTAGAATAGAATACAATGGTGGGACGTCGTCTTTTAAACTGCAAAGGCTTTTCTTTAGCTGAATTGATGGTCGGTATGGGCGTCTCCATGATCATCTCTTTGATTGCAAGCTTTGCTTTTCTGATGGCCTTCGATGTTTATATCCGCACAATTCGTCAATACGAAACTGAAATGGAACTGGCTTCACTGATGTATGGAATCCGTTCGACCATGGTGACCGCCTCGTACATGCGCTACGGTGGCGAGGCCTCGGCCGTAAACAACACGTTAACCAACATCCCCGGTGCCGGAGGAGAAGCCGTTGGTTATGGTCGATTGTTTTCAATCACCGACACCCGCCCCGCCACGACGTACACAGGTGAGCTACAATTGGTGGCTCAGTTCAACCGCGAACGAAGTTTAGGTGTTGTAACTGGTGGACAGATATCCGGACGGTTAGAGGCTGTGCAGATTGTTTATCAGCGCCCCAACACAGGAGCCCGGGATTCCGGAGCTATTTATATCGACACCGAGAGAAACCCAGGTGCCGCTGGAGGGTGGGTTCGCTTAAGTCCCGTGAATGCGCCGCAAATGTTTACTCGTTTAACAAATTTTGAAGTTGATAATGTGAAAGTCATCGATGCCCAAGGACGATCCGTCAACAATGCTGTTCCCATTGGTCCCGATTGTTTGAATGCCGCAGGGGCCGCTGTAAACTGTATCAATCAACAAGTCCTCTCTGCAGAGATTAACATGACGATGCGCTATTTCGTGAATGGCAGAGACACCAATTTTCAGTGGTGTAACAAAAATAGATTTAGCGCCAACCCCCTTTGCAACGGCGCTTTTGGGTTCCGGTATTTTGATGTTGAACGAAAAATGACGGTGGTATTTTCGAACAATGCCATGGAGCGCGGGGAGTATTTGCCTCGCCGACCTTTTGGAAGTGTGTATTTCTTTGCTCCGTGGTTGCCAACGCAGAGGCGCCCATGAAGTTGAATAATAACCGAGGCGGGCTCACCATTGTGATGTTAGTGATGCTGTCGTCGATTTTTATGGTCATGATGGGTATTGCCGGAGTGAAGCTTTTGGAAGCGGCAAAAAATTTAAAGAAACACAACGAAGCCTATAATTATTTAATTGCCATGGAAGAGCTTGGGCAGGCGGTTTCGCGCGCTCGCAGTTCAGGGCGTAACACAGAGTGCGTCGTTGACCCCGTAACTCCCACTGCAATCCCAAGTACGGCAATGTATCAGGCTGCGTGTCCTGCGGGAACCGTTCATCGGTGGGTGGGAGCTACAGCTCCAAAAGCCTTTTGTCCAACGCACCCACGAGCCGCACTTCGTATTCAGACCAGATATGCGCTGTGTGTGCCAGACAGAAACTCAAACGGTGCTGTTGACGCGGTTGAGTTTTGTGCGCAGATCGAAGGTTTTAACTACTGCCTTTCAGGTGGAACGTTTGATCAAAATCTTTCACGTTTGGATTTAGCTGACGAGTCGGGAACTGACTTTGGGCGACCAACACCTTACGCCCATGTTCTAGGTGCCGCCTCTCAACAAACTCCCAATGCCCCTCTGCAACCGCGGAACAACAGCGAAGTCTGGAGCCCCAACGCCGTCTGGCCAAGCAATAACCAAATTTTCACCACGACTTGCCAGACTTATACAAATTTAAATAACCCTCGCTATTGGTTAGGTTGCCATTACTGCAACGACCCACGCCAAGAATGTTGGCTTTTAAGAATGTGCCCAAAATCCACGGTGATCCCTGGAGTCGGGGCTTGCCCGGGGGGCGTTTCACCCGCACAGCAACGAATTGTTCTCTACTTTGAAAACAATCGGCCTACCTAGGTCCTTCAAGTGCTA
This sequence comes from Bdellovibrionales bacterium, assembly GCA_043764415.1. GTDB lineage: Bacteria > Bdellovibrionota > Bdellovibrionia > Bdellovibrionales > JAGQZY01 > JANPLN01. Next base: position 905 of record JAYUKO010000212.1, on the reverse strand, counting down.
CTGCTTTAACACCATGTCTTTGACGAGTTTGCGATGGGACCGAGAAACCTGAAGTTTTTGGCCGTTCGTCATCACCGCATGCATGTTGTCGCCTTCGATCACTTCTTTGATGCAGTTTAAATTCAAAATCGCATTGCGATGCACTTGCTGAAACATGGCGGGATTGAGCTTTGTGATAATGTCCTTAAGAGGCTCGTTGTGAATGTATTCAAAGCTGTCGGTACAAATGTAGGTGTAGTGATTTTCGCTGCGGAAATAGAGCACTTTATCTACGTCGATCAACGTGTTTTTTGTTCCACGTTTTACAACCACCTTGCTTAGGTAAATATTTTTTTCCGAAAACGATTCGCGCAAATGATCCAAATCCTGCACAATTTGATTGGAGGATTTTTTCATGCACTTTTCAAGGGCTTGATTAAAACGATCTTGATTGAAAGGTTTTAATAGATAATCAATGGCGTTCTTTTCAAAAGCCTGCACAGCGTATTCACTGTAGGCGGTTTGAAAAACAAGATGGAAGGACGGGCGAGGGAGAGAATGGATGAGATCCATGCCGTTCATTTCGGGCATTTCGATATCTAAAAAAACAATATCAGGATTGTCCTGCTCGATCATATTTAAAGCCTGCAATCCATTTTCGGCTTCTGTGATTTGAAACTGCGGCCCGCGCTCTTCAAGAAAGCGACGGATTTTTTTGCGACTTAAGTTTTCGTCATCAACAATCAATACTTTATTCATACTTTTCTCCTTATTGTTCCTTCTCGGCCTGAGCGGGAACCTTAAATTCAACATAAGTCTTTTTATCATCGGAGTGAATCCTGAACCCGTGTGAACGGCCGTAAAAGAGATCCAGACGGTCTTTGGTGTTTTGTAAGCCGGTACCACCGGTGGACTTTTTAACGCCT
>JAYUKO010000211.1:0-3532 GCA_043764415.1 Bdellovibrionales bacterium | reverse complement strand
AGAAAATTCGGATCTGGAAAAAATGGCCAATGCTCTTTTAGCCAAAGACGAAAAAAAGTTGGTTTACGAAGACTTGAATGAGGACACCGACTCCGGTCTGCACTAACTGAAAGCGAAAATATGACAAAACCTTCATCGACGGATCTCAAGAAAATACTAACTCCTCTTCAGTACGAAGTGACGCAAAACGAGGGCACTGAACACCCGTTTAACAATGAATACTGGGATAACGACCGCGAAGGCATTTATGTCGATGTGGTCTCTGGCGAGCCGCTGTTTAGCTCGCTTGATAAGTTTGACTCAGGCACCGGCTGGCCCAGCTTTACAAAACCGCTTGTGCAAGACAACGTCACCGAAAAAACCGACCGAAAACTCTTCAGCGTGCGCACCGAAGTGCGCAGCAAAACCGCCGACTGCCACTTAGGCCATGTCTTCGACGACGGCCCCAACCCCACAGGCCTCCGCTACTGCATGAACTCCGCCGCCTTAAAATTCATCCCCAAAGAAGAATTAGAAACCAACGGCTACGGCCAGTTCCTCACGCTATTCAAATAACGACCTTTAGTTTTTCATCAATGACGCCTCAGAATTCATTTTACCAAGGACAACCTTAATTTTTAATTGGGCCTATAAAAAAGCCCCAATTAAAAATTAAGGTTTCATCTCGATGACTTCGAAGTTTACCTGCGGATAGACCCCATCAGGATAGCTGTCCCAATCAATCCCCGCACCAAACTCAATGGAGTTGTTGCTCGCATTGTACGTCCAACCATACTTTGCATCGCTGGGAAGCTCGGCGCCGTCCATGGTGATCTTGATAGTTCCCTTCACCGGAACCTGACTCAAATACATGGTTTGCGCTTGGTTGGCAATTTTGGCCCCGATGTCGGCAAGTTTATCGCCAAAGTTGTCACACAGAGAAAACGTGGTGGCTTGCGTGAGTTGAAAAAAATCAGTGAGTCCGCTTTTATTTTGAATATCGCTGGTTTCCCCGGAGCAGGTTTTAATCTCGCTATCGGGAATGTGTGCCGCTGCCACAAAAAGTTTTTCGGCAGAGCCCTTGAGGGTTAATAGAAAACTATTGATCGATTGGGCTGTAAACATTTTCGATTGATCTTCGGTGTCGGTAATAAAGATCAACGCAAGGCTTGCGCTCTGACGATAAAATCCCACGTTGTGCCCCGATAAATTTGGCTCTGTAAACGCCAGATAGACAGGATCAAAAAATTTTTCAACCGCATCGCCCGAGGTCCCAACGATGAGATTTGAAGCCAAGACTTGAATCCCATTGGGTGTTGCCCGATCCACGTAACGTGGTGTTCCCGCAAGGGCCCCACAGCACGGCTTACTACTCCACGACGAGCCCAATGAAGTGCTGGTGATTACACCCACATGGTAGTCTAAAAATTTAGTGCGTACGATGGCGTCGGCAAATTTATTAATGTTTTGCGATAAATTCGTTTGATGAGTGGACATGCTTCCCGAATCGTCGATCACAAATAGAATATCCAGCTGCGGACGAAACGAGTTTTTGCTGATGGGAGCGATTTCGCTGACCTTTTCGGGGTCCTTTGCAAAGCGCGGGATTTTTTTTGGCGTTTCTTCGGAGCAGCTTGCTGCTATGAGAGCAAAAATTATGATACACAAATACTTAGCAACCATAGTCCTCCTACATCCTTGTTGAGGTTATAATTTCTGATACTTCTATTTAATAATCTATACTACTTAGCTGTCAAACACTTCAAGAGTGAACTAGCTCTCATTGCCGAGAGCTCTATTTTACTTGTCCCGAGGCTTTTGCTGTAGAATTTCAAACTCGACCTGGGGAAACACGCCCACCGGATAGCTATCCCAATCGATGCCCGAGCCGAACTCGATGGAATTATTACTGGCATTGTATGTCCAGCCATACTTTGAGTCGCTGGGTAGCGACACCCCATCGAGAGTGATCTTTACCGTGCCACGAACGGGAGTTTGCTGAAGAAACATGGACTGTGATTTGGCCACGATTTTTTCGCCGAGGTCGGCAAGTTTTTCGCCAAAGTCATCGCACAGCGAAAATGTAATGGCGTTTGTAAGACCAAAAAATACTTCAAGCCCATCGAGACCGCCGATTTCAAAGTCCTCCTGGGAAGGACAGGTGGCCAAATTTTGATCGCTGATGTATGCCGAGGCGACGATCAACTTTTCGGGATTTTTTTTAAGGGACAGCAAAAATTTATGCAAACTCGCAGCCGTTTGCTGGGTTGACTGATCCTCACTGTCGGTCACAAAGATCACCGCCAGTGTCGCATAGTCTCGATAAAAGCCCGCATTATAACCCGAAAGGTTCGGCTCTGTGAGTGCTTGGTAAACAGGATCAAAAAACTTTTCGGTGCCGTCGCCATTGATTCCAACAACTAGATTTTGCGCAAGTACATTGATTCCATTGGGCGTAAGGCGATCCACATATCTCACCGTGCCCTCAAGCATTCCACAACATGAGTTTGGAGTGTAGTAAGAGCTATTCGTCGAACTCGAAATCACTCCCACGTGGTAGTCTAAATACTTAATGCGAACGATGGCATCGGCAAACTTCGAAATATTGGCCATTAAGTTTTGCTGGTGGGGATCCATACTTCCCGAGTCATCGATCACAAACAAAACATCCAGTGCTGGACGGAACGAATCCTTACTGAGAGGCGCCACTTCAGAGGTGGTCTCTTTTTCCACAGGGTTAAAGGGAATCTTTTTCGGCGACTCAGCTGAACAGCTCAGAAGACTTGCTAGCATAAAAACAGCGAGAACGTTTTTTCGACTTATCATTTTTTCACCGCCTGACATCCTTTAACAACGTCGACTTTGTATTTTCCGATTTCATCAAACCAAACCTGGCCGTTTTCTGCAGGAAAGGTAATTTGATCCTGTGCCTCCGCAATGGTTGTGCCCTTTTTTTCGATGGCCTTTGAATCCTGTGTGGCCTGGACAACTTTTTGCGCCGTCAAAGCTTGCTGGAGAACTTCGGCTTCTACGATGTGCATTTTTTGCAGCAGCCGGTGAATGTCGGCCACTTCCTCTGTGGCCAAAACTTTCATGCGCGCAAGCGATGCATTGCGAGCGCCGTTCAGTTGCGCCTCGATGGATTTTTTAAAGATTTCCATATCTCCTTGGAAGCCAACCTTTGAAGTTCCGTTAGCAAGACTTCGACCGTAAATTCCCATGGCGATATCGGACTCGCGCTCGAACTCGCGCTCGAGCAGAATGGCCTTGTGGAGGGACTCATCGCGAGAGACCAGGCGAGGAAGGCTTGCTGCCATTTTGCCAAGTTCGGTTATTTTCAAACGCTGCTTTTTTGTTTTCGCGATAAATTCTTTAACCGTTGGTGTGCTGGCATCTTGTGCGAGTTTTAACATTTCGCCAGTTTTTGGTTTAAAGCGCTCACGAAAGGTGGCCAGAGTTTTCAAAACGCCCGGATAGTCACAGACTTTAAGTTGACCTAACGACCGTAAAAACACTGTCTCTGCTCCAACGATGGATTGCAGTTCTGGGATTA
>JAYUKO010000210.1:0-3548 GCA_043764415.1 Bdellovibrionales bacterium | reverse complement strand
GTCTCTTTATTTCCGATGGTCAGGTAGCTCAGTCGGTAGAGCAGAGGACTGAAAATCCTCGTGTCGGGGGTTCAATTCCCTCTCTGACCACCACTTCGCCCAAATACAATACGTGAATCCAAGTATACGTGTTAACTCGTATACCTGAATTCCTGTAGATCCAAGTCGTCAAGCAAGCGTTAGGATTCCATTCGATCTTTGCATATCCCCCAATTGACTAAAACCAAACACGCCTTTCGTAAAAAACTTCGTTACATCTATTTCAACAAAATTATTTTGGTTTCCTAAAAAAGGAGTTTTTATGGAACATTATTGGTTTTTAGTTGAAGCAAGAAATTTAGCCAAGGAATGCGATTTCGATAAAACCTCTTTCGAGGAATCAACTGACCACCGGAAGGATGCTCGCGAATTATCCACCGGCCAAAAATGCCATAAATTACCGCTTCGCTACGATAAAGTTGCGGGCGATAGTTTCGACCAGGTCGCAGGCGACAGCTACGAACAAAGGCCCACACATATAGCATAACGGCTATTGTTCGTTCGCTCGAAGAGCAAGTCCTCGGAACCGAAACCATCTTTCGAACCCAGTCGAACCCAACCAATACGAACTTAAGATCTTTAGATTACGAGAAGGGTGAACAGATTTGGTTTCCAGATCACCGACGATAGTGAAAAAAAGGCTTTAACATCCTCACCTTTTTATAAAGTACCGGTTCTCTCTACTTAACCCCTGCGAGGCGCGTTAAGACATGGCCCAAACGAATCTCATTTAAAACACTAAGGATGAAAACCATGCTTTTTTTTATTATATCCCTCGCGCTCAATTCCTATGCTGCTACATCCAACGGCTTTCGACTTTCAGTTAATGACTACCTGAGTGGCGGCGCGATTGTTGTCCCAGCCGGAAATACCAGTGATGGCGAATCCAAAAGCTACAAAGCATCTAAATACAATAATATCTTGAATCTCATCGCCCAAAAAAAAAATATCTGTGTTGTTAAACAGGCTGCGGAACTTTATTCCATCGATCCTGTGATGATTATGGGTTCCATTGTCGGCGAGCATACTTACAATGTCAGCGCGTGGGACATTGGTCAGGAAAACTATGCCTATATGACCAGTCGCTGGGTGACGCGTTTTGCAAACAATGGAGTGGATCTTGCGGAGATGTTGCAGGAACCCGACTACAAACAATGTGAAGCCGAAACTTCGAACAACTTTGATCTTTGGAACTGCTACAATTCTGTTTGGCAAAAAGATCCCAATGGCGACGGTAAAGATCAACTCAAATGGTACTTCTTTAATCCAATGGGTTCAGGCTACACTTACGGTTTTGGCCAGCTAGGACCAGAGCGCGCGCTGATGGTGACAGACTACGTTCATAAGGTTTCTGGATTCGACGAACTCACCCTTGCAGATCCACCCGCTCTTTACGATGCGATTTTAAATCCGCAAACTTCTATTCATTATGTGGCCGCCACCAATCGCATCGCCATTGATGTTTACAAACAGATCGCCAATTTTGATATTTCACAAAACCCTGGTATTGTTGCTACTCTTTATAATTTGGGACGAGAAGTTAAACGCGCAAACTCGCTCTACGAAAGAACGGTTAAAAATTTATCGGAGAACGGCAAATCCACATATCCCTCGGTGAACCCTTACGGTTGGCTGATCAACGAAAAAGAAGCGGAGCTTCGTGCGGTGTACGAAGAGGCAATATTAAATTGCCCCTAAAAAAAACTAGACGGCTTTCTTTCGGTAAGAATCTTGTGACCCCATCTTGCGCACGTTACCTGAAAAGTTTCGCGCACTCCAGCGATCCTTCATAAAGGCAGCGAAGGGATGCGGTTTGGGTTGGGGAGCAGCTGGCTTTTGTGGCTGTTCTTTTGGCTTTTTAAAAGCCACAACGTTTTGTTTCTTTTTAATGTCTGACTTTTTTGCGACAATTTTCTTTTTTGGTTGTGCTTTCTTCGGCGAAGTTTTTTTAGCAATCGTCTTTTTCATGTCACCCTTTCGATGGCCATTTTTGGCGCTACAGTTGTTTATTGTTCGGGTGTTTTTTTGCAAAGTTAACTCTCTTCTTTGCGAATCTGTTTTTTTAAGCAAAAATCGTTTCAATTAAAGACAAAATCGCTCTCGGATAGAGACAGTGAAAAACAATTCGTCAGGCTTTCTTGGTGGTCACTTAGGCTCAAGGAGCCCCTCAGCACATTTCTATTATAGCTTGTGCAAAGATAGTGTTCGCGATAAGGAATGGTCACGGGGGATTCAACTATGACCAAACTATTTAACGCTCTGTTTTTACTGTTACTCATTACCAATTGCGCAACGTCCGCAAAGACTGCAAAAAATCCTGCGCGCGTTGCACAAAGATATCTTGAACAAAGCTATGCAGAGTATCGCTCCTCCGTGATCAGCGGCGTTAAATACAATCTTGCCTTCGACCTCACCAACGAAAGTTCATTTTCTGGAACATCAAATATAACCTTTCAGCTAGCCCAACCCAAAGAGCTCACCATTGATTTTTATAATGGAAGCGTTACTGGCATAAAAGTGAACAACACGACCATCCCCGTGGCGTACAATACCTTTTTCCTCACAATTTCCCAACAGCACCTCGTCGCTGGCAATAACTCTATCGAGATTCAATTCTCCCATCCTTACAGCACCTCCGGCAGCGGACTTTATCGGTTTGTAGATCCCGTGGATAAAAAAGTTTACTTGTACTCTGATTTTGAGCCCTACGATGCCCACCTCATGTTTCCTTGCTTCGACCAGCCTGACCTTAAAGCTACATATCAATCCAAGGTGACGGCTCCAAAAAATTGGGTGGTCGTGAGTTCCACACTAGAAAGCGCTGTGCAAAAATCCAAGACGACAGCTGAGTGGTCGTTTCCAGCATCGGGGATATTTAGCACTTATATCTTTTCACTCCACGCCGGTGACTACAAAATTTGGAAAAATACTGCCAGAACAAAAACTCAAACGATTCCGCTCCGCCTAATGGTGCGCCAGTCGCTTGCCAAATATGTAAATCCCGAAGAGTGGTTTTTAACGACTCGCAACGGCTTTGCTTTTTTTGAAGACTACTTTGGTCACCCCTACGCTTATAAAAAGTACGACCAGTTGATTGTTCCTGATTTTAACTCTGGAGCCATGGAAAATGTCGGCGCTGTAACTTTTAACGAACGCACGGTTTCACGCACGCAAAAAGAACGCGCTGAAGAACGCATGCTCGCCAATATCATTCTGCACGAAATGGCTCACATGTGGTTTGGCAATCTGGTCACTATGAAGTGGTGGAACGACATTTGGCTGAACGAAAGCTTCGCCACCTTTGCCGCATTCAAGGGACTTGTGACTGCTACAAAATTTAAAGAAGCTTGGACCGATTTCTATGCTTCGGCCAAACGCAGTGCCTATTTTGCCGATCAATCCATTACTACGCACCCTATCGAATTCACCGTTGCTAACACGGACGTGGTCTTCGCCAATTTTGACGGAATCACCTACGGCAAAGGCGCCTCGGTCTTAAAACAGTTGGA
>JAYUKO010000209.1:0-12561 GCA_043764415.1 Bdellovibrionales bacterium | reverse complement strand
GAAGGCTTTCAAATAATTTTTTCTCCACCTGCGAGGTAAAACCAAATAGCTGAATGAGATCTTCGCGAACATGAGTATAGATCCAGAGGGCGGTAGTTTTGCCCTCGGGCAATTCAGAAATGGTGTTCGTGGAACACGCCACTTCGTAGCCGACACCTTGCACATCTAAAATAACGGAGGGTGGTTCGCACAGCTTCACTGTTCCCTGTAAATAGCCAATCATAATTTATTTTTCCAAATCATAAATCGATTCCTGTTCCCTTAAACCGCTTTATCACGTCCACTTGTAGAGCGTGATAGAACGCCAACGAAAGCGCGTCCGAGGCATCAAAACTATTCTGTTTGGGGCGAATATTCAACTGCGAGTAGAGCAACACTTGTACCTGCTCCTTTGTTGCATTTCCCGACCCCGTGATTCCCTGTTTCACGACGCGCGGGGTGTATTCCACAACTTCGGCGCCCACCTTAATAGCTTCGTGCATGCAAACTCCGCGGATGTGGCCTAATTTAAAGGCACTGTCCACATTGCGTCCTAAAAAGATTTTTTCAATCACACACACATCGGGGCGAATGCGGGAAATCAGCGCCTCAACTCTCTGCGACATGATTCCCATGCGAGGTACAAAATCCAGGCGCTCGGAAATTTTGAGGTGATCGTGCTCTACATATTCGATGCCCTGGGGAGTTTTTTTAACGATTCCAAAACCCAAAATTTGCGTTCCAGGATCGATTCCAAGAATCAGCATAAGTCCCCCCTTTTGACTATGAACTTGCTACGACCTCACTCCGATGTCATCATCAATTTGAGGGACTATTTTTTTGAGGAATTATGTTTTCAGACAAAACCATTGAAGAGTATCAAATTATTCTGATGCGAAATCCAAATGCAAAAGTTTTTGCGCCGTTGGCCGAGGCTTATCGCAAAATGGGGCTTCTTCAGCAGGCGTTAGAAATTTGCGAGCGGGGTGTTAAATACAATCCGGAGTACCCCTCGGGACTTGTTGCCTACGGGAAAATTCTTTTTGAACTCAAAAAATATGAAGAGGCAAAGGCCGTTTTCGACCGGGCCACAAAAATGAAAATGGACAACATGCTCGCGCACAAACTCAAGGCACTTTGCGCGATCAAGCTGAATCTCTATGCAGAAGCCTTGGAGTCCTACAAATATGTGCAGTTTTTAAACCCCAGCGATGAACAAGCGCAAAAATTTATTCAAAACTGGGAGTACATCGAAGCCACCCAGTACACCGCAGACACCTTTAAAACCAGACACGAAACCACTCCTGACCTCATTGCCGACTCGAGCCCGTCGCATGTAGCCCACTTCATCGAAGCCCTCATTGCCCGAAACGAAATTGACCGCGCCAAAAATATCACTCAAACCAGCTTGGATATCTGGCCCGACGACCCCCACTTGCTCAAACAATTGGAATTAATAAACGAGTTTGCCAACGAGGAAAACGCGTTCGAACAGCGCCTGGCCCTTGAGTCCAATCTGATAAAAAAACAATTTCTCAAAAGACTGCTACGACGCATTGAATTGGTTAAGAGGGTTGACCAATAACGGCTAAATCCTTTTAATAGGGCGCAAAAGAGGTTCCCATGTACACTACGTCCGACTTTAAAAAAGGCCTAAAAATACTTATCGATGGACAGCCGTTTAGCGTTGTTGATTTTCAGCATGTGAAGCCCGGCAAAGGCAACCAGTTCACGCGCACCAAATTAAAAAATATGATAAGTGGTGCAAACCTCGAAAAAACATACAAGTCTGGCGAAAAATTTGAAGTGCCCGATGTGATGACTCGCGATTGCACATTTTTGTACAAAGAAGAAACTGGTTTTGTTTTTATGGATAAAGAAAACTACGAACAGTACATCATGTCGCCAGAAAACACCGGTGAATCGGCAAATTTTCTCACCGAAAATCTTGAAGTCACAATTTTATTTTTTAATGGCCGCGCCATCGGCGTGGATGTTCCAAATTCTGTGTATTTAAAAGTGGCGCAAACAGATCCCGGCGTTAAAGGGGACCGTGTGACGGGGGCCACAAAGCAGGCGACGCTGGAATCAGGTTACGTGGTGAACGTGCCTTTGCATATTACCGAAGGCGATGTGCTCAAGATCGATTCGCGCACTGGTGAGTACATCGAACGCTCCAACAAATAGACTCTTCTTTGGTCTAGTGGCCAAATCAATTATATCGCCGGAAAAGGTACTTGGTACCTATTTGCCTCGTCGAAAAGTTGTGTTTTGCAATCGCTGCTCCCCTCCTAAAAGGCTCCAATAGATAATATTATATAGACAACCAGGATGGGCCCATTTTGAACGACAAACTTTCGCCGACCCCCAATTTGATGATCCTTCAGCTGCTGCATACCGCTTCGGACCATGCGGATTTTTTGCGAATTTGCTGGGACCAACTTCTCCCCCCACAAAAGATGCAGATCTTTCATTTTTTATTTCTCGCCAAACAAGACAAAACTTTTATCAACGTGCTCAGACAAGAGCTTTTGTTAGGCGACCCGACGGTCCCCTGGACTCAACTGTTCGCCATTCTTAAGAAATACCAAAAGCTCAATCCCAAGGTATTTACCTCCCTGGGAATTTCCGAGGCAGAGACCTTGGATTTTATGAGTTTTTGCATCGACACTCCGGAAATGGTGCAGTTTTGGAATCAGAAAAAGAAAAAGGTCCTTCAGGAATACGAAGATCGACGAAGCAGTCTTCTGAAAGAGCTCGAGTTTGCAAAGAATCAAGGCTTAAAAGAAAAGCGCATCGAAGCGTTGACTCAACTCAAAAAGCTTTTCCCAAATGACAAGTCCATTGAAGGTGTTTTTCAGTCGGAAAAGGAATTTCACGCGCGCCACACGTACAATAAACTCTCAAGTCAGCGCTCCAAAAAAATGTATGTTAAAAAACAAACGGTAACTTTTTCCAAGGACGATGAAGTCGCAATGTTTAAAACTATCAAAAAGTATCTTAAACAAAATGCAGATTACGTTTATGATTTTAGTGTGATGTTTATGGAAATGGATCTCCCATTGATGGGGCTTAAAGTTATCGATCTGCTGAAGAAAAAATCGAACCGTTTGGTATGGCATGAGCTCCAATTGTGCCTTGAGGGACGACAGTATGCTCGAGCCCTGAGTTTGATTTCACAAATTCACAAAGGAAGAGTGGGAACCGAACACTCTTTTTCGTTGCTTTATTACCAAGCTCTTGCGTTACATGGCTTAGGTCACCGTGCGGAGGCTATTAAAATCATAAAGAATATTTTAAAAATTCGTCCGCAGTACAAATCAGCCAACTCGCTTTTGTTAGAGTGGGAATCTGATTCATGAAATTTTCACGGTCACGGATCTTTTTTTTAGTTTTCGTAGCAGCGCTGGCGATCGTGTGCACAATTCCGTGGCAGAATAAAGATTTAGACCAGTGGGTCAATAAAAAACTTACATTCTACTCTCAAAAATTTCTACCCGTTGGTCTTACCGTTTCGCACGTAGAATTTAAAATTCTTCCGCCAACTTTGTCATTTTACTCCGCAGTGGTGACACCTCAGGAACAGAAAATAAAAGCTGTCCTTGAACCTTTCGAGATTGGTCGCATCACCCTTCAACCCAGTATCGCTCACCTTCTCATTGGACGATTGCACCTGGCTAAAATTGAGTTGGATAGCTCGCGCCTCAAGGCCCACTACACTATCACCGAATCGTCCGACGATGTGAAAATCGAACTGGAAAAAATCCTCCATCAAATTCCCATCACGCAGGTTCAAGTTAGCAATATTCAAGCCAAGGTGAACATTACCAATAAGGGCCAGGATTTTTCTGTTGCCATATCTCCTCTCAGCGCAACAATTACCAACGACCTCAACAATCTTCTCGTGAAACTGCGTGCTGAAAAAGTAAAGTTTCAAATTGATGGGGATAGCGTTCTTAAAAATACCTTTTTCGAAACGCATTTCTTTCTGACTGAGAAAAACTTTGTACTTTCCGATTTTAAAATTAAAGAACAGGATTCTTTTTTAGTTGCGTCTGGTTCAACCCAACATATTCTTTCGAAAAAGAATATTAAATCAGGAAAACTCAACATTCGCGCCTACATGAAGGCCAGTCACGGAAAAGACCTCGCGCGACTTGTTGCCCCGCACGCGGACCTCTCACAACTGCAGCCTCTCGACGGCGCGGTTAAAACCGACTTGCGCTTTGATATTAAAAATATAGAAGACTTTAATGTTGAAACGCGAACCTACGTTTACAAGTTGGAATATGATAAATTTAGGATTGGCGATATCGATGTGAGCGGCACGTATCAACATGCGAAACGACAGTTCAATGTTGAAAAATTAAAGGTTGAAAACTCCGGTTTCGAAGGCGAGTTGGGCTCTACTAAAATTTCCATGAAAGATTTTTCGCTGACCGAGACAGAGGTTTCGATAAAATCTTTTAGTCTGAATCCATTCTTAAAATACGCCATCAATAAAGATATTCCTGCGCATGTGGAAGGCAATGGTAAAACTTTGTGCTCCGGAGCCTTTCACCCTTTGCGCATTGATTGCCGAGGAGAGATTGAAGGTAAAAATATACTTGTAAATCCCAAGCCCGAAAAACCTCTCCTCAGCTTACCCGAGTCGCTAAAAGCAACGGGCACCTTTACAGTGACTGCCAAAGAGGTGACTTACAAAGCGTCGATCAATGCTGGGCACAGCACCGGCGAAAGCGATGGTGAGATTAATTATAAAACGGGATTCATGATCAATTACTCCACGCCTCTGTTAGATTTTAACGCCGTCAAAAAACTCGCAGGCTTAGACGTTGGCGGAAAAGCAAAAATACAAGGATTCACTAAAGGCAACAGCCGGGCCGGTATTTTTGAACTGTCCCTCGACGGAAAAGAAATGATGCTTGAGAAGTATTTCCTTGGCGATATTTCCCATCAATTAAAATACAAAGAGGGTGTGCTTTTAGTGCCTAAAATTCAAGGAGCTGCTTCCAGCTCTCGTTATTTAGGAAATTTACAGATATTGCTCGATAAAAATCGAATCAACGGAAAAATTCAGTTCCCGTTTGTGGACCTCTCCGTCATGCAAAGTTCCATCAAAGAAAACCTCTCGCTTCCAGTGGAAGTGACTGGTTCCGGCGCTGCCATCGTCACCATCGACAGTCTCTTGGACCCAGAAAAGCTGTCTTTTAAAGCCAAAGCGCGCCTATATAACTGCACGGTCGACCAACAACACATCGAGATGGCTGATCTCGATGTGTCGTCGGACACCGGCAAAATTTCCATCGTTAACGCGGTTTTTGAAGAAAAAAACTCTCAGGCGCAACTCACTGGATTTATTCATCTTGATCGCAAAGAATTTGAACTCGGGTTTCAGTCGCCGAAAGTCTATTTGGATGACATCGTTTACGCCACTAAGTACTCCACTCCGACCAGGGGGCTTTTCTCGGTCAAAGGAAACATCCGTGGCCCCTTCAGAGCCCCCAATGTTGATGTGGATTTCATCTCGGACAACTTTCACCTAGCCGGCAAAAAGATAGCTCCCATAAAAGGTCGCGCTGAAATATTCAGCAGCAAAACCGTTGCTCAAATCACTGGACCAAACAATTTTAAATTTATCTTCCGCAACATCCATAATCATCCAGATTATCAAATCGAAGGTGTGACTGAGGAATTCGATATTGCTCCTCTGGTGACTAGTCTTTTGGGAATTGAACACACCGACGATTTTAAAATCGACATCACGAGCAATTTTAATATTAAAATTCCGCGCAACCACCCAGAGACCATGAGCGGCTACCTGCACGTGCCAGCTTTGACCATGAATACAGAAAAAAACAAACTTACTTCCTCAAAAGAAATCTCGTTGTTTTTTACGCAAGGTAAGATTAATTTTTCCCCTTTTGAAATGGTGGGCACGGGCGGAGATATTAAATTTAAATCCAATGCGACGAATGTTCCTTTGGATATTCATATTTCTGGGGTGTTTAGTCTGTCCTTCGCCCATCTCCTCACGCCTTTTTTAGAAACCATCGAAGGTCAAACGACGATCAACGTGCGGCTGCAGCGAAGTTCTCAACGGCTTGAGTTTTTTGGCTCGGCTTTTATTGACAACGGCTATCTAAAAATTCCCGATGTTCAACATGCAGTTGAAAACCTCAAAGTGGACTTACTTTTTAACCAGGACCGCATCAATTTGAATTCCCTCAAGGCGAAGTTTGCTTCCGGTCAACTTTTAGGCGATGGCTCGATCCGTCTGCTTGGGGCAAAAAATATTCCCATCGATCTAAATCTGCATATCGACAACATGGATCTCAATATCCCACCCCAGGTGAACACCGTGGGAAGCGCCGATTTAAAATTAACTGGACAGTGGCTACCCTTTCAACTCACTGGCACATATCATGTGATCGACGGTCTCATTACTAAAGAGTTCACCTCGGGAGAGGGCGAAACTAAAAATGCCCACGAAATTTTTCTTCCCCAAGCCCTACGCAACGAGGATCAATCTCCTGTGGTGTTGAAGCTCGAAATCATTCCCTCAGTGCCACTCAATATAAAAAATAGTCTCATCGACGGGAAAGTTCAGGGTCAAATCAGTGTTTCTGGCACACCCAAGGCTCCGATTCTTGGTGGGCAAATTCAATTTACCAAATTTTCGCAAATTCTCTTTCGTGATATTGTTTTTCGTGTGCGCGACTCAAATATCGGTCTCAATAACACCAATCCCCCAAATCCAGTTTTGTATATCTTGGCAGATGCTCGCTACAAGGGCTATGATATCGAAATGCTCGTTCAGGGTTCAGCTGATAAACCAAAATTCACGCTCACTAGTCAGCCGTCCCTGACTCAACCCGAAATTATATCGCTTTTGGCTCTTGGCTACACAACCAACGAGGCTTACCTGAGTAATGCCAACGTCACCGGAGGAATCACCAACACAACCAGCAACACAAGCAGCGACTCGCAAGGTATGCAGGTTGGAACCAGTGTTTTTGGCCAGAACCCGCTAGGGAAAGAGTTTAAGAATCGTTTTGGCGTGGACGTTCAATTCTCCTCGCGATTTGATTCCAACTCCAGTGTCGCTGTACCTACCATCGGCTTTTCTAAGAAGATCTCGGAGAGAACATCTTTTGTGGGTAGCGTACAAACCGGCAAAGTTGATAGAAAAGAAGGCAAACTACGATACGAACTGGACAGAGGTTTTGCCGCCACGATGAGCGTCCAATCAATAGGTCAACAGGATAACGTCATCAATGGCAATACAATCACTGATATTTTAGGTATCGATCTTGAATTTAGAAAAGAATTTAAATGAGATATTTTTTATTCTTTCTCCTCACTCTAACAAACTCATCGCTCTTAGCTGAGGACACTCTCCGCTTTCGAGATGCGGACTTTGCCGAGATCAAAAAGATTTCGAAATATAAAAAAAATAGCTTCAACCAAGAGCAGCTCAATGAGCTGATTAAAGAAATTGCACTTAAAAAAGATTTTACTGTGGCGAAAGTTAATTTTGAAAAAGGCTTTTTAACATTAGATTTAAAAGAAGTTGCCTCTCAGCAAAGTTTAGATATCCATGGGAATCAGGCTTTGACCCAAAGCGAAGTTTTAAGCCTTCTAGAGATCAGCAACCAACAAATAGTCGACAAAGAATTAATCGAAAGAAATCTCAATAAGCTTAAAGAAAAATATGAATCCATTGGCTTAAAGAAAGTCTCTATCCAACTGAAAGAAAAGGTGGACGGAAAAAATGTAATTTTTGCGCTAGATATCAACGAGGGCACAACAGCCACACTCAAGGAAGTCAGCGTCCTGTCGAACAACCCGTATCTCAATAACTACATTCGCTACAAGCTCAGATCGTTTATCGATAAAAAAATTGATAAAACCATGATTAAAAGTATCGAACAGATCGTCAGCGAAGTTCTGATTCAAAATAGATATTTAGACGCTAAGGTCACAAAGATATCTCCGATCTACAACTTGGATCGCACGGAATCCCGCCTTGTTCTGACTATCGAAACTACAGCGACTTATGAGTTTTTGTTTTATGGCAACAAGTATTTTTCTGCTGGAAATCTTCTCACACATTTAGATTTGGATAAAAACTTTCTTAATTACATTAAAAATCAAAAGCTTCTGGTGAAAAACATCGAGGACTACTATCACGCGGCGGGTTTCGCGAACACGGTAGTTACGAACAAAATTCACTTTTTTGAAAAACTAAACAAGTACGTACTGCAGTTTGATGTCAAAGAGGGGACACAAATTCATATTAAGGATATTGAGATTTTGGGTAAAATCTCCCGCAGCCCTAGTCACTATCGCACGGCCTTTTACAATTTACTATCGGACTATAAAAACGCCCATTTCTTCATTCAGGAAAACCTTGTTAAGGCTTCGGACAGACTTATTCTCCAACTCAAAGACGAAGGCTACTTGCGTGCCGAGAAAATTTCTTTGGAATTTAAATTTTTTGGCAAGGATTCGGTTGTTGTGCAATTACAAATCAACGAGAATATTTTAACGCAAATTCGCAATATCACTTTTACGGGCTTAAAAAACTTCACGGCGTCTCAGCTTTACGACGTCATAGAACTAAAACCAAACACTCCGTTAAATTTGGTAAAGCTTTTTAATAGTTACTCGCAACTGAAATCGTTTTATCAAAAAAATGGCTACCTCGAATTCGAAAATCTAGCGACTCCCGAAAAACTAGTAAAATACATGGATAATTTTGAATTTGCCGATATCGCCTATGAGTTCAGAGAAGGTCCGCAGATTCGCATCAAGGACGTGCAGGTCCGCGGCAATACTTTTACAAAGGACAAAGTGGCTATTCGCGAAATAGATCTCACTCAAGGAGATGTACTGACTTCGGATAGAGTCAACGACTCGGTGATCTTTCTCGAACGGACACAGCTTTTTTCACGAGCCCAAATTAATACGAGCGATCCAAATTCCGAAGTGTCGGAGCGCACGGTCTTCGTGGATTTGCAGGAAAAGAACCCAGGCCTCCTTGCTTCGGGGTTAGGACTTTCCAACGAATGGGGCGTGACGGTTCGAAGTTATCTGGGCATCAGCTACCAAAACCTAGCTGGAACTGGCCGTGGAGCCAGTGCCCGTGCCGACGTTAAGTATTCCGTGGATCCCAAAGTCAGCTATCCGCAAAACCGAATCGTGCTTGGGTACTACGAGCCCTATCTTTTCTTTAATCGACTGCGGGCTCGAATCTCTGTGGAACGCGAACAACAAATCTTTTTTCGTTTAGGTGGCACAGAAGCGGAAGTTCAGGAAAAAAACGAAATCAATTTCCTGCTGGAAAAACAAATAAATCGCCGTCTCAAACTCATTTGGCATTTTTGGGATTTGTCGTACCTTCGCTTTTTTCAAAAAGACTCCGGAAAAGATACATCCAAAGTCAAAATCGCCAATGTCGGGCCCGCCATCGAGTGGGATCGGCGCGATGATATTTTTGTTCCTCGGGACGGTTCCTTTTCGGTGGCGCAAATTGAATACTCGAATCCAGCTCTTGGAAGCACTCAGGATGCCAACAACTACATCGATTTTGTAAAACTCACGGCCGGCCATATCAGCTATACTCCCCTTTCTCCAACAAAACGCTGGGTTCTGGTCAACGAAGTTCGCGGTGGTTACGTTGATAATTTAAGTCATCGACCAGAGTCGGGTATTCCTGGCGCCCGTCTCTTTTTTCTTGGTGGACGCTCGACCCTGCGTGGTTATGATTTGCGCGACAACGAACGGGTTCCTAGCCTCCTAGAAGTTTGCGGAAAGTCTTGCACTTCTATATCTGCTTTTAAAGTTCAAACAGCTTCGCATTACTACATTACAAAAAACGAAATTCGTTTTCCAATGAGCGGCGACAACTTTGGTGGTTTGCTTTTTTATGATGGCGGAGCCGTGTTCATTAATGGCGCGGACATTCAAGATCACTACCGCGACACTGCGGGCTTCGGACTTCGTTATGTAACACCAATTGGCGCCTTCACCGGAGAAATTGGCTTTAAACTCGATAAGAAAAAAGAATCCGCCCGCTATCTCAACGAAAACGCCTTCACCATCCACTTCTCCATGGGCACATTTTAGAGGTGGACTTTAAAACATCTCAGGGTTGAATTTAAGGCCCATGCGGGTGCAGATGATGCGGGTAATTTCGTTGGCGGTTTCTTCGAGAGCGCGCTCGGTCACATTAAAGACTGGCCAGCGTTTGTTTTTCGAAAACAGCGCTTTGGCGTAGTCGATCTCTTCGAAGATTTTGTCGATGCGCGCGTACTCACTACCAGGGTCTTGTTTGATTCGCTCGAGACGATTTTTGCGAATCTTTTGCAACGAATCGGGATCAATAATCAGACCCACGATTTTTCGTTGGTCCACTTTAAATAATTCCTCGGGCATTGGTGATCCTGGAACCAGCGGAATGTTTGCAACCTTCCAGCCTTTGTGGCTGAGGAATAAACTCAACGGAGTTTTGCTGGTGCGACTGATGCCCACTAAGATGATATCAGCCTTATCCAAATCGGTTAGAAGCTTTCCATCGTCGTGCTTAACCGCAAACTCAATGGCTTCGACACGTTTAAAATACTTCTCATCCACTGAATGGAGAATACCCGCCTCTTTTTTTGTATCTCCAACGTTGAGGTAAACATCGAGCTCCTGCAATAAGGGACCAAGGAGATCCACCTGCGGTAAACCGTAGGCTGCGGCTTTGTCCTGTAAGTAATCGCGCAATTGTCGGCTAACCACGGTGTGAATCACGATGGCCTTCTTTTGCACAGCCTCTTCGATGGTTGCGTCCACTTGGCGTTCATTGCGAATATTTTTACAGCGAACAATGTTGAGATCGTGGGACGTATAATGGACCAGCGCCGCTTTCGTCATAGTCATGGCGGTTTCGCCGGTGCCATCGGAAATAATGTAGATAAATACCTTTGGCATGGCTGGTGTGGTGGCGTCGCTCATGGCTCGTCTCGCACAAAAAAGATAGGATGGGCCTCTAACTGATAGGCGGTGAGATCTCTCTGGTTGTTAAAGATGGCGGCCGTATGTTTACCCAAAGACTTCCAAACTTCTAAAAACTTTTGCGGAGTGATTTTATCAAAGTCCACAATTAATAAATGTTCTGCCTGGAGATGGACCTTGTCCACGTAAAGCGCGTAGCCCGAGGTGTTTTCTGTAAGTTTGTTTTTAGTGAGTTCGAACTGCGTTAACCAGTCAAAATAGGCAAACCAGTTGTCATTCTTATTTGCATCCACCACCCAAATATTACTTTTTAAAATATCTGGCGAAAGATTAATCATTACCCAGCTCTTTATTAAGAACCTGATCTAATATCCCATTCACAAAACCTGGAGCTTCAAGGGAGCTGTATTTTTTTGCAATCTCAATGGCCTCGTTGATAACCGACTTTGCAGGGACTGCGTCAGTCACTTGCAAATAAATCATTTCGCAAACAGCAATTCGCAAAATATTAAGATCCACCAACGACAAGCGCTTGATGTTCCAGTTGATGCTGTACTTTTGCAAAAGCGTGTCAATGGCCTCCTGATGGGTCATAACGGATGTCACGAGGATTTTTGAGTACTCAACGACCTCATTGCCCAAGGATAAATTCTGCTCGTATAAGCGGATGAGTTCTTCGGGACTAGAAAGTGGCATAAATTCACGTTGAAATAAAACTTGCAACGCCAACTCTCGCGAATTTCTACGGGTCACATGGTCTCCAAGTGAGATAAAAACTCGTCGACATCGTTAAAGGTTTGGTGAACGCTCGCAAAACGAATCGAGGCCACTTTATCGAGGAGTTTTAGCTCTTGCAGAACCATAATCCCGATCTGCTTGGATGTCACTTCATCCGTGCGCAGCTGTTCGGCCCAGTAAACGACCTTTTTCACGATTTCTTGTAACTGCTCTGAGGTCACCGGTCGTTTTAAGCATGAAGCTTTGAGTCCCTTGAGAATTTTTCCCTGCGAGAAGGTTTCGCGCTGCCCGTTTTTCTTAATTACAAAGGGCAATG
This sequence comes from Bdellovibrionales bacterium, assembly GCA_043764415.1. Taxonomy (GTDB): domain Bacteria; phylum Bdellovibrionota; class Bdellovibrionia; order Bdellovibrionales; family JAGQZY01; genus JANPLN01. Next base: position 524 of record JAYUKO010000209.1, on the reverse strand, counting down.
AAACCATGATGCTTTCGAGGGTCGAAAACCGCCATTGGCACTTTTCGCACTCGCGACGTCGCCGTGTGCCCGATAGATCTTTTGTGGATCGGGTTTCGATGACTTTTGTATCTGAGGAGTTGCAGTTAGGACATTTCATATTTATGCTTAATAGTGAAGAATTTGCATGGAAGTTTAGCTGCGGTCAAGACCTGGGAGAGTTTTTGCTTTTACTCAAAATATTATTTATTTTGACTCTTTCAGGAGCGGTGGTGGACGAAGAGAAGTACGGCCCCGACTCACCTCCTCCTGAAACTGGTTGGAAATCGGCGCTTAAATTTTTTTCCAAAGACGCCAATCAAACGACCGCTTCACGTTCCACCGCCTCGGACTCTGACGCAATCTACGATCAATATTTATCGCTTGACAACACTGTCATTCTTAACAGCGAAGCGTCATCTTCTGTCGAGCCAAAAGGTCGCTTCGGTCTGCATTTGGGCTATGTGTGGGACCACGCCAGCTGGATCTCCCAAGGCATGTATTTG
>JAYUKO010000208.1:0-3563 GCA_043764415.1 Bdellovibrionales bacterium | reverse complement strand
GGCGTTCGCCAGTAATTAAATCAGTAATTGAAAAAATCAGTCTTTATATTCTGACTAATTTCTTGTTCTAACTGGTCTAACGATTTTGGTTTTACGGGTGCTCTGTACCCGTAAAATTCATTGAGAATCCAAAAGACCAAGGCAAGCATAAAACCAACAACGACCAAAGTGACTACGGTGTTTTTTGGAATCTTAAAATTTTCAACCAGCCCTTTAATACACAATACAGCTAAGATCAAAAGCCCCAAAAGATAAATAGGTGGGTAGAACAACGAACCCATGAAAAAGAGGGATGAAGGAATATAGGCCCAGAATAACACACTGGCGATATGGTCAAACTCGTGCTGCATATCGAGCATGTACTGCACAAGATAAGACACAAACAGAGTCATCAAAAGTAAAAAGCCAGCGGCTAAAAGGGGTGTAACTAAAAGACTGATGACCCACTGGAAAAGATCCATTTTATAGAGCCCATGCACAATCCCAAAAACTAAATTAATGCCAATCAGAGTCAGCGTCGTGCTTTGCCACGGAAGAACCAGCGGTGATTTGATTTGTTCAAATGGATTTCGAAGATACTCAGGAAGATAGTTTTTTATTTTTTTAAGATCCCGATCAAAATTAGCACGTGCGTATTTTTCCATAGATCACCTTACAGATGGTAATTAAGTCGCAATACAAACTCTGTGCTATTTTTTCCGTTGGGATTTTCGCGCAGCCCGCGATGGAGAGCCGTATCGAAAGCGACGCTGAGGCTCTGTGCCAAGCGACGTTCAAGTCCTACTGTCACCACGAGGCCGGGAATTTTATATTCGTTTGAAACATTGGGAGACGAAACCGAAAGAAATCGGGCTGAGGCACCCACCCCAAGATTGAGAACAGCAAAATCCAGTCGCTCTTTGTGACTTAAGCGCACTTCGTACTGCTGGAGTTCAGCGCGAATATTATTTTCGGTGGAGTTTTGAAAAAACTTTCCAAAGGCTTCGAAAAAGAGCTGTTGTGAAATGATGGGTTGGGCCAATCCCAGAGCAAAACCGTTTTGGCTGATACTGCCCGCGCCTTCTTGCGAAACTCGCGTCGAAGAATTGGAAAGGCCGAAGCTCACATGAAATTTTTCTTTGGGTACGCTGGTCGACATCTGCTGGACGACTTGTTTGTTGCGGTATTTCGAGAGACGGTCTACGATTTCGTCATAACTTTCGTAGGGTTTATCAGCCGCAGAACAGACAGAGACAAAAAGTTCGATTAGTATCAGAGACAAGTATTTCATGTCTTAAATGGTAGCAACAAAGGCCTATGAGAACCATGAATTTGCATTCTGCAGCTCAGGAATAGGGCCGGAGGTCTAGTGAAAGAAAGATTTTTTTGTTCGTTCTGCGAACTTCCGCAAAAAGTTTACAAGCGAAAGCACATTCATCTTTTTGAAATACTGGCTTTGGCCGTCGCAGGAGCCATTGCGTCTTATCTCATCTGGCAGGACTTTCACTGGTCCAGCTTATTTTTATTTGCAGCCCTCGTCATGGTGACCGAGCTCACCTATCAAATTCGCTGGCGGCACTCCATCAAGTGCAAGGGCTGTGGCTTTGATCCTATCACTTACAAACAAAACCCGGAGCGGGCGGCCGCGGAAGTAAAACTTTACCTCGAACAGCGCAAACAAGACCCACTCTATTTGTTGCGACCCCAGCCGCACATTAGGCCCACCATCAAAAAAGTTAAAAATTATAAATGGACAGATTTGAATCAATAATATAACCCTCGTCTTTCAGAATGAAAGCGAGATGTGTGATGCGACAAAACGTACAAAAAAAATTTAATGGGCGCGAGTTTTGGGGACACCCTTCGGGGTTGTATGTTTTATTTCTCACCGAAATGTGGGAGCGGTTTTCTTACTACGGGATGCGTTCGCTCCTGATTCTGTACATGACAGACTATCTCCTTACCGATCCGGAGCGGGCCGCCGCTGTGTTTGGTTACAAGACCCTTGAAGCCGGTTTGGTTTCGGTGTTTGGCGCAATGACGGCTCAACAGATGAGTTCTCAGCTCTACGGCCTTTATACAGGCTTCGTCTATTTTACCCCATTCTTCGGCGGCCTCATCGCCGATCGTTATTTGGGAAAATATCGTTCTGTCTTTTTGGGCGGAACTCTAATGGCCATCGGCCATTTTTTAATGGCGAGCGAATCTGCATTTTTAGGAGCTCTCGTTTTTATTATCTTTGGCTATGGCTTTTTTAAACCAAATTTATCTACGCAAGTGGGGTCGCTGTATAAAGAAAATGACAGCCGCTTGGATGGGGCCTTCGCCATCTATTACATGGGTGTGAATTCGGGTGCTTTGCTATCTCCATTCGTCTGCGGAACTTTAGGACAGAAGGTGGGATGGCACTGGGGATTTGGTGCGGCCGGCGTGGGCATGATTTTAAGTATGATTATCTATTGGATGGGCAGTGGCTTAATACCGGCGTCACAGCCAGCTCTGCAGAATGTTAAAACGCAAATTCGTGAAAAAATGAGCAGACAGGATTGGAATGCCGTCTTTGGCTTAGCCTTCCTTTGCTTTTTAAATATTGTTTTTTGGGCGGTGTATGAGCAGCAGGGCAACACGCTTCAGCTTTGGGCGGATAAAAAAACGGATTGGTTTGTTGCTGGATGGGAAATGCCATCCACCTGGTTTCAATCCTTCAACCCAGCAATGATCATTATTTTTTCGCCGCTCCTTGTTTCTTTTTGGAATTGGCAAGGGCGAAAACAATCAGAACCCACCTCAGTTACGAAAATGGGTATCGGGTGTGTGCTTTGTGGATTGGCTTACATCTTCATGATTTTGGCCGCGCAAATGGTTCCCGGTGATGAAAGGGGAAGCGTCTTTTGGCTTGTGGCAACGACATCGATTTTTACTATTGGAGAAATTTATCTATCGCCGATTGGGTTATCGCTGGTGACCAGTGTATCGCCGAAACCCATTCTCAGTACCATGATGGGCCTTTGGTTTATGTCGAGTTTTTTCGGCAACTACCTCACTGGGTATTTGGGAACATTTTACGAAACAATGCCCAAGGACGAGTTTTTTATGATGCTGTGTGGACTGGGCGTGGGAGCGGGTCTCGTTTTCTTTATCGTCGCTCGGCCGCTACAAAAAGCCATTGGGTCGAGAGCTTAGTGTTTTCGACCACGTAAGCCTTATAAAGTTTCTCTAGGTGTGGAGGACTTATGAAGGTGATCGTATTTTGTTTTCTTATTTTAATTTCAGCAAAATCCAAAGCCGATGAGGTTGTGGATTTTGAACTTCCGCTGAAGCAGGGCACTTGGAACCTCGGGGTCCACAGTCTGTTGAGTATGACTGGGACTCTGGCGAGGGGCGTGCAAACAACACGTTGAGTTTGGGGGTGGGGCTCTCGGTGTTTTTTTGAGCCCGCGCTGCGGCATCATGGACTTCACTGCTGAGCGGCTCTATACCTTCCTTATGGAAATCAAAGTCCTCTCGTCAGATGTTGTGGATCAGATTGCCGCCGGGGAAGTGGTGGAGCGTCCTGCCCATCTCTTAAAAGAACTCATTGAAAA
>JAYUKO010000207.1:0-988 GCA_043764415.1 Bdellovibrionales bacterium | reverse complement strand
GACATCGCAAACAAAAATGTAAACACAAGTTGTGCTTTAAAAAATTTATTCACAGGCCTGTACTCCCACATAGTGATAGTTTCCGAGTTCATCGAGCCAGTACTCACCTTGGAACGGCCAGTACTCATATCCGTTGGCGATAAAAAAGTTTCGCGTTGCATCGTCCGTGATTTGCTTGCGCTGAATCTTTCGACCAGAGAGCTCCTTTGCAACCACTTCTTTTTTACCACCAAGCATTTCAAGCTTTAAAAAGTCGTTTTGCTCGAAAAAGTCACGTAGCTCTGATTTCATTTTTAATAAATGATTTCGTGTTAACTTACCTACGAGATCCTGTGTGCTTACACGGCGACGCTCAATAATACGTTTTCCAAATTTTCCTAAAGCAGATTGCTGCCAGCCTGGACTCATTTTACTTATCAGCTGATTTTCTGCCATCAACATCTCATAGTAATGAACATTACTGCGAATCAGACTTTGCTTAAGGATCGACGACATTGTGATGTCGTTCAGCCGTTTAAAGGTTTTTTTATCTTTTTTGTTCTTGCGTTCATCAATAGACTTTTTAACTTCGTCCCAGTAGATACGGCTGTCTTCGGAGCGATCTAGCATCTGTGATGTATTGGCCAATACTGGCTTGTAGATACGATCAAATAATTCCAATACTTTTTCCATCTCGTCGTAACGACAGATGTATAAATAAACGATGGCTCGCAACAGTAAGGATTCAGGAGCGTACTGGCTTTCATAGTAAGGAGAATGGAGCGTGTGAAAGTTACTTGAAGCCGATCTAAACTGCCCAGCCATCATCATGGCCCAGCTCATTTCGAAAAGCGCATCATGCCACTGCAAAGTATCTCGTGGAATTTGGCGATAGTAATTGAGGGACGTATCCCATTTTTTGCCTTGATAATAGAGGCGTGCCAACCCGAGGTTTGCGTTCACTCGATTGGTGTCGGTGACCGGCTTGGATTGATTGCGACTCAAAAGT
>JAYUKO010000206.1:0-3569 GCA_043764415.1 Bdellovibrionales bacterium | reverse complement strand
CATAGGTCCCAAAGTTTGATTTTGGGGCGTTTTCACATACCAACGTTGCATAGGCTTTATTATTCTTTAATTCGACGAATTCTGGCACCTAATTTTGCGAGTTTATCTTCAAGTTTTTCGTATCCACGGTCCAGGTGATAAATGCGACTCACAGTGGTTTCGCCTTTGGCGACTAAACCGGCTAAAACGAGGCACGCACTGGCCCTAAGGTCAGTGGCCATAACGGGTGCGCCCATCAAACCGCCGGGTTCTCCATGGACAGTGGCGGTGTTGGTGGAAATTGTAACATGGGCGCCCATTCGCGTGAGTTCTTGCACGTGCATAAAGCGATTTTCGAAAATAGTTTCTTTAATGACGCTGGCACCTTGCCCTTGTGTCATCAAAACCATGTACTGCGCTTGCAGATCGGTGGGAAACCCGGGGTGGGGGCCGGTGGTGATATCCACACACTTAAACGAACTGGTTGGCAAAACGGTCACCGAATCTTTTTCGATGGTCATGCGAATGCCAGCTTCTTTTAGTTTTTTTAAAAACGTTTCCAAGTGGTGAGGATCGCATTTTTTAATCTTCACTTCACCGCCGGTAATAGCAGCGGCAATGATCAGCGTGCCCGCTTCCACGCGATCGGCGATGATTTCATGCTCTACAGCCTTCAAGCGCTCAACCCCTTGAATCGTAATGGTGCCGGTTCCGGCTCCAGAAATTTTCGCACCCATTTTTTGCAGGTACATGGCAAGATCCACAATCTCAGGTTCCTTAGCAGCGTTTTCGATAACTGTTTCACCTTCGCTCAAGGAGGCTGCCATCATGGCGTTTTCGGTTCCACCCACGGTGGCAAAATCAAAAGTAATGTGAGCCCCTTTTAGTTTTTTGGCGTGACCAATCACATAACCGCTCTCAAGTTTGAGCTCGGCCCCAAGTGCTCTCATGGCTTCAAGGTGAAGGTTGATCGGTCGCGCACCAATAGCGCAACCACCGGGCAAACTGACTTCGGCTTTTTGGGTTCTTGCCAAGAGCGGCCCTAAGCATAAAATACTCGCACGCATTTTTCGCACGATTTCGTAATCCGCATGATATTTTAAATTTTCGGGCACCTGAATTATCAACTCGTTGTTGGCAAATTCTACTTCGCAGCCCAAGGATTTTAAGAGAGCATTTGCCGACTCGATATCTTTAAGGGCCGGCACATTTGTAAGACGATGTCTTCCGGGCGCCAAAAGACTTGCAAAGACCAGAGCGAGTACAGAGTTTTTTGCTCCACTCACTGTCACTTCGCCCTTGAGGGCCACTCCACTGACGACGTTCATTTTATCCATGAGCACTCCTTGTTGAGCCGTCGGAATTATCTCTCGGGCTTTTGCGCTGCGACCACTCTATCTTTAGACGCGAGATCTTTAATAATTTTTATGTTTTTAAAGCCATATTGCAAACAAATGCTTTGTAAATCGTTTGCTTGCCCCTCGCCGCACTCATACAACAACCAGCCACCCTTACGCAGGTGACTCTTTGCCCACGGAGTCCAGCGTTTATAAAAAAACAGACCGTTCTCCTCAGCAAAAAGAGCCGAGTGCGGCTCAAAGGCCTTTACACTCGCTTCCAAACGAACATCCTCTGGAGAAATATAGGGCGGATTGCTAACAACCAAATCTAATGGCTCAGAAAATTGCTGGGCGAGCACATCTCCATACACAAAATCAACGCGCTCAAGGAGCCCCAACATTTGTGCATTCTGCTTTGCCACCTGAAGAGCCTCAGGGGAGATGTCGACCATTGTTAAGTGACTCTGCGACCACTCATGGAGCAGCGACAACCCTATGCAACCGCTCCCCGCGCCGAGGTCTGCAAACTTTTTTGGCGGCGGTAGGATTTTTAAAGCCTCTTCGACAATCACTTCGGTATCCGCTCGCGGAATAAGCACAGAGGGGTTCACTTGAAAGCGATGCTTAAAAAAATCCTGGTATCCGACAATGTATGCAAGGGGCTCACCGCTCGCACGGCGCTGCGCTTTATTTAATAGCTCCGTCGTCTGCTCTGGCAAAAGTGATCTGTCTTTTTGTAAGACAAAATCGGTTAAAGAAATTCCGAGCACTTCACGAATCAAAAACTCGGCCTCTTTGGCTGCACCGGGCAGAAATACTTTTTCAAAAAGTTCGGTGATTTTTTGTATCGTCTCAGCGAGACGCATTTTCTTGCGCCTTAAGAGCTTCCGTTTGGTAGTGGGTCATCAGCGGCTGAATGATGGGATTTAACTCACCATTCATAATGCCATTGATATTGTGAGTTGTTAATCCGATGCGATGATCGGTAACGCGAGATTGGGGAAAATTATACGTGCGAATGCGCTCGGAGCGATCGCCCGTTCCAATTTGCGCCAACCGTGCATCCGATGCCTCTTTAATCACGCGCTCATCCTCTTGGGCTTTTAAACGCGAGTAAAGAATTTTAAAGGCAGTGTCGCGGTTGGCATGCTGAGAGCGGCCTTCCTGACAGTACACCACAATGCCCGACGGTATATGTGTGAGTCGAACGGCGGAGTCGGTTTTGTTGACGTGCTGTCCGCCCGCTCCACTGGCGCGCATGGTTTCGATGCGAACGTCGTTGGGATTCACTTTCACTTCCACGTCTTCCGCTTCTGGAATCACCGCCACGGTGATGGTGGAAGTGTGCACACGGCCCTGGGACTCCGTCTTAGGAACACGTTGAACGCGATGAACGCCGCTTTCGTATTTCATTGTGGAATAAACTTTTTCACCGGTGATCATTGCTATCACTTCTTTATAGCCGCCGACGTTCCCTTGAGAAATTGAGAGCACCTCCACGGACCATCCATGCTGTTGCGCAAAGTAGCCGTAGGATCTAAAAAGTTCCTCGGCAAAAAGACTGGCCTCATCTCCCCCCGCACCGGCGCGGATTTCGAGAAGAATATTTTTGTCGTCGTTGGGATCTTTGGGTAACAGCAGGAGCTTGAGCTGCTCTGCAAGGGGCTCAATGCGCGGCTCGATGGCAGAGATATCTTCCTTCGCCATTTGACGTAGATCTTCATCGGACTCCGTCGTGAGCAGGATTTTGTTTTCTTCAAGATTTCGTGTGAGTGTTTTATACTCTTGATAAACCTTAACGATCTTATCGAGCTCAGCGTGCTCTTTCATCAACTGACGAAATTTATCTTGCTGAGCTGCTATGCTGGGATTCTGAAGTTGGTGGTTTATCGACTCGTGCTTTTGCACCAACTCGTCGAGTTTGTTAAAAAGCATGCAAAGAAACTAAAGTTATTTCTTTTTGTCGTAGAAGCTTGCGTATTTCTTTTTAAATTTTTCTACGCGGCCTTCTGTATCAACAAGTTTTTGCTTGCCCGAAAAGAACGGGTGACATGCACTGCAAATATCAACGTTGATCTCTTTCATAACCGAACCGGTTAGGAACGTGTTGCCACAAACACAGCTGACTTTTGCTTCAGTATAATAAGTTGGGTGAATTTCTGCTTTCATAACGCAATACTCCATTTCTCGAGAACTTAGCTAATTAACACATGTATTTATCAAGGTCGAGCCTATTTTTAGGCCATTTTT
>JAYUKO010000205.1:0-12642 GCA_043764415.1 Bdellovibrionales bacterium | reverse complement strand
AAAACTGATACGTTGCAAAAGCATTGACGCGGCTTGAAATTGTCGAGGACAGACTATAACTTAACTCTTTATCTCACCCCCATACATATGCGGGGTTTAATTCTCGGGGGTTGCATGCCATTTTTAACTTCGAATCTATCGACCGGCAGCGAAGATTTTCAACAAAATCAAAAGTGGATGAAGTCCCTGGTTCTCGAGCTTCAGAAAAATCTTGATAAAGCCCATGTCGGCGGCGGTGTTGATGCTGTTAAAAAGCACAAAGCCCGTGGAAAAATGACGGCGCGTGAGCGAATTCAACATTTGATCGATCCCGGGAGTCAGTTTTTAGAATTTTCGGCATTGGCGGCATGGGAGTTGTACGAAGGTGCGGCACCCAGTGCAGGTATCGTCACCGGAATTGGTATGATTTCGGGCCAAGAATGTGTCGTGGTGAGCAATGATGCCACAGTCAAAGGGGGAACTTACTTTCCGATGACGGTAAAAAAGCATCTTCGGGCCCAAGAGGTGGCTTTGGAAAATGGCCTTCCCTGTATCTATCTTGTCGACAGTGGGGGAGCTTTTTTACCCAAGCAAGATGAGGTGTTTCCAGATCGCGATCATTTCGGTCGTATTTTTTATAACCAAGCGAGAATGTCGGCTTTGGGAATTCCACAAATCGCAGTGGTCATGGGAAGTTGCACCGCAGGAGGTGCCTATGTTCCAGCCATGAGCGACGAAAATATTATTGTGAAAAACAATGGCACGATCTTTTTGGGTGGACCTCCGCTGGTGAAGGCGGCAACGGGTGAAGTTGTTTCGGCACAGGATTTGGGTGGAGCTCAGGTGCATTGCTCTGTTAGCGGAGTGACGGATCATTTTGCCGAAGATGATGCCGATGCAATATTAATTTGTCGCGACATTGTGACGCATCTCAATCGTAAACGCCAGATTCCGGTGGTGTTAAAAGCCATTCAAGAGCCGGAATACGCTCGCGATGAAATCTTAGGTTTGATTCCAGAGGACTCGCGGCAACCCTTTGACGTGCACGAAGTGATTGCGCGAATTGTGGATGGCAGCGACTTTCATGAGTTCAAACAAAACTATGCAACTACAATTGTGACGGGCTTTGCGCATATTTTTGGAATCCCGGTGGGCATCATTGCGAATAACGGAGTTATTTTTAGCGAGTCAGCTCTCAAGGCGACGCACTTTATAGAGCTGTGTGAGCAGCGAAGAATCCCTCTTGTGTTCTTACAAAACATCACCGGGTTTATGGTGGGGCAAAAGTACGAAAACGAAGGAATCGCCAAGCACGGCGCAAAAATGGTGATGGCAGTGAGCAATGCGTCTGTACCAAAATTCACAGTGATCATCGGTGGCTCCTATGGCGCAGGAAATTATGGAATGTGTGGGCGCGCTTTCCAGCCACGACAACTCTGGATGTGGCCCAACGCGCGCATCTCGGTGATGGGTGGAGAACAGGCGGCCAATGTTCTTTTGACGGTAAAATTAGAGCAAGATACGCAGATGTCTGCTGATGAACAGAAAAAGTTTAAAGAGCCAATTTTAAAAAAATACGAAAATGAAAGCTCGGCCTACTATTCAACGGCTCGCCTTTGGGATGATGGCATCATCGATCCTCGAGACACACGCAAGGTGCTCGCACTGGGATTGAGTGCGAGCTTTAATTCACCCTGGACACCTACGGGCCAGGGCGTTTTGAGGATGTGACATGAAGACCCTAATAATAAAAAACGAAAAAACAATCATTCATGTTTGCCTCAACCGACCCCAGGTGCGAAATGCGTTTCACCCCGAAATGATTTCTGAACTGACGTCAGCCTTCAAAGATCTAAAGAAAAACAAAGATGCCAAATGTGTTGTGTTGTCGGGTGAAGGGGAAAGCTTCTGCGCAGGCGCTGACTTAGCGTGGATGAAATCCATGGTGAGTTTTAGCCGCGCACAAAATAAAAAAGATGCCGAAAAACTCTTTGATATGTTTCAGGCCATATACGACTTGCCATTTCCACTCATTGGGGTGGCGCAGGGGCATGCTATGGGCGGAGCCCTGGGCTTGCTCGCTGTTTGTGACATGGTGGTCGCCCACGAAAAAACAGAATTTTGTTTTAGCGAAGTTAAACTGGGGTTATCTCCGGCAGTGATCAGCGCCTTTGTTAAAAACAAAATGGAACTTTCGCAAATGAGTCGTTGGTTTTTGAGCGGAGAGGTTTTTACGGCTCAACAAGCAAAAGACATGGGCCTGGTGCACGAAGTGACAAGCCAATCACAAGTTGTTTTAGACAAATGGTGCAAAGCTTTTTTGGCCAACGGCCCGCAAGCTGTGCGCGAGACAAAAACCCTGCTGAGAAAAATTGTGGGAGAGTCTTCGTCGGCTAAGTTAAAAAAACAAACTACCGACCTTATCGCTAAACTAAGAGTGGGCGCCGAGGGGCAAGAGGGAATCAAGGGCTTTTTAGAAAAGCGTTCTCCAAGCTGGAGGTCTGTATGAAGCCCGGGATGAAACCCAATACGAATTCAAACATGAGAGAGATTAAAAAAGTCGCCATTGCGAATCGTGGTGAAGTGGCTGTGCGGGTGATTCGCGCCTGCCAAGAACTTGGAATTAAAACAGTTCTTTTGCACTCCGAAGCCGACACTCGAACCCGTGCCTTCAGACTCAGCGATGAAACCGTTTGTATCGGTCCCGCGGAGCTGAGCAAAAGTTATCTATCCATTGATAACAACATTCAGGGAATCTTGAGTTGCGGCGCAGATGCTGTTCACCCCGGCTTTGGATTTCTGTCAGAAAACGCGGATTTCGCCCAGGCGTGCTTAGATAACAAAATAACGTTTATCGGTCCGTGGCCGCAAGCCATCCGCGACCTCGGCGATAAAATCACAGCGAAGAATTTTGTGAGTGAAGAAAAAATCCCCACCATTCCCGGATACAATGGGGAAAACCAAGATAGCAATTTTTTAATGCGCGAGTGTGAGAAGATCGGTTACCCCGTGATTGTTAAAGCCGCTGCAGGTGGCGGCGGGCGCGGAATGAAAATTATTCGCGATTACAAAGAGGCAGAAGAGTTAATAAAATCTGCACAGCGCGAGGCGCAGAGTGCTTTTGGTTCTAGTCAGGTGTTTTTAGAAAAATATTTAGATGCGGCGAAACACATCGAAGTGCAAGTGTTTGGCGATCTGGCGGGACAAGTGGTTCATCTTTACGAGCGCGACTGTTCTGCGCAACGTCGTCACCAAAAAGTGATTGAGGAATCTATTGCAACAACTTTGGATCCCGAATTACGTGAGCAAATGCTAGCGGCGGCGGTTCGACTGGCGAAAAAAGTAAATTACGTTGGTGCGGGCACGGTGGAGTTTTTGGTGCAAAAGGGCCAATATTATTTTATGGAGATGAACACGCGTCTTCAAGTGGAGCATCCGGTCACTGAGATGGTGATGGGTGTTGATTTAGTTAAAGCACAAATTTTGACAATGATGAGCCGGACAGCTCTTTGGTCGCAAGATAAATTAAAACCTCGCGGGCACGCCATTGAATGTCGAATCTGTGCCGAAGATCCCTTCACACCAGGAGTTCCCTCAACAGGCGAAATTCTCTTTCAAAAATTTCCCGATGGACCCGGTCGACGGTTTGATTATGGATTCGAGGCGGGTGATCCCATTACTCCTTATTACGATTCGATGATTGCCAAGATTATTGTTTGGGATGAGAGCCGTCCACGCGCGATCATGAAGATGATCGAAACTTTAAAGGAAACCATTATTTTTGGCGTAAAAACGAATATACCTTTTTTGATCGATATGCTTCAGCATCCTGAGTTTGTGGATGGAAGTTTAAATACGAACTTTATTCAAACGCATTTTTCCACGGGCGCTAAAGAGCAACCGATGACCGTGCAGGAAAATCTACTTCTAGAAAAGTCCGTGCTCACGGTGAAGATTTCAGGCGGAGATGACTCCCGACAGTCCTCTGCGAGCCCTTGGACCCATGCCTGGAGAAATTCATGAAATTACCGGTCACAGTAGAAAACCAAGACCTTAAAGCGACTGTTCTGCGAACACCCACCCACCTATGGATTCACATGAATGGACAAGCGCGCTCTGTGGAAATTCAAAACAAGCGCGCTGGTAAACAGCAGCAGCAGGAGGCGGATCCTTCGCGCATTCGTGCACCCATGCCTGGAAAAATCATCAAGGTGATGTGCGGAGCCGGGGATAAAGTTGTGCCTGGGCAAACATTGATTGTGATGGAGGCGATGAAAATGGAATACTCTTTAAAATCATCGATGGTTGGCAAAGTGGCCACGCGACCGTGCACGGCTGGTCAACAAGTGAGCTTGGGAGATTTACTGGTTCAATTGAAGGATATCAATGAGTAAGATCGAGATAGTCGAAGTTGGAATGCGCGACGGTTTGCAGAATGAAGCGGTTCACCTCACTCAGGAACAACGTTATGAGTTTGCAAAGAGACTTGCTGGCGCCGGCCTAAAAAGAATTGAGGCCGGAGCTTTTGTTTCGCCAAAGTGGGTTCCGCAAATGGCCGATTCAGGCACTTTGATTCAAAAACTGTTGAAGGCGCAAAAGAGCAAAAAAATTTCCTCTACCGTTCGCTGGAGTGCGCTGGTTCCTAATTTGATGGGTTACGATCAAGCGGTGGCTGCTGGGGTGAAAGAGGTTGCCATCTTTGGCGCGGTCTCAGAGACGTTTTCACAAAAAAATATCAACAGCACTGTGAAGGAATCGTTCAACAGATTTTCTGAGATTGTCGAAAACGCCAAGCGCGATCGAATTCGCGTGCGCGGTTACGTGAGCATGGCTTTTGGCTGCCCCTATGAAGGACGAATTTCGGTAAAGCAAGCAATGGACGTGATCGAAAGATTCTTTGAACTTGGCATTTACGAACTTTCTATCGGCGACACCATCGGCGTGGCTACGCCCAAACAAGTGAAAGAGCTTTTACAGCAGATTCAAAAAAATAAATGGATATCTAAAACGGCCATGCACTTTCACGACACGCGTGGAACAGCCTTAGCAAATATCGCCGAGAGTTTGCGCTTTGGCGTCACGGTGTTTGATTCCAGTATCGGCGGGTTGGGTGGGTGCCCTTACGCTCCTGGAGCAGCAGGCAACGTGGCCACCGAAGACGTGGTGTACTTGCTCGAGGGCATGGGTTACCGAACAGGTCTCGATCTTGATAAGCTGATCAAAACCACAGAGTGGATGACCAAACAGCTCGGTCGCCCCCTCGTTTCAAGACTGTCCCTCGCCGGCGACTTCTAAAAGGATCGACGTGCCCTTGGAACTTAGGGGCGGTGGAGGTTTTTGACTTCGTTTCGCGAAGTGACCATGACAACGGATGGTTTGAATTCGAAGGCTTCGGTATCGGGCATGCTGGCGTACGTTGCTAGTATCACAAGATCCCCTTTTTGCACTTTGCGAGCAGCGGCTCCGTTTAAACAGATTTCGCCCTCTTTGCCTTTGATCACATAGGTGGTGAAGCGTTCGCCGTTGTTACAATTGTAAACATCGATCTGTTCGTGGATCAAAAGTTTGGCCGCTTCGATGAGTTTTGGACAGATGGAAACGGAACCTTCGTATTCTAGGTTAGCGTCGGTGACTGTCGCGCGATGAATTTTAGATTTGAGCAGAGTTACTGACATTGACATCTTTGACCTCTTTTAATGTGTTCAACTTTAATGATAAGAATAATCCTCTAAGAGCCAGATCGGGTATGGCGATATCAAAAGTGTTGGTCTTATCGAACAGGGTGGAAAATCCACCTGTACCAATCACCAAGCACTCCTGGTTGGGAAACGCTTCGGCCTTGGAGCGCGCTACAATCTCCCGCACCATGCCCATTTGGCCGTAATACAAACCAATTTGCATGCTGTCGACGGTTGTTTGCCCGACCACTTCATCTTTTTTCATGATCTCCACGCGCGGAAGTTTTGCTGTTTTGCTTTCCAACGCTTCCATGGAAATGCGAATTCCTGGGAGAATCGCGCCACCGAGATAATCTTTGTCTTTTGTAATCACACAAACTGTGGTGGCTGTTCCAAAATCCACGATAATAATATTTTGTGAAGGGTAAAGATGAGTCGCCGCAATGGTGTTAGCGATCCGATCGCTTCCCACTTCGGACGGGTTTTTATACTTAATACGCAACCCAGTTTTAACACCTGTTTGTAAAATAAACGGCTGAAGTTTAAAGTACTTGGTGCAAGCGCCGCGCAAGGAATGCATGACGCTTGGAACCACAGAGCAAAAGGCAATCTGGGTTATTTTTTCGGGATCCACGCCGTTTTCGCGCAAGATCGCTTTTAAAAACAAACCAAATTCATCAGAAGAAGACTGATCCTTTGAGGTTTTTCGAAATTGGAACACAAGCTTGTCTTTATCAAATACCCCGCCGTGAATCTGGGTGTTGCCCACATCAAGACATAAAATCATAAAAGCTCCTTCAAAATCGAATTTTCGATCAGGGGACCTAATTCCTGCTTTTGATTGCAAACTGCAATTTTCTTTTTGGCGTCGAAAAGCTGAAACTGATGCGAATTTTCTGTGATCTGCGACAAATCGTTGTGAATCACCCAATCCGCTGACTGGGTAAAGAGTTTTTTAATAGCATGCTGACGGATTTCTTCACTGGAGGTATCGGTAAGTTTAAATCCCACGAGCTTGCAGTATTGATTCCAGGTTTTAATCTTGGCAATAATTTTTTCGGTCGGATGGAGATTAAGTACCAAACTTGATCCAGATGGAATTTTACCCTTTCCATCGATGCTTTCCACAGCAAAATCGCTCACTGCCGCGGAGTGGATGACTAAGTCGTATTTATTCTTCTTCAGTTTATCTTCGAGCATTTTAGAAAGATCAGAATACGTTTCAAAGCGCTCTACGTTTTTAGTAAAGACGGGAGCCTCGGCGTCTTTGCTTAATAACAATTCTACCGAATAGTGTCTTTTTGAAAAGTACTCAGCCAACAGAGTGCCGGTTCGCCCGGTACTGGTGTTGGTGATGGCGCGTATGGAATCGATGGGAACTTTGGTGCCGCCAGCAGTGATCAATATGGACAGCATTGACGTAGGGAAGAGGGCGGCGCGAATCTCGTTGAATAAAACATCAGGTTCTAAAAGGCGACCCTCTCCCACATCCCCACAGGCCAAATCGCCGGAGTCCGAAGAGAGAATTCGTAAGCCCCAGGCGGAAAGCTGCTTGAAAGCCTGTTGTGTGGTTGGATGAAACAGCATTTGCGTGTTCATTGCCGGAGCCACAAGCAGTGGTTTTTTTAAGTCATAAGCCAGGTAAGTAGAAATCAACGGGGAGTGCCCGGTGCCTGCGCACAAACTGTTAACAGTTTGAGCTGTTGCGGGTGCGATGATAAAAACATCGGCCCACTTGGCGAGTTGAATGTGGGCCATCATCTGACCATCGGTAAAGTCCGAAGTGACAACGGGATTTCCAGACAAACCTTCAAGAGTGGCCTTGCCGACAAATTGCAAAGCGGAGTCGGTGGCAATGGTTTTGACATTGGCATTTTGTTTTTTAAGTAAAGAGATCAAGTCGCACACTTTATAGGTGGCGATGGAGCCCGAAATACCGATAAGAATATTTTTGTTAGAGAGGGACATTGTCTATCAGCCTTACGTTTTCGATGGAGACGGCAGCAAAGCGGCGTCCCCAATGGTCTTCGAGATAATCAATTTCTATATCATTGGCTTTGAGTTCGTCGGCAGCCCACTGAATTGAAGGTGCTGTTTTTAGGATTTTTGCGAAGGTCTGCGCTTTTTTGATTCCGTACCCTGAAAGCCTGCGATTTCGTGAGCTAAGAGCTAAACCAGCCTCATCACGCTGGGTGGAGACGGTAACAATTTCTGTGGGTATAAAAAACGCATCCACCATACCCCGAACGAGAGTCACCTGTTGAAAGTCTTTTTCGCCAAAATAAGCCCGAGTGGGTTGGATAATTTGTAAAAGCTTTAATACCACGGTGAGCACACCCGAAAAATGACCGGAGCGAGAGGACCCGCAAAGAATCGCGTTTTTTTCTTTTTCGACCACCGAATAGTTAAACTGATCCTGGTACATTTCGTCGGCATTCGGTAAAAATAAAAAATCCACGTTGGCTTCTTGAAGAAGCTTTTGATCTTGCTCCAGGGTGCGGGGATATTTTTTCAAGTCTTCGGGATTGTTAAATTGCGTGGGGTTTACAAAAATACTCACAACAGTCACAAGATTATGTTCGCGGCTGTTTTTAATCAGCGAAAGGTGTCCTTCGTGAATAGCTCCCATTGTGGGAACAAACCCAATGCTCGGTGGAGCCATGGTTTTTAAAATTTTCTGCATTTCTCGCGGAGAGGTTACAATCTTCATAAATCCTTACTGATAAAATTCTTACTGGTAAACTTCTTTTTCCGAAGGAAAATCATTCTGCGCCACACTTTTGTGATACGAATTTACCGCGCCTAAAATGATTTCGTACAAATTGGTATAATGGCGTACAAATTTTGGTTGAAAGGTTTTTTGGCAGCCCAATAGATCTTGCAGCACAAGCACCTGGCCATCCGTGTTGTTTCCTGATCCGATACCGATCGTTGGAATTTGCAACTGCGCCGTGATCTTTTTAGCCAGTAGTTCTGGAATGCATTCTAAAACAAGGGAGAAGCAACCCGCTTCTTCAAGAATTTTTGCAAGTGCCATCAGTCGGAGAGCCGACGAGGTATCACGTCCCTGAACTTTGTAGCCGCCCAACTGGTGAACAAACTGCGGCGTCAAACCAATGTGACCCATCACAGGAACTCCAGAATCCACAACATGCTTGATGATTTTTTCGTGCCCCGGCTGCGCTTCGATTTTTACCGAATTCGCTCCGGCGCGCATCAGCTGCTCAACGCAATCCATGGTGTACTTTGTGCCCTTGCGATGGGTTAGAAAAGGCATGTCGGCGATGATAAATTTTTCGGGAGCGCCTTTTTTAACCGCCGACACATGGGCGGCCATGGTTTTGATATCCATTGGGACGGTGGAGTCGTGACCGTGCATCACCATGGCTGCGCTATCGCCAATCAGAATGCAGTCGATGTCGGAGGCCGCAAGAATTTGGGCGCTCCAAAAATCGTAACAGGTGACCATGGAAAACTTGCTGTCCAGCTGCTTCTTTTTGGCAAAATCAAGTACGGTCTTCATGAAAAACTCCTTGGAATGATTGATAAAGAGAACCTAATGCTGTGCTTTGCAGGGCTCGCTCATTTTTTAAAATTGTTTTGCGATCGTCACGAGCCCACGGTCCCGTAAGAGCCGTGGCGGGATTCTTTTGTAAGTTAAAAATAATTTGTTCAAGGTATGGCCATACCGCTTCGGCTGGCAGTCCCAAGGTTTTTTGAAAGTGTTCGATGGCGGCTTGCCACAAAAGCGTGGTGCCGTTTCCTGATAGAACACACAGGGCATGGTAAAAAGCTTCGCGACCTTCGGGAATAAAATAATGTTTGTTAGAGAGCTCGGGAATCAATTCGCTTAAGGTTGGAGAGTGGTTTGGAAACGCTGAAGTCGCCGAAACAAACGCCATGCTTTCGTAAGTTTCTTTTTCGTAGGGCTCTTTGGAAAAAGTCATTAGCGGGTGAAGTTGGTAGGCGAGCGGCGTGGAAAGAGCTCCCGAAAAATGAACGGTTTTTTCGGGCGGGAGTTGGTGGGTGGTGATAAACGGTTCGATGGCATCGTCGGAGATGGCGAGAAATATGCGTTTGCTCAGCAGACTAAATTTTTTAAGATCATCCGGAGAGTCCACTCGGGACCACTGCAAAAAGGGAATGTTTTTGATTTCGAAGTAAGCGGCAAAATGCGTGGCCAAACGTCCACGGCCGATAAGCAAATAATAATTTGTGGGTACCTGTCGGTTCATGATCAAGTCCTCTGTTGTGGAGGTTTTACGCCTCTTTCAAAAAAGCCGATAGGCAGATTGCGTCAACTGTGGAATTTCAACCAGTTATCTGGTCATCTGCCAACGATGAAAAAAGTCACTTTAGGCATTATTGCTATGGTTTTGGTTATCGCCGGCGTGATGATCTCTCTGGTCACACGAGGGATCAGCTTGCGTGTGGCGACGCTGATTAAACCTTCGGAATTTTATTCGTCGAAGCAGGTGGCAGTGGCTTTAGTGGCAAGATTATTTCCAGAGCTTCAATCCAAAAAGTGGTTGGTTTACTCGATCAAGGAAAATTCGGACACAAATCAGTCAGCCACTGCGCGCGAAATTTTAGTGGAGCTTCTCAAGGAGACACAAAAGTCGCCGGTAGGTGAATACCAAGTTCGTGTCGGCGAAGAAGAGTGCGAGAAGCACTGTGTATTTTTGGATGAAACTGCGCAAACCGAAAAAATCTACAAAGAGTTTTTTGCTAAGCAGTTGGCGGAGGAAAATTCCAATGTATTTCGTTTGTCTGTAAGTCAGTTTTCGCCCAACGAACCCTATCCCAAAGAGTGCGAATCCATGCAGCGGCTGGACGAAAAATGCATTCGCGCTATTTCCATTCGCGATTCGCTCCGCAAAATGAAAGATCCCGCAAAAAAATATTTCTTTTTGAAAAAGTACAATCACAACCAGTATTATTTGTATATTCAAAAGCATTAACTTTATATTTGAAAAGGAATGTAACATGGAAAAGAATGATTTTGAGGCGCAGTTAGTGTTGAATCGACTCAATGCTCGAGAAAAGTTATTGGCTAGCGTTAGAGGAAAAAACAAGGGTTTTCAAATAAATAGTTTGTTCGTTTATTTGATTGCACTTTGGATTTTCAGCCGATTTTATCCCTCCTCTTTAGAAGCTAGAGATTTGATCTTACCGATCATGTTGGTTTTTGCGACGTTGCTTTTTTATATAGATAAGCGCTCACGGGAAATTTTAGAGGTTTTAGAAGACTCGAAAAAGAATTGAAGCCAAGCTATTTTCCAAATCGCACCAGACTGTAATTGCGCACTCCAGTGTCTCCTCGACGGAAGGAATAATAACTGGAGTTGGTTTTGGTATCTACGGGGCTCACGGAAACGTGGGAGGACTGAATCTGTAAATTTTCTAGTTCGCGGAATACCAGGGCAACTAAATCAATATAATATTTATTTTCGCGCTCGATAAGGATTCCAAGGGCGCTGGCTTTGTTTAAATCCAAGTCATGGGCAGATAGAATTCTAACAGCCACATCATGGTCCACAGCAAAACTGTTCTGTTGAATATGCGGGCCAATATATACTTTCATCGAGGGGTCCGGTGCGGAGGAATGTAAAGCATGCGTAGTAATTTTCTGTTCGACTCCACGCCAGCCAGCATGAATGGCCCAAATTTGCTTGCGACTCGAAGACGTCACGATGATGGGGAGACAGTCAGCTGATTTGATAAGAAGTTGTTTTTGTGGGTCTGCTGTCCAATGCCCATCCGCCGAAGATTTTTGCTGAGTTATAGCTTCGACACACTCCGCCCCATGAACTTGATGAAGTAAACACAGCGAGGGATCCTTGGAAGATTCTACGATTGCAGAAAACTCTTTGTTGCCAAAAAAAATCTCAAATTCACCATCATCAATGTATGTGCCGTGCAGAGGGGAAAGTGGGATCACTGCGGCACCTCAAGGTGTGAGAGGTTTGCTAGCTCGCGAAGGTCTTCGGGCCAGGCAGAATTAAATGTCATACGTTCTTGTTTTGCGGGGTGCGTGAAACCCAACTCTTTGGCGTGCAAAGCAAAGCGTGGCATTTCTAAGATGAGTTTTTTAAGTTGTTGGGAAGCTAGAGAATTTGCGCGTTTTTTGCCGCCATAGGTGTCATCGCCCGCAATAGGATGTGCAATGGACGACATGTGCACTCGAATCTGGTGCGTGCGGCCAGTTTCGAGTTTGAGCTGCACCAAACTCATGGCTCCAGTTGTTTGCAAAACTTCGTAGTGAGTGATGGCGTGCTTTCCAACAGCTTCTTGTGTCGCCATAAATTTTTTACGATCATTGGGGCTTCGCGAAATGTAAGACGTGATGGTTCCAGATTTTTCTTTGGGGCAACCAAACACAATGGCCCAATAAACTCTGTGCACGGTTTTTCGCAAAAACTGTTTGGCCAAACTGCTGTGGGTTTTTTCGTTTTTAGCCAGAACTAACAAACCGCTGGTGTCTTTATCAATTCGATGTACTAAACCCGGTCGATATGGCGAGGACCCTGGAGACAATGTTTTATGATGCGCAATCAAGGCATTGATCAAAGTGTCGTTTCTATGCCCGGCCGCTGGATGAACCACAAGGCCTGCGGGTTTGTTGAGAACAAGCACCTCTGCGTCTTCATAATAAATATCAAGAGGGAAGTCATAGGGCGCCAGCCACTCTTCGAGTTGCAAAGGCACTTCCACTTGAATATCGTCGCCAAGTTGCAAGATTTGTGAGGGTTTGATGTATTTTCCATTAACATACACTTTTTTATCAGTGAATATTTTTTTTACTTGCGATCGGGTGTTGAAGACGCCCGCTTTGGCAAGACCGATATCAGCGCGGAGACCTACAAGATCTTCAGAGACAGTGAGCTTTATTGTTTTACTCTCGACCATTTTGATACAGCTTCATAAAGGTTTGAAGCACTTTATCTGCATCGAGATCTAAGAATTTGCAATACTGAACCACATA
>JAYUKO010000204.1:0-3603 GCA_043764415.1 Bdellovibrionales bacterium | reverse complement strand
GGAAAGTTCTCGCAGAACTTGATCTTCTAAGGCAAGTGATCACAGAATAGAAATGTGAATAACAAAAAGTATATTTCCTTAAGAACACTTTTCATCCGTTGGATTGTGCTTTTCTCTCTTTTACCATTGGTTCTGGTGGTTATTCTATTGGCGCAACAGTTTAAAACTGCCGTGCAAGACGAAATTTTTGAAAGACTGATTGTCTACACCAAACAAGTTCAAGACCTCTTCGACGAATATGAAAGCTTTTCGCGAGCCCGCCTCAATGAGATTTCCGAGGATAATGGAATTCTTTACCTCCTCAAAACATCTTCCGTTGAAGAACTCAAAGTGGCCCTTAAAAAACGCCTCGAAGAGGAAGTTCCCTCCTCCTTTGCGGTTTACAGTGAGGATGGTACCCTCCTTCTCAGAGTGGGGAGTCGAGATTTTGCCACAGTGGGGCCCGCGACACTCGACGAAAAGTTATTGGACCGCCTGATCGAAACGGATACCACCTCGCACGCCTATTATTTTTCGAACAATGCGAAAGTGCATCTGCAGTTAAGTGTTATTAAAAAAATTAAAGACGAAAAACTCAATTGGACGGGATATCTCGAAAAATCCATCGTGCTCGAAGACGAAATTACCAAAACCCTCAAAAATCAGCAGGGAATGGACATTGTATTTTTTGGGCCCAAAGGAGACATCTTCGTCACCAGCCTGCCTGAGGAGAGATTCACTCGCGAGCAGCTTTCACAGGATTTTTTACGGGGCAATAACCACTTTTTTGATATTTCATTGAAGGGGCAGAATTTTGGTTTTATCTCCACGGCGGTGAAGTGGGGAGAGCAAAGTTTTTTAATTGCCATCGGTGCCTCAAAAAACGCTCTCACAAAAAGCTTTTCGCGCGTCATGTATTTGTTGCTTATGGCTTTTGGTTTTTTAATTTTGTGTTTGCTCATCTTTAGCTATTTCTTTACTCACCAAATTATTCAGCCATTGGCGCGACTGGTGGACGCGATACAAAAGATGAAAACGTACAGCGAGCCCATACAAGTCGAAATCAAAAGTAAAACCGAAATTGGCTTACTTTCCGAAAGCTTTAACGAAATGTCGCAAACGATTTATGGCTATCGCTCCGACTTAGAGGCGAAAATTATTGATCTGGAAAAAGCGAACACCGAGGTGCAAGCCACGCAAACGCAATTGATTCAGTCAGCAAAACTGGCGGGCCTGGGACAACTTGTGGCCGGCGTAGCCCACGAACTTAATAACCCCATTGGGTTTGTTTACAGCAACATGCAGCACTTGCGAGAGTATACAAATTCACTGCTGGGGATGATTCAGGAATTAAGTAAAAAAAATGATAATTTTGAAAAAATAAAAAAGAAGTACGACTACGAATTTATCGCCAAAGATCTTCCAAAACTAATTGCCTCTTGCGAAGAGGGGGCGCGGCGAACACGCGACATCGTTACGGGCCTGCGAACTTTTTCGCGCTCTAGTGATAAGGATCAGAAAAAATTCAGCGTTACAGATTGCATCGATTCCACCTTGGATCTTTTGCGTGGGGCGATTAAAAATGACAAGATCACAATCCAAAAAACCTACGATGACTTTATTCCGCTCATTGTCGGTAACCCCAATCAGGTAAGCCAAGTGTTTATGAATGTGATTTCGAATGCCTTTCAGGCGATTTTCACTCGCGAAGGCACCGTCTCGATTCAAGTGAACTATTTGCAAGCGGACGAAATGGTCAGCATCAAAATAGCAGATACCGGGGTGGGAATCGAAAAGACCGATATTGATAAGATTTTTGACCCTTTTTACACGACCAAAGACGTGGGCCAGGGAACAGGTCTGGGACTGAGTATTTCCTACGGGATTGTAAAAAGCCACGGTGGTGAAATTAAGGTGGACTCCGAAGCTGGTCGCGGGACTCAATTTGAGATCTTATTTCCAGCTTTAGAAGATGAAAACACCAACCGATAAGCAGGGATGGAACAAAATAAGCTAAATTATATAGTCGGTGGTGGGGTTTTATTGATCGCAACCGTGGTTGTTTTTATGGGCGGAAATCCCGACCCCAAAGAGCCCTCAACGGTCCGCTATGGCGAAGTGGACAAAATACGTAAACAAGAGCAAACAAAATCCAAACTTCAGCGCGAAAAAGTGCACGTAGAAAACTATCAACAGGCACCGCAAATCAACGAAGGTTATCAGCCCGTAAGCGCGTCAAATCCATCGGAAGAAGGCTTACGTTTAGAGGCTTCGGTGGGTTCTGCTGCAAAAGACATCGCCGAAAGCGACCTCAAAGGTATGGCCGTTGAAAGTCTGGAGAACAAGATCAATCAAAGACTTTTAAACGAACAGAAAACGGCGCAAATGAATGCCATGCAAAAAAAGCAATTTGCCGAAGAGTATAAAAAGAAGGCACTCTCCATGGGCTACTCTGTAGAGCTCAATGATAAGCTGGAAGTGACAAAGGTTCAAAAGATCGAACCTGAGCAACCGCTCATCAAATCCAATCCCGTGATCGACGTCGACAGTATGGAAGGCGACGAAGAATACTAGTAGTAGAGTACTCATAGAGCACTAACTGCAGGATAAGACGACTGAGTGGAGGGGATCCTTTTGAGCCGCTCTCTAAGCCGACCTCTACTCGTCGGGTCGACAGTAAAATAAGTTCGCATTTCCCAAATAAGTTGATAACTTTAGTTCAAACCAATGGAGGTTCCAATGAGATCTTTATTCGTGATCGCACTTGTTTCAAGCATGCTGTTTGTTCAAGGTTGCGGCACACGCCAATTTACAAAAGGCTCCTACGACGACGTTAACAACGAAAATTTACTGGACGACCTATGGTCCGAAACAGATATGCAAAAAGCCGTGAATGAACTCGTTGCCAGTTTATTGAAAAATCGCACCATCGGCGAAGCCAAGCGCCCACCTCTCGTTATGGTGACAAAACTGCAAAACAAAACTGCCGAAGTCATCGATGGCCAAAACATCATGGATATGGTGAAGGTTGACCTTATGTCTTCTGGTAAAGTTCGCTTTCTTGATAAAGAAGCTCGCCAAGATATCGCGGACGAGTACGAATATCAAAACTCGGGCATGGTCTCTGGTGAAACTAAAAAGGGTCCCGGTGGCCAATCTGGAGCTGACTACATTATCAATGGTCGTTTGGATTCCATCGTTAAAGAGGTTGGTAAAGAAAAGACAGTTTATTACAAACTAACATTGATGCTTACAAACCTTAAGACCAGCGAACATGAGTGGGCAGATCAAAAAGAGATACGCAAGAAATTCAAAAAACGCCGCGTTGGCATTTAATGGATGACCGTAAGTAAAGTTTTAGGGCGCTTTCTTCTGTTAAGCGCCTTTTGTATTTTAGGCTGCGCTTCGTACCAGAACTATGTTTCTAGTGCGCGAGACTCTATGCAGTCGGGCCAGTACGATGAGGCCATCAAAGCTTTTAAAGAAAAATACGAAAGTTCTCAAGGGGATCAGTTGGCCTACTTGCTTGAGTACGCCACCGCTCTTCATCAGGCCGGTCGTTACGAAGAAAGCAACAAAGCCTTTGCTGAGGCCGAAAAAGCGGCGGAGCTCAATGACTACACC
>JAYUKO010000203.1:0-12782 GCA_043764415.1 Bdellovibrionales bacterium | reverse complement strand
CACCAAATTTGCGAGTGGTTGAGGAGTCTGCTTGCGAGAAGGCCTGAAACAGGGCTTGTCGTTGCTCTATTGAAATTCCTCGTCCCGTATCAACAACCTTAAAATGGAGTTGTTGATTTGTATATTGAACGTAAAAAGCAACACTGCCTTTTTCGGTAAACTTGATGGCGTTACCGACAATATTCGAAAGGATTTGGCGAATGCGAGTAGGGTCGGAAATGACAATTTCTGGGACCAGGGTTTCGGGTTTAAACTCAAAAACGATGCCTTTTTCACGAGCCTTCGCGCCAGCAATTGATGAGAACTCAGCGAGAAACTCACGCAGTGAAAACTCGATCTTTTCGATGACGACTTTCCCAGCTTCCACTTTTGCTAAATCCAAAATGTCGTCGATGAGTCTTAAAAGATGAGTGGAGTTGCGCTCGATAATCGCATGGTAGTTTAAGATGTCTTCATCGGACAGCCCTTTGTCTTTGAGCAAGTCAACAAAACCCATGATGGCGCCAAGGGGCGTGCGAATTTCGTGGGACATGTTGGCCAAGAATTCAGATTTTGCACTGCTCAATCTTTCAGCCTCTATTTTCGCCTCTTCAAAGGCCTTCGCTTGAACAGCCTGACGATTGGTTTCAAGTTCGGCAAAAGTGGCTGCCGCTTTGCCGATACCGCGATCAATAAATTCGTGAATAATTTTACGGCACTCTGAGCCTGTCGTGACCAGTGCTTCGAGATGAAGAATAATCACGGCGCGGAGGATGTGATATTCGAAGATCACTTCTTCAAGCGAATACTCGGGTTGTTTTGCCCGGTCTTCACCGTGTTCACGGGCCACTTCTGAATTCTTGGCAGCCTGTTCTTTGGGGTTTTCGGATTTTAAAGTTAGAACCAACTGATCCAAAAAGTCCGGTAAAGAATCGCGAAGAGCAAGACGAGTTTGCGCTTTTGCAGCCGCCACCTTTTCGCGAGATTGAGCTTCCCAATCACGTAGAATGTCGCCCTTGAGACTCAGTATAACGTCAGCGACATCTTTACGGTTTAGATATGTTATTTCAGATTTAATGGGGCGTCCTTCCGGAAAGTCGATGTGCCGACAACGTAGGGAGTCAAAAATTGGCGGAGTGGACGAGACTCGAACTCGCGGCCTCCTGCGTGACAGGCAGGCGTTATAACCAACTTAACTACCACTCCGCTATGAACTGGGATTTATATTATTACTGCTCCGTGGATTCAAGGGAATTCGGTTAGTTTGCGGCGACATTTGCCTAAGACTCTATGCGTCTCAGTTCTTACCTGCCTTTAGAGCTGTGAGCGTTGTCTCATCGTTCGATTCAAAGTTATAAAAAAAAGAATCGCTGGCAAAAATCACTACTAAATCAATCGTTGGCTCGGCGCCGATCTGAACACTTGCTTCACCAACATGGGAAAGCACCTACATGGGCAATAGCTATTGCAGTTACGGAAACTTTACGAACACATTCCCGCAAATTGAAATTGGACAGGCATGCACTGATGAAGGCGAAGAAGTAGAGATTTTTGTTGTGGTGAGAAAGTGAAATGTCCTCAGGACCCTGGCCAATACGAAGATTAAAATTTTGTAAAACTGAGAGGAGGATGTTTGGGCACAATCGGGTATTTGCTGTTTAGCATGGTGTTAAGCGGCTTAGGCAATGCCAAGGCTCTGAAGTCTGAACAGAAGTTGCAGCTCTCGTCCTATCTCACTTTCGCGACGACAACGTATGGGCAATATGATGTGAGTCTTGGGGCTTCACCCGTTTAGTAAAGAGGAGAGCGTTCATAATCTTTCCGTGGTTAAGGACTACATTAACAATGTAGGTAAAATTTCGGTGGAAGCTATTTATGGATGTTGTAATGTTTCCGATGTTTCGTGGAAAGATTATGCAGCTTTGTTTAAGATAACTCATAGAACTAATACTTTTCTTTGCGAAACAACCCAGTTTGAAACTAAGAAATTCAAGATTCATTGTAAAAAACAATAATTATCTAGTTGCGCGTCTCGGTGGTTGCCGCTGAATGTTTATTTTGCTATTAACAAAAATATGAAAATCGTAATAACTGGAACATCTCGTGGAATTGGTCTTGAGTTAACTCGTCAGGCTTTGCAGCGCGGAGATTCTACGATCGCCATTGCAAGAAAGCCCGAAAGCTCGAAAGGCTTAATGGAGCTGAAAAGCGAGTACGGGGAAAAACTGCAATTATTGGCTGTCGACGTTACTGCCGAAGAGGCCCCGCAAAAAATCGCTTCAGCTGTGGGCAAAGACCTGGATATTCTGATCAACAACGCTGGTGTTTTGTTGCAGGGAGAGAGCTCTCACGATTTTATGGAGAGTTTTCGTGTGAATTCGGTGGCGCCGTTTCTACTGACGAAAGCGCTTTTGGCCGCATTGAAAAACTCCAGTGCACCGAAGGTGATTCAAATCACAAGTAAGATGGGCTCCATCGACGACAACGACTCCGGTGGATACTATGCCTATCGTGCCAGTAAAACAGCGCTCAATATGATTAATAAAAGTCTCTCTGCAGACAATCCCTGGTTGACGACCATCGTGGTTCATCCGGGTTGGGTAAAAACAGACATGGGCGGCCAAGCTGCGCCCACTCAGCCTGAACGTTCTGCCAAAGGAATTTGGGACGTGGCTTTAAATTTAAAGCCCGCACAGACCGGAATGTTTTTCGAGTCTACTGGCAAAGAGATTGCCTGGTAGGAAATGAACAAAAATTCTAAGCAAGATTTGATCCGGCTTTTACAAAATGCTTACTCTGGAGA
The DNA here is from genome assembly GCA_043764415.1 of Bdellovibrionales bacterium. Classification (GTDB taxonomy): domain Bacteria; phylum Bdellovibrionota; class Bdellovibrionia; order Bdellovibrionales; family JAGQZY01; genus JANPLN01. The sequence continues at coordinate 10,000 of JAYUKO010000203.1, read as the reverse complement.
AAAGGCCGCAGCTTACGCTTATCGAGGACACGCCAAATCGGTATCGATCGCCATTGAGCGCGAAGAAATTAGTAAGATCGAACACGATGAGTGGGAACATCGGGAATGCTTGCGGACTATGCTCACATCTTTAGAAGCAAAACCTCGTTTTATGAGGGAAGTATCAATGACTGCGGTGGGCACTTTGATCTACTGCCTGTGCCGGCTTGGGGGTTTGCTCAATTTTTTAAATTTCGGCTGGTATATGTCGATGTACGGCGCTGGAAAGTTAGAACGTAGCAATATCGGAGAGTATGAAGTGGCAGCGTTAATTGCTCGTGCTTGTGGACAAGCCCAATTCGTAGAAGAGCTGATTCATATGGCTGAAGTTGAGTGGGATCACGAAATGTATTTTCGTTCGAAGGCATTAACATCGAGATGGGCAAAAGTAATTCCAGTATGGAGCTTGCCGCCTCCGCGAGATTTTACAAGGCAAAATTTAAAATAATTACTGCCGTAGCGGCAATGGCAGATTTTTTATGATTTTTCTGTATTGAGTTTACGATACAACTGCAGGCCAATCCAGGCATCGGTGGCGGCGTAGAGGAGTTGTTCGTCGGTGAGGAACTGGCGCTCCCAGTTTGTCATTTTTGGGCCTTTAAACAGGTTGGCATTGAAAACTTCTTGGGTCATTTTTTTTAAACCTAGATTTTTAAGACCCTTTTCTTTTCCAATCTTTTGCACATCCACAAAGCCTGCGGGCTGAAATGGAAAAATATGTTGCAGTTGTTTTAAGTCGTGGGCGATGGCGGCTCCCACTTTAAGTACATCGGGGTTTTCGAAGATTTCGCGAATGGGCTCGAAGTGTTTGATGTAGTGCAAGCGAATTAAATAGGCGACGGAATCGGTGGCGAGCTGTAATAGGGCGGTCTTAAATACTTCGCCTTTTCGGTAAGCGGGTTTGGTTTCCGTATCAAAACCAAAGGCCGTAATTTGCTCAAATTTCACATCGGCCATGTCGCGATCGTGTGCAATAAGCCGAATTTCGCCAGGGAACTGGAGAATATTTTGACTTTGCGTCGAGGAAGTTACTTTGGCCTGGTTTGTGTTTGTCTCACTCATCTGTGACGCTAGGGTAGCACAGCAAATAAGGTTGTCACAAACTTTTGCTGCTGCATCGCTTTGCGCTTTAGTATAAAGTTTCTGAGTATGATAACCCGACCCACTCAGCGGCAGCGTAAAACCAAGGATCCTTGTACTGTTTGTTATTTGCACAAAGACCGCTGCATCTGTCATGCGATTCCATCGCTCGACCTACAGACGCGCATCTGTTTGGTGGTTCACGCCAAAGAATTAAAACGAACGACGAACACAGGGCGATTGGCTTTACAGGCTTTGAAAAACAGCGAAATGCATGTCCGTGGAGAGGGAAAAGAGAGATTGGATTTGAGCGAAATTCTCGATCCCGTCTATCAACCCCTTTTGCTGTACCCTAGCGACGATGCTGTGGAATTGAATGCTGATTTTGTGGCGGGGCTGAAAAGGCCAGTGCTGCTCATCGTACCCGACGGAAACTGGCGGCAGGCCAGCAAGGTTCATCATCGCCATCAGGAGCTGGCTCAAGTACAAAGAGTTTGTTTAAAAAGGAAAATGCCAGAGGAGAAAACAAAAGCCGCTCAAAAAAAATTGCGGCTAGAATCCACCGCTGATGGCATGGCGACCCTTGAAGCCATCGCTCACGCCCTGCGGTGGTTGGAGGGCGAAGAGGTGGGTGCTTCGCTCCAGCAACTTTACGAGCAAAAACTCCTACAAACGTTGTTGGGGCGAGGAACACTTTGATGGATGACGGAAACTTAAGGTTGAGTTACAGCGTTGTCATCTAGCACAACCGCAGTCTGCGAAAAAATTCTCCCGTCGAGAGTTGCAAGGTTTTGCAATACAACTGCAGTTTTACCCAGAATAATTCCTTTAAACTGAGCTGTGGTACCAATAGTTACCGACCCTGCCACTTGCCAAAAGATATTTTCAGGAAGCGCGCCCCCAGCTAAAATAATATTAGTTGCCGCTGCTATCGTCACGTTGCCCGCGATCTGAAATATCCAAACGTCAGTGGCGCTACCAGAAATTGTTAAGGCCGTGGGAATCGTTACGTTGCTTGACCAATTGTAGAGACCCGGTGCGATTGTTAGCCCTCCGAGATTTCCCGAGCCAAGTTCTATGGAATCTGGCGGTGTGCGACCTGCGGCATTGGTGTAAGCCGTTTCGATGCCGCTAATCGCCGAGGTGAGGTTGGACGGAGTCGGCGAGGTGTAGTCGGCTGCATAGATCTTTCCGCCGCCAATAACTTCGGGAGCCGTTGAAAAAACATTACTGGCGTCAGCCGTCATAGTGAAGCCGGTAATATAACTAGCGGCCGCCGGGCTCACACCGATGTGCCCGGTAATGGAGGAACCGGTCGCGTTAGAAATTCCAGTCTTGGCGAGGATGGCGTAACTACCGGCGGCTCGCATGTCACCGTTAGTGACGGTGCCACCATTGGGCGCCAAGCTGACAGCAGCGGGTCCTTCGCCGAAAGGATTTTGCGGATTTAAATTTGCGTTGTCGGAGCTGTCGCAGGCAGAGAGCGCGAGAAAAAGAACGGGGAGGAGAAATTTCATTGGATCCTTTGAGTAATTTTTTACGTTACATTTAAGTTTGAGAAGCGGTAGAGAAATCTACCCTTGCAGTAACCCTACGCTTTATTTGCGGTAAAGATACACTCACATGGTCCAGTACAATAGTGACACAAAAACGCTCACGGACACCACAGACTTTGTGAGTCCTCGCGGAAAGCGTGAGCTATCCAACATCGGCGGCAAACGATTTGGAAATAAACATATAAATTTTATTTTGTAACTAACGCGGCTAAGGCCTATCCGTATTAAGATTCCTCAACATTGTAAACTTTCAGTTGTCTAAAAGTTCGACTTGTTGGCTTTGGATTTAGCGATCGAAGCGACCTGCGTGATCTTTATTCGTTTTGCCACAGAGCGAACACCCTTGGTGACTTTTTTGTTCGAGAGTTTTACGAAATCGCGCTCGGATTCTTTTTGGATGCCACCTTTAATGATATAGCCAATAAAAGTCTCACCATTTTTAAGAACAACATCTACAAGCACGTCGTGTATAAGCGCTTTCGAATTTTCCATTAGCTACCTCCGAATGGCTAATCTGAAGGCGAACGGGGAGGTAGTCAATCTTAGGTGAAAAAAATTATTTTAATACTTTCTTATGATCCCGCTTAAAATTCCCAAAATTTCAAAACTTTTTGCTTCGTCCACCTTAATGGGTTTGTAATTTTTGTTGGCGGGGTGCAATTCAATAACGCCTTTGGATTTATGAAAGCGTTTCAGCGTGGCTTCGTCGTCGATCAGCGCAACCACAATGTCGTTTTGATTTGGAGTTTTTTGTTTGCGAATCACCACGATATCGCCGTCGACGATGTGATCTTCGATCATGGAATCGCCCTTTACCCGCAGGGCAAAGTAGCTTTGCCCCTGCTGGATCATGGTGTGCGCCACATCCACGTAATCTTGCGTCTCAATGGCCTCAATGGGCGCCCCCGCTGCCACAGACCCTGAAAGGGGAATGCGTACGGCCATCACATCCGTGGGCTCGGCGAGCACAAGGCCGCGCCATTTGCCGGTGTTTAACACATAGCCTTTGGCAATGAGCTGCTGCACAGTTTTTTGCACAGAGCCAATGGCTTTAAGGCCCAGTAGCTCCTGCAGCTCGCGATAGGTGGGTGAGAACCCGTTGTCCTCTATATATTTGGCGAGGGCTTTAAACACTTTTTGTTCGTTGAGTCGTAGGGGTCCGGTTGTCATTTTTAAAGTATACAAAAAGTTATACATAAAGTATACCTATTTGTATGTCATTACCTCAGTGGGACCAACTGCAAAGCAAACTCGCCATTCTCGCCGACGCCGCCAAATACGATGCCTCTTGTTCGAGCAGTGGCTCCAAACGGAAGCGCGACAAAGACGGCATGGGAAACGTGGAGGGCATGGGAATTTGTCATAGCTACGCTCCCGATGGTCGCTGCATCAGTCTTCTTAAAATACTTATGACCAATTACTGCATTTACGATTGCAAGTTCTGTGTGAATCGCGTTTCAAGCGACGTGCCTCGCGCTCGCTTTAAGCCCGAAGAAATTGTTTCTATTACTCTCGAGTTCTACCGCCGCAACTACATTGAAGGTTTATTTTTAAGTTCGGGAATTATAAACTCGCCCGACGAAACCATGGTGCAGTTGATTCGCGTGGCGAGACTGTTGCGTGAAACGCATCGTTTTAATGGTTACATCCATCTTAAAGTTGTGGCGGGCGCCACGCAGGAATTAATTCTTGAAGCGGGAAAGTGGGCCGATCGTATCAGCGCTAATATCGAAATGCCCGTGCAAAAAGACTTGGATATTTTGGCGCCAGCAAAAACCATTGCGGCCGCAAAAAAATCCATGATTCAAATTGCCGATAAGGTGATCGAAACCAAAGCGGACCAAAAGAAGAAATTTTTAAAAACTCCAAGGTTTGCACCAGCGGGACAAACCACGCAAATGGTTGTGGGCGCTACGCCCAGCTCTGATGGACTGATTCTTCATTCGTCCCAGGATCTTTACAAAACCTATGGTTTGCGGCGTGTTTATTATTCGGCCTACAGCCCCATACCGAAGGCCGATGCACTACTTCCTAAAGAGCAGCCTCAGTTAGTTCGCGAAAATCGTTTGTACCAAGCCGACTGGCTGATGCGCTTTTATCATTTTAAGGCCGAGGAAATTTTAGCAAAGCCCGAAGACAACTTAGCTCTCGACATGGATCCGAAAACGGCGTGGGCCATCAACAACCGCCATTACTTTCCGGTGGACATTAATACCGGTACGCGGGAACAATTGTTGCGAGTTCCGGGGCTTGGCGTGCGCAATGTGGAGCGCATTTTAAAAATGCGCCCTTACCATAACATCACGATGAGTGATTTGCGAAAGCTGCGCGTGCCGCTGAATCGCGCCAAGTATTTTTTATTAACCTCGGATCACAACCCCAACGCCTTTCTACTAGATTCCGAGCACCTGGAGCAGCGCTTGCGGCCGGCTTCCGTGCAATTGTCGCTTTTCGAAACTGCATCTACCTTATTAACTGGTGAATTGTAATGGAGGCGATCAGCTACAACGAGTGGCGAGTTCGCGCCCGCGAAATGTTACAAACAGGCGTGCGCCCCAAAAGTGGGAGCTGGGATACAACTCAGGTGATGCTGTTTGAAACCGAAATACGACTCAAACCGTTGACCTCGCCAAAAGTTCCTGCGGAATTTTTAAAAATGGCGCCCTACGTGGCAGCCGCACGCGATGAGCAGCGCTGGGATTTGCTGTATCGTTTGCTGTATCGATTGAATCACGAAAACGCCCATTTGTTAAAAGTGTCGGTGGATCCCGATGTTCATCGGATGAATATTCTATGCAAATCTGTACGCCGTGATATTCATAAAATGCACGCTTTTGTGCGCTTTAAGCGGGCGGAGATTGACGACGTGGAAACCTACGTGGCCTGGCACAAGCCCGAGCATTTAATCATGGAGCTTGGTGCGCCATTTTTTGTGCGACGGTTTGGTGATAAGCCGTGGTCCATCTTTTCAGCGGACGGTTCGGCCCATTGGAACATGAAAACTCTCACCTTTGGTCCCGGTATGACTCAGCAAGAATTTGGTCACGAAGATCCCTTTGATGAAGTGTGGAAAACCTATTACAAATCGATTTTTAATCCAGCGCGAATTAAAATTAAAATGATGAAAACCGAAATGGCGCCAAAATATTGGTCGGCGTTGCCGGAAGCCGAGATTATTCAAGAGCTCATCCGCAACACTCCTAAACAGTTGCAAAATATGCGCGACGCCATTCAAGAGGTGGCGCATCCTCCACAAACCACGGATTGGAAGCAACTCAAGACGGCGGCTCTTTTGTGCACGTCGTGTCCCCTGGCTTCAGCGGCCACACAGACTGTTTTTGGTGAGGGAAATTTGCAAGCGTCGTTGATGGTTGTGGGAGAGCAGCCGGGAGATGGCGAAGATTTAGCTGGGCAAAATTTTATTGGACCTGCAGGGGAGTTACTGAATAAAGCTCTCGCCGATGCGGGTATTTTACGCAAAGATCTTTACGTTACAAATGCGGTGAAACATTTTAAGTTTGAGCGTCAAGAGAAGCTTCGGTTGCATAAAAAAGCCAGCGGCAGTGAGATGCACGCCTGCAAGCCATGGCTCGAGGCAGAAATTGCCCATGTTCGCCCGCAAGTGATTTTATGCTTGGGCGCAATAGCGAGCACCGCAGTTTATGGCCGATTGGTGAAAGTTCAAATAGAGCGCGGCACACCCTACACCGAAAGCGGCTTTGCTAAAAATCTGATGGTGAGTTGGCATCCCGCTGCGATTTTACGCTCGTCAACGGAGAGCGAAAAACAGCAGCGCTATCAAGAGCTCGTGAGTGACTTGCGTCTGTCGCAAAACCTGGTCCAGGGATTGCTTTGAAATCCCATCATGTTCTTGCCATTGTTTAGATTTGGGTTATTTGCCCTCATTGCAGTTTTATGCTATCTCCCTGCGTCGGGCCAACAGTCGTGTTCTGAGATCTTTGTAAAATCTCCAGCAGTGAATGATTATTTAGCAGATGAAGATGTGTTTCCTCTTTTTCAAAAAGCCTTTGAAGTGCGTCCGGAACTTTTAGGGTCATTGAGTGAACTCGTACTTTCTCAAGCCCACCAGCATCTCATCAATGGGAATGTTTCTTTCAAAGAATCAAAAGAGTGGGATGCCCAAACAAATCAAAACTACAAAATATTAGTCATCATTCCAGGTTCGTCAAATTTAGGTCAGTTTGCGGAGTTTATTTTGAAAAACTATGGAGCCAGAGTCGTTTTTAACCCCGCAAAAATGCTACAGTTTAATGCTGGTGCTGCCGTTACTTTTCCATCACTTTTAAAAGATGGAAAGATTTCGAACGCTCTTTTTTACCTTAACTTCAATCATATTCTCAAGGCAGCAAGCTTAAGATATTCTCGCGATATTCTGATACTTCACGAAACAAGGCACTTAGACATTTTTCTGCAGATGACAAAACGCGAACCATCTCCTTTTTATGGAGAAGCGCAAGTTATAAAAGGTGTTCTTCCCAATGATCCCGCACCAGATTTTGCAGTATATGCTAATTACGTGTCTTTTAGTGAGCTCAAAACCTATCATACTCAAATAAAACAGCAAATCACGATTCTCCGAAAAGCCATCCGTAGTAACCAACCAACATCCGAGCAGGATATGCTTTTGAATAAACTTTTCCATTCGATGGATACCCTCAATATCGTTTCCGCGAGAATATCCTATTTTCTTGATCTTCTTAGAGAAATAAATCATACCAGCTTTGAGGTTGTTCTAGAAGCGTTCGACATTGCAACTGTGAAGGTAACCTATGAAACCAGAGATACTGAAATTTTATTAACGTTTCCCTTGGTTGGAGCCAAAAATTCTCAAGATCCTCTTCTTCGAGAATTATTTAATGATCAAGCGTCATGGCTTTACGAGACAACTCACGTGGCAAACCGTCAAAGCCACCAAGCCCAGCAACTTCTTAAAGAGGTTAAAAAAACTTCAGAGACGGATCGTCGAGTGGAGCTTCTCGATCAAATGCAAAAGACTTTGGGGACCACAACCATAATACCCCCACGCCCTAACCGCTAGGTAGAGCTGATCAACCCATCTATCTTATCAAACGAGCTGTTCCAGCCACCAGTCATCAACGGCTTCATATCATGGAAGGTTTTGCGCTCAGCTTCTGTGGCCTCGCCATACACTTCCCACTTTACGGTGACGCGTGTTTGGTTCGGGCCTTCTTCTACCAATTGAACAGTGGTTAAAATCACATCGGGATAGGTTGCAGAAAACGGCGGCTTTGAAAGTTTTCCGTTTTTGTCGCAAAAATTCTGAGTGTAAATAAGGCTATTGGGTGGACTGATTTTTTGGTAATTTATTTTACCGTATTTTATTTGTTCATCCGCCGTTTCTCCATCCGTGGTCATGGACCATAGTGATGAGCCGCCCTCTTTGATGTCCTTGGTGATAAATTGCATGGTCGAACCTGCGGGTCCTAACCAGCGAGAAAAATGCTCAGGGTCGACCCACAAATCAAAAATATTTTTTATGCTGTTAGCAAACGAACGGTGGATGATAAACAAATCTTTGCCGCTGATCTTATCTTCCAAGAACTCGCCCAAACGATCCCAAGTCGAATTGCCATTGGCTTGCTTGATATGCTGTTTCATAGCCTTTGCTTCGTTGGCTGTGGGCAACGTATAAACCATGCGTACGATGGTCTTTCCCTTGTCTTCTTTAAAAGTCGCGGAAACTGCAAAAAGTTTGTCCAGTTCTTCGTTGCCACCGTGATCGTAAACGAGTTTTTCGTACTTGAGCACCACATGATAAGTGGCAATGTTTGGATAGTCTGTGCCGTCGGGTCCATGCATGGTATATATCCACTTGCCGCCAGGGTGCAGATCTTTACTTTTTGTAGTTATCGTAAACCCTCGAGGACCCCACCATTTTTCCAACTGCTTTAAATCAGTCCACGCGTCCCAAACTATTTTGACGGGTGCCTCATACACGCGGATGAGTTCGATTTCGTTGGGTCTCACGGTTGCTTTTTCGGGTGGTTTTGTCGCCATGGGAGTTCCCTTCCTTTGTCTTATTTTATCGGGCGATGCTTTAACTGCAAGCCCTTTAAAAAGCAGCGCAGGATTTGATCCTGGCAGGCGCGGTAGTTTTTATGATCGGGTTTTCTAAAAAGAGCTGAGAGTTCATGATCGCTGACCAGCATATCCGCAAATCCCAAAATCCCTTTCACATCGTCGCTTTTAAGGTCCAGCGCAATTTTTATTTTTTTAAGGACGATGTTGTTGGTGATTCGTTTTTCGGGCTCTGGGGAGGGGCCTTCTTTTTTTCCGCGATTTTTACTAATAAGTCCGTTTAAAAAAATAGCAAGCTCTACATCCTTTAGCGCTTTAAAATCAGCATCTTCATCTTTTTTAAGCCATTGGCTCACTTGTTCACGGGTGACCGGGTAATCAGCCAGTGCAAACATGGCGATCATTTCTGAGTCGGTGAGATTAAAAGTATAGCGCAAACTGCGCAAGGTATCGTTCGTGGTCATCGAAGGCCTCTGAATTGTTCGTGGTTGAGGATAGTGCTCTTAAGTTGATTTTCGTCTTGGCAATGAATGGGAAAGGGTGTGGGAGACCGTTCCCAGCGCTGCAGCCAGCGCTCGTCCAGGGGGTGCGAAAGATCTTCCAGTTGAGTCGCCGCCTGGGTGGTGTCGCGCTTAAGGCCCGTGGGCTGCCCATAGCCAACAAAAAAGCCCGCCTCTAAAAGAGCGGCTCGAATTGTGGTGGCCTGGCTGTAATTATAAAATGTAGCACGGGGTTGGCACTTGCTTCGCAGTTTTTTAAAACAAGCCGTGGTCCACATAGCTTCGTTTTGTTTGGGAGAATAAGGGTCAAAATAGATCAAGTGACATTTGTGCTCAACGTTTTCGATGCAATCTAAAAAATCACCGTGATGGAGTTCCCATTTCAAATTTCCCTGTTCCCAGATTTTATTATTTATCAAAGACCGAATGATTTCCTCATAGCCAACGAGATAGGCGAGTTGAGCGCTATGTTCTAAGGCGAAATGCAATAGATCTAAATTGATTTCAAAACTAATCAAGCGAACAACGCGTTTCGAATTTTTTATTGCATTCAACGTGGCCACAGCATTGGCGGCTGCTCCTAAACCCACGTCATAGATCACCAACTCCTTATCTAAATCTTTTGTTAACAAAGATTTAAGATTGGACTGCTCTATGTAGAGAGCATTGGATTCTTTCCAAGGACCTACAGGGTTGTGCATAATTTCGTTGTTTTGATTATTTTTTATGGAAATGGCGCCAGTTGTGGTCGTTACGACTTCAAAC
>JAYUKO010000202.1:0-3630 GCA_043764415.1 Bdellovibrionales bacterium | reverse complement strand
TGAATAATGAAGCAGAATCTTCAGGGGCGTTGGCTACAGGTCATCCGAGATTTTGCTCTTGTTGTTGTAATTATCTGCGGCCTGCGTTGGTCCCTGGGTGAACCATTTTTGGTTCCATCAGGAAGTATGATTCCCACGCTTCTTGTAAAAGATTATATTCTGGTTTCAAAATTTTCCTACGGTCTGCGAATTCCCTTCACCAAAAGATGGTTCTGGGGACCGCGCACTCCACAACGCGGAGACGTTGTGGTCTTTCGCTCCCGCGACGACGATTATTACTTCATGGTAAAGCGAGTGGTGGGCCTGCCTGGCGACAAAATCGTTGTGGGTCGAAAAGGCGAGCGCCTGGTGATCAATAACAAACCCGTCTTACAAATTGTCCAGCCAGAAATTAAAGAAGAAGGTTTTGAGTATTTTGAGGAAACCCTCGGCGATGTTGAGCACCTCGCACAATACGAAACCGTGGGCAATGATTGGGAATCCGAACAAGAGCGAGAGTTTATCGTGCCCGATGGGCATTTGTTTTTAATGGGCGACAATCGCGACCGCTCCTCCGACAGCCGCGTGTGGGGCAGCCTGCCCATCACAAACCTTCTCGGCAAAGCCCAATGGATCTGGATGAGCTGCAAAGAAGACGCCCCCGCAGCGTCCGTCTTCTGCATCGGCGAAGACATGCGCCAAGAACGCGTGTTCACGAAGATTAGGTAGTGGGCTGTTATATACAGTTGTTATAATCAGTATCGAAGAGTCCTTCAGGAAGACAAGATTTACTCAAAATTTTAAGTACTTTCTCAGATCTCTCTTGAAATGCATTTGGATTTTTTATCGGATTAAAATAATCGGGGCTTTTTAGCATCCCAACTAGACTTGCAAACTCGTCGTGAGAAAGACTTTGTAAAGATTTATTGAAGTATATATTCGCTGCAGTCGATAAGCCAAAAATATAAATATTATTAATTGATCCCATATAAGCTTGTTCTACAAAAATTTTTAAAGTTTCATTTTTTGATATTTTTTTTGACAGAGCTATCGCCATAATATCGCGCCCTAAATCAATCTTTTTTGCTACACGCCAGACTTTTGAGTAAATGCTTTGGAGGGTGGCTTGCCAGTCCTGAAGATCAGCTCTGTATAATAAAATTGGAACAATAGATTGGGTGATTGTCGTTTTTCCTTGTCCAGGCGTTGCGATGTCGACACCAGAATGAGTCCAAAAACTGGGGTCTTCGATCTTTAGAAGTACAGATACTTGTTCCTCCGACAACGCTAATTTTTCAGATCTATATTTCTGATTGTACTGCCACACTGCCAGCTCAGAAGTGTTTAGTGCCCACGAATATGCGCACCCTAGGTAGATTAATTTTATACATACAAATAAAACAAGAGTTAACAATATTTTTCTGTTTCTAATCATAAGCTCCATTTTACATTCCATTTTCAATTGGTCAAATGCCTAGCAAGTATGGTTGAGGCGAAAGCGATCCATCAACTCATGTGAAAATTGCTTAATGATACAATCGATTATAATCAGATAATCCCTATAACGCTTAGCGCGTGTCGTAGCGGCAATGCCTTTTAGTTAAGTTATTTTGTTGATTCCGTAACGTCAGTAGCGACCTACCAGTGACAGTAACGTCGCTCCCAACAAGATATAATTAAATTTGGAGTTCATAGGTTCGGGCGAAAACTCCTCAAAATAAATTTCGAGGAGTGCGTTTGGAAGTTGAATTATGTTGGCACTGTGCCAATCCGGTGTTTTATTTTAAAAAAACTTTGACGCGACTTTCTCTCTCATATTCTTTTTATAGAGAGACTTAAAGTTTAACTCATACAGCACCTAAGGTCTCTCATAAATCCATCCCAGAAACTTTTTGTGGCCGCTTAAAATTCATTTAACTCAGGTCATTTTAAAAACGTCCGGCCCAGAAAAAATGCAAAAAATTGAAAATAAAAACACGTGTTACGTTTTCTAAAGCAGAGCAAGTTCTTTCGTAAATGCAGACTCAAAGCTCTTGAAAAAGGAGAAACATGAACCTTAATTCACTACCTAACTCGCAATTGTTCGCTAGTTTTGAAAACCTTGTTCGTAGAGAGCGTAAGATCACCGCCCAGGTTTTGGAATGCATCGCCGAAATTGATCGGCGTAAGATTTATTTGGAAAAAAACTTCACCAGTCTTTTTGATTATCTGGTAAAGGATTTGGGTTACAGTCCTGGCGCTACCATGCGCCGAATTGATGGAGCTCGTTTATTACGTGAGCTGCCGGAGGTGATCGAAAAAGTACAAAATGGTTCCATCACTCTATCCCAGGCCAATCAGCTGGAACGCGCTTCGCGGGAACTTAAAAAAAATAGAAATGAAATTTTGAGCACCGAAAATAAAAGAGCCTTGCTTTTACAGATTGAAAATACCACACAAAAACAAACAGAACAGATTTTAGCTACCAGTTTGGATCTACCAATAGCACCTGTCCAAAAAGAAACTCTTCACAAAGATCAATCGGTCACACTGACCATTACTTTTACGTCGCAACAGATGAAAATCCTCGAACAAGCGCAGAATATGATTTCCCATGCTGTGTCGACCAATAATTGGGCTGATGTTGTGACCCATTTGGCGAAACGAGAAGTTGCGCGCAGAACAAGTGTGCGTAAGCCCTCCGTGCAAAAAGTAAATGAAGATCAGGCAAGTAATGATGAGCCAACGGTTCTCCAAACTGTTGCTACCGTAGCGGCCGTGAAATCAGAAAAGCGCCCGGCCATTCCAGCGGCTATCCGCAAACAGCTGATCCGACCCAGTGCCACCTGTTCCCACAGGGATTATCAAGGCAAACCGTGCGACAACAAAAAATTCCTGCAGATTGATCATATTCATAGCTGGAGTCGGGGAGGCACTCACGAACCGCAGAATCTGCAAGTACTTTGTGCCGCGCACAACCGACTCAAGTATGCTCGGGAAGCAAAGTTTCAATTCGATTGAGCATTCAGTGTCGCTACGACAGTAAATTTATAGAAAGCGGCTTACTTTACAGCTCTATAAAAACTTTTCTTAAACACCATGCCGAAGTATTCTGAAGTCGAGCGGAAGGGGACTTCAAAGCCTTCTGGCAATTCCGCGTCCGAGCCCGTGGCTAGTAAGTAGGTATTTTTTCCGTTGAGCGATTTGCCGATGGTTTTATCGGTCGTAAGGAGGTCTGTTAAGCGGTCAAAAAATATCTTGAGCAGAGCACTCATAGCGTACCAATACACCGGTGTCGCAAAAACGATATTGTCGGCCGCTGCCATCTTTTGCGCCACCAGCAAAAAATCGTCTTCCACGTTCGAATAATTGTACGGAGCGATCCTCAAACTTCGCAAATCAATCACCTCGGGCTCTGGGAAGGGACATAACTCCTTGATGGCGGTGAGTGTATTACTCTCTTCTCGGGCTGTTCCTAGGATCACGATTGTTTTCATTGGCACAACATAGGGTGGGAGAAGGGAAATGTCCAAAAAAACAGCCCATGAAATTGGGTCGACTCCGTCCTCAAATCCCATATCTTTTAACTGGCAAAAACAGCGAGTAGAGACTACCAAACCGGCCCGGAGTTGTTGACAACCCACACCCTCATAACTATGCTGTTTTTTTAAT
>JAYUKO010000201.1:0-3634 GCA_043764415.1 Bdellovibrionales bacterium | reverse complement strand
TATCACCAGTTCGGGTTGTGCCGATGACCAGATTCCTTTGGCACCGGTAGTGGCGGGTACCGCCAACATCACATGCACCAACGGTTTCGGTTGCACGGGCACGGTGACCTCATGGAGAGATAGCAACTCCAGCACCGTCAGCCAAATTCCGTCGAGCACTTACAGTATTTGCGGCACCATTGATCTCGATCGGTCCTTAACCAAAAACCCAGGCGATGCCTACGCTGATGAATCACAACTTGTTACAGCCACCTCCATCACGCTTTCCGACTGGGATGCCCAAAACGAACGGACCACTCGGCGTGTTTCGTTCCGCTAAAAACACACTCATGGCCATAGTTCTTGTGAGCGAATATCTCATCTTTGGGGGACTTCGGTATTATTTTTATCGCGATCGTTTGGCGTGGCGAAAAATAGCAATTCAAAAAGTTTCTGCAAAATGCAAAAGTCTGCTGAAGGGGTTTGGTTTTCAAGTTGAATATCGCATGTCGCGGCCCGATCTGTTTGCCGGCGGTAAAACGTATTTTATGGTTTGTAACCATATGTCGTACATGGATATTCTTTTTTTAAGCGCCGGAGAGCCTGCGGTTTTCGTGACATCGGTGGAAATGAAACAGACTCCGTTTTTAGGCGAGTGCTCGTCGTTTGGTGGGAGCTACTTTGTTGAGCGGCGCGATCGCAGCCGCATTCCAAAAGAGATTAAAGAGTTAGCGCAACTGTTGCAAGACGGCTTTAACGTGTTTGTGTTTCCCGAGGCCACAAGTCATGATGGGCTTTCGCTGTTGCCTTTCAAAAAAGCCATGTTCACGGCGGCGATTGCCGCTGGCGCCGAAGTATTGCCGGTGTGTCTTCGTTACGAAGAACTCAATGGCGAACCTTTTAGCCGAAAGAACAATCGTCTTTTATGTTGGTTTGGGAAAATGCCCTTTGTTCCGCACTTTTTTAGAATGGCATCTCTAAAATCTGCCAAGGTGACTGTTGAATATTTAGAGCCCATTCCCGCCCAGCAATTTCCCGACCGCGGGCAATTGAGTGATCGGGCTTATCAGCAAATTAGCCATTGTTACTTTTCAAATCGCCCCAAGGAATTTCTATCAAGCATTCAGGAGTCGCCATGAAAAATTATGTGGGTTTGCTTATTTTATTATCGGTCGCAAGTTGCATGTCTTTGCCCGAACCACCACAAGGCAAACAGGATCCGCGATTGTCGCAAAGTCACATGGAGATGAGCTTTGAAGATCTGAGTCAAGTGGGCCATTATTTTAACAAGGCTTTCGATAAAACAGAGAACACCTGTTCAATTGCGCAGAACAAGACAGCGACGGCACTGCAAATCTATCGCTCCCTTGTGGACGAAAAATACTCAGAAGTTCAGGAAGATTATTTAAAGCGATCGCTCAAGGAGAAGGTCGCGTTTTGGAACCCGGGCTGCGCCGCTACCTGCAGTTGCGATATTTACATTGGATTTTCGGAGTATCTGCAGTCGTTTAATTTTTTTCTTTCAGCCACGGAGCTAAAAGCTGTGGAGAAATTAAAACTCCTGCAGGAGAGCGAAAAAGCAAAAATACTCTCTTGCATGCGGCAAGAGCCGTGGGTTTGTGAAAGTCGTGTTTTAAAAGAAGTTTTGAAACGATCGAATTAAGAGGTGTGAGACCACACCTCTGTTTAACAACAGATTAAAATCCAAAACCAACGAGGACTTTTCCGTAAAGACCAGAAATATCAAGGTCGGAAAAGCCAGGATTTTCTACCTCGCCAAAAAACTTACCAACTTCGGCGCCGATGGAAATAAGTCCTAAGCTCACTCCGCCTTCAATACCTAGAGAATAATTCAGGGAAGGATCGTAGTTATCACTCGTCACTCCACCAGTTGTTGTTTGAAAGTCATTGCTCAGACCAACAGTTCCGATGACGCCCAAATAGGTCACGAAATCAATAAAACGGTAGTTGATGATGGCAGAAATGCGCTCGAGTTCCGCTTCTGTTCCGGAACCGATATCAAATTTCATTTTTTCGTAACGAAGTCCAAAGCCCATATCGGTAATGAACGGTGGTTCAATAATGACATCAAGATTGTAACCCTTCATGTCGTCGACCGAAAGTCCACTGTAGGTGTCTTCGTCCATTGTCGTAGTTCCATAACCAGCGCGAACTTCAAACAGAGCCTGGCTCGATAAAGGAGCAAGCAATAGTAACCAAATAAATATTTTTTTCATAGGGACCTCCTGTGAGCGCAAAGTTAATGGCTCAGATCAATTTAGAGATATTGTCTTCAATTTCCTGCGGGCTGACAAGCTCCATGCAGTTAAAGTGTTTGCAGGAGCTCCCAAGGCAGCGAAAACGCCCGGGACAGGGCACCTCGGGTGTCCATGTATTTGTATTTGGGCCACGCGGGCCCCAACGCTCTGCTCTTTGCACATTAACTGGGCTATAAATGCCGCGAGTGGGTACGCCCAAGGCGGCAGCTAAATGCAAGACGCCAGTGCTCGGCGCAAAGACGGCCTTGGCATTTTGTAAAACGCCCAGCAGTTGTTGCGGATTTAAACGTTCGTTGAACCACAAAATATTTTCGCGCTTCGGTAACGTCTCTTCGAGAGGTTCCAAGATCGAGCGATCCGTGGCTGTTCCCGTGATGATCACCGGGATTTTTTGCGACATCGCGAGGATAAGATTTCTGTAGTGGGAAATAGGCCAGTTCAGAGCGGAGCCCGCCATTCCGGGATGAATCACAATGTAGCTTTGTGGAAGCGGCGACTTGAAAGCGGGTCCCACCATTTTTAAATAGGCAGTCTCCGCCGCAAACCGCGGCGTTAATGTTTTTTGCACCAGAAGATGATTGTAATCGAGTTCATGATGTTTGCAGAGGCTGCGTTTTTGTCGAAGCCCGTAGTTAAGAAATAAAAAAGAATGCCACGAACTTAAAACACCGACACGTTCGGGAACCCCGGATAGCCAAAGGGCTAAGGTGACCCACCATGGAGACTGAAATGAGACGCTGATCTGTGGAGCGAATTCGCGAACTTTTTTAATAAACAAAAAAAACTGCGACCAGGAAAACTCTTTTTTCCACCCAACATATTGCCGCGGTGGAATCGCATTCTCTGCCACGAACTCGAGGCCTTTTGCAATAAACCAGAGTTTCTCGGATTCTCTAAACAGAGGGTTCTGATCCGATGGCAGAGTGAGGACAAGATCACCGATGCGGTCCATGCGTACAAAGAGGATGCGTTTTGGGGGAGCTATCATGAGTTCTAATCATTATGCAAAAACGCCTACAAAGACAAGAACTGCTTAGTGCTCTTTAATGTTTAGCTAATGTTTAACGTCTTTTTTGGTCAACAGGTCGTGGATTTCCTCATCGCGCTCTTCCTCATCACCATCTTCGGTTTCGACAGTGTCGAGAGTTGAGAATGTTCGGATCAAGGCGTACTTGGCTTCTGTCAAAGCCGTAAAAACATTTTCGTTTGTGCCTTCGACTTCCACATCACCGGCTTCGTGGGAAGCTTGCATACGAACTAGGAACTGATGCTCGGGTGTGTAGGTCATTTTGATGCCCACTTCACAATCACCAACGAAGGGCTGAATATCATTCAATTGTTGGTATATAAATGCTTTTAATTCAGCCTCATTAACG
>JAYUKO010000200.1:0-3644 GCA_043764415.1 Bdellovibrionales bacterium | reverse complement strand
GGATTGCGAAGGACATTGTGTTCCACACGCTCAGAGCGTGCTTTGCAACTCATATGCTGGCCTCTGGAGTCGATCAAGCTAAGGTAATGAAGATAGGTGGATGGTGCGACATTAAAACCTTCCAGATCTACGTTAGATTGGCGGGAATTGATGTTAAAGGAGCTACCGATGCCTTAGATGTAATGCCCAAGCTTGCGCAAGACAATGTAGTAAGTATCAGTCAGTTTGCAGAGGGATAAATATGCCTCTGTTTCTAGATATTTCTTGAAAAATCTTTTTCAGTCTTTTAATCTAAGTTAAGTAATTGGAATTGTTCAGAAGCTGAAAATTCCACCATTCCGTCCAATAGGCAACTTTTGGACCGGTAACCTGCCACCCGGCAGAGTTTAGGTTTTTTAAGTTGCGCACCAAGGCTTCAGAGGTTTTCCCTGAAGCCTTTTTTATGTGTTAGGTGCAACTAATTTCCTACAGGGTTCTGCAATTCTACACTTCTAGGTTGTCAGGAGTTCCATCACCGTCGTCATCATTATCGATCGAATCGGCGATTCCGTCATTGTCGTCGTCGGTGTCAGTGCTGTCATCAATTCCATCATTATCGGCGTCTGAGTCATCGATGTCGGCGATTCCGTCGCCGTCATCATCGCTATCGGTTTCATCAACGATTCCATCGTTGTCGTCGTCATCATCATCCTGGTTGTTGATTCCATCTCCGTCAGCATCTCCGTCAGCGACGTCCGAAAGTCCATCACCATCGTCGTCAGAATCTTCGTCATCCGAGACTCCATCATTATCATCATCGTGATCGTTCTGGTCGCACATTCCGTCAGAGTCTGAATCAACTTCAGACACATCCGCAACGCCATCGCCATCATCATCTGCATCGATTGTGTCGAGTTGGCCATCACCGTCGTCATCATTGTCTTCAAAATCCGGTGTTCCGTCTTCGTCGGTGTCCGATGCGTAATCATCATCGAAGCCGTCGCCATCGTCGTCGTTGTCGACGAGATCAAGCAAACCGTCGTTGTCGTTGTCGGAATCATCCAAGTTGGCAAGCCCGTCACCGTCCGAATCAAGTTCATCGTCGTCGGAAATACCATCGCCATCGTCATCCGCATCGGTAGCATCAGGTGTGCCGTCATTATCATCGTCGGGATCGACATAGTTTGGACATGCGTCGCTATCACTAAAGAAAACATCGGATTCGACAACATCGGAAATACCATCGCCATCGTCATCCGCATCGGTGGCATCGTCGGTGCCATCACCGTCAGAATCCACATCTAAGAGAGAATCATCCACATCGATAAATGTATTGATTGGGTCAGCTGGAAAGCTCACCTCTCCAATGTTGATGGCGCTGCCATTGGCGCCAATAAAATCAACGGCTCCGCCGGCCACGACATCAATCTGACCTTCAAAAGTTTCGAAAACATTATCGCCGTCCACGTCGCGTCTAAAGTAAACTGTAAATCTCAGGCCATTAGGAATGGAGCACGTCCAGGTCCCACTGGCACTATTCACGTTGCCTGTGATGATCGATCCAGAGCTGGTCAAGCAAACCGCCTGTAAGGAGTTTGCGGCCAGTGCTCCCACTTTGGAAAAGCCCATGGATCCCGGCCCAACGGAGCCTGAAACTGTGGTTGATCGAACGTCATCGGAGCTGCTTGAGCAGCCGACCAAGCCTGTGAATGTCGGTATTAAAACTATTAATAATCGCATCATACGATTCATAAGAAATTCCCTTCCATGAGTTATTACACGAGTTTCAGAAACCAGTTTGCCACGCTTCTAAGTATAGTGGGAATCAAAACGTAGTCTAGTTTTCTCAAAACGAGGCCTCGAAGTGAGATTGGTGAATAACAAACACTTCAATCGATATGAATTCGATTCTAAAGCGAACCAACTACACGACTAATATGGACGACCTGCAAATTCAACGGCTCGATTAAAATTTAGGCATAAAGTTCGAGCCCTGTAGCGACCACCACTTTTGCCTATCAATAAAATCGCGGGTCACGTTTTCTGGGAGAATCTGGTACGACACTCCCGTTCCTAAAAAATTCAAAGTAATGCTTGGGAACATCATATGAAGCGTGATTGCTTCGAAGCGCGTTTCAGGATCGGGATTTAAACAACTCAAGCCTGGGTCTAGCTCTTCAATGGCTTCAATATCGACGCTGGACGTGGCTGGATTCAATGTGTAGCTAAATGAAAAAGACGCGTCTGCACATGTCAGTTGAAAATTGATTCCGATGGCGGTCCCATCGGTCACACAAACCACATAAGGTGGGCAAAGCGCATGCACGTAAACAACCTCGCCCACGAGAGCTCTCTGAATCCTGTTTTCGGCGGTGTCGGCTTTGGCAATATTCATTCCCATTAACATAAACATAAACATAAAAACCATGGTTTTTATCATGTGCTCTCCTTCTAGGCAGATAGGCTTTGCCTATGAGGTGATAGAATCAATTTATTTTACACTTCGCAATTGTATTTGTATGATGTTTTTTAAACATTTAAAAAACGGAGACTACACAATGTTAAACTTAAAACGACCAATTCTATTTGTAATTCTGGTCGCCTTCACGCAGTTGGCATTCGCAGCTGAAAAAGGCGCAGCCACAGTTGCAAATACGTCGAACCAATTTTGGTGGCCAGAAAGATTGGATCTTTCACCTCTTCGACAACATGGAGTCGCTTCGAATCCCATGGGTGAAAAATTTAATTACGCCGCCGAATTTAAAAAGCTCGATGTTAAAGCTGTAAAAAAAGATATCGAAAAATTAATGAAAACATCACAGGACTGGTGGCCTGCAGATTACGGTACCTACGGACCATTTTTTATTCGTATGGCTTGGCATAGCGCCGGAACCTATCGCTTGGACGACGGCCGTGGTGGAGCGGGCGGTGGTCAACAACGATTCGAACCTCTCAATAGCTGGCCTGATAATGCCAATCTCGATAAAGCGCGTCGTCTTCTTTGGCCTATCAAGAAAAAATATGGCAACAAAATTTCGTGGGCAGATCTCATGGTGCTTACGGGCAACGTGGCCCTTGAGTCCATGGGTTTTAAAACTTTTGGTTTTGGCGGAGGCCGCACCGATGATTGGGAAGCCGACATCGTTTACTGGGGACCAGAAGCAAAAATGTTAGCGGCCGAACGTTACAAAGGCGATCGCAAATTAGATAAGCCACTGGCCGCTGTGCAAATGGGACTTATTTACGTCAATCCCGAAGGTCCAAATGCGAATCATGATCCATTGGCTGCGGCAAAAGACATTCGTGAAACTTTTGGTCGCATGGCCATGAACGACGAAGAGACGGTTGCGTTGATCGCTGGTGGACACACCTTTGGAAAAGCCCACGGCGCCATGAAAGCAAAGTGCGTTGGCCCTGAACCTGCGGCTGCGGGAATTGAAGAGCAAGGTATTGGTTGGAGAAACAAGTGCGGAAAAGACGGCGGCGCTAACGCCATGACAAGCGGCCTTGAAGGCGCTTGGACATCAAAACCCGCTGAGTGGACACACCAGTATTTAACCAATCTCTACGCCTTTGAATGGGTCAAAACAAAAAGTCCTGCAGGAGCCACGCAGTGGGTTCCCAAAGGCAACGATGCAAAATCCTTGGTGCCCGATGCCCACGAT
>JAYUKO010000199.1:0-12991 GCA_043764415.1 Bdellovibrionales bacterium | reverse complement strand
CCAAAGACCTTCTAGAGGCGAGCGCCGACGTTGTCTCTGGGCACTTTCAATTTCACTTTTCTGAGCCCGTGGCCTCAGAAAACACGCTTTCTGAAAAGGCAAAGACGGCGCGATTCAAGAAGATCTTTGCGAAAGAAATCGACCGCATGGAGCATCTCATTTTCAAAAAGGCTTCAGAGTTTGAGGCGCTCACAGGCTACCGCCTTCTGCAAGCAAGAATCATAGAGCAAATGGATTCCGAGTCCGCCGCTCGCGAATTTCGAGTAACGTTTGATGCGGAAGATCTACCGGCACACGTACTGGCGGCATTTTTTATTTTTATGTGTTTTTAGGATCGGCGCCAAAGCGGTTGGGCCCGATGGTGCCAGGGAAGCACATCAAAACGAAATTATAGATGGGGAGCATCAGCCACCACCCTTTGTGGTCGACGTCGTGACAACGGCGAACTCCGAGGGAGATGCTTGGAACAAGGATAACAAGTTGATACACCGTTAAGATGTAAATATGCATCTTGAAAAGTCCCATGACGAAACCGGCCAATATGTTAAACAGCAAAAACATCCAATACTCTTTGCGACGAGATCTTCCGGAAAATTCAAAATATTTTTTAAACGCCATTACATACCAACTCACTCGAGACCTCCAAAGTTGTCGTTCCGCTAAATATCAAGCATCGCTCAACTGACGGTGAAAATCTACTCATCGCACACCAGAACGGTTGATTTTTGGACCCCGAGGTCCAGGTTTGACACCGGAGACAGGAGCGGACCCATTGCATAGCTATTGCATAACCACCGATCGATGCACGACACAGCTTTTTGGTATTTAGTTTCAGGTCTTGTTCTTGGCTCCATGGCAGTGCTGAGCAAACGTTTAGAGCCGCTTCCAGTTTCTAACTCAATCATATATCTCGCAGTGGGTTTCCTGCTCGGGCCCTGGGTGCTTGGAAAAATGAGCATGGATCTCCAGCAGGATTCTCCTCTGCTCGAGACCATGGCTGAAATTGCGGTGCTCATCTCTGTGTTCACAGCTGGCTTAAAGCTAAGAATTCGACAATCCCAAGGGAGGTGGTGGCAAGCGATTGTGTTAACAACAGTTGTGATGGCCCTCACCATCTTAGGAATCGCCGTGGCTGGCACACTCCTTTATGGTGTTCCCTTTGTTGTAGCGGCGTTGTTGGGTGCGATTTTAGCTCCTACCGATCCCGTTTTGGCGTCCGCAGTGCAAGTGCGCAGCGAAAAAGATAAAGACTGGTTACGTTTTAATTTAACGGCAGAGGCAGCCATGAATGACGGGGCCGCTTTTCCGTTTGTAGTGCTCACACTGAGTCTTCTCGCTACTCCGACCGTGAGTTTTTCGTGGTCCCTGTGGTTTTTTCGCGATGTTTTGTGGGCCGTTCTCGGCTCGGTGGTGGTGGGCGTGATTTTCGGTTTGGTTTCGGCGAAAGTTGCAAGCTTCCTTCGAAAAGACGACGAAAATAACATTGTTGAAGATCTGTTTTGTTTGGGGATCCTTTTCTCCGTCTATGCATGCGCTCTCTACGCTCACACCTACGGCTTTGTCGCGTGCTTTCTGGCAGGTCTCTATTTCCGCCATGTAGATACAAACATTCACGCAACTGACAAAACAAACATTAAGACCGCTCCCTATCTATTGCAGTTTTCTGAACAGTTAGAGCGGATCTTAGAATTTCTAACAGTCATCATCGTTGGTATCCTTA
This sequence comes from Bdellovibrionales bacterium, assembly GCA_043764415.1. Taxonomy (GTDB): domain Bacteria; phylum Bdellovibrionota; class Bdellovibrionia; order Bdellovibrionales; family JAGQZY01; genus JANPLN01. The sequence goes on along the minus strand of JAYUKO010000199.1, from coordinate 11,271 downwards.
TGGCCGAAGTTCATCTTCGCAAAGAACATTTTTATTTGGCGTTCATTGTGATTTTTGTGCTTCGTCCATTGGCGTTTTTGTTGATGCGAGTGTTGGGATTGGTAAAAAAAGATTGGGTGTCGGTGACGTTGATTTCGTGGCTTGGCGTGCGCGGAGTGGGCTCCATTTATTACCTGACGTATGCCTACAACAACGGACTCCCTTCCCAATGGCACGATGTTTTCGCTTCTGTTTTGGTGGTTGTGGCCTCGTCCATCGTTTTACACGGCGTCACCTCTGGTCCGGCAATGCAGTATCGGGTCAAATTAAAGTTTCAGCAAAAAATCTAAACAATTCAAACAAGATAATCAGCGGCAAATAATCCATACTTGTGTTATTGGAAGGAGGTAGTTATGAACAACAATAGCAGTAAAAAAGGAACCAAATCGTCGCAAAAAAACGAAAAAGGCTCCGAATCCATTAGTAAAAAAGACGGCTCTAGAAAGAGTGAATCAAGTAAGAATTAATCTAGCAAAAACTAGCTAGATTCAATTAAAAAAGCGGTGTTACCTCTTTAAAAGACTCGCCGCTTTTTTATATTATAACACTAATGCTTATACTATCGATATGTCGCCATGAGCACGTTGAGCTCTCTGTCCATTTGTCGATTGAGCAGGTCGGATTTCTGCAAGATCAATAATCCGTAGCCGATGTTCGCCGATTGCGATTCGATGGTAGAAACCACAACATCACTTCCCGGAATTTTAACAAGATCAAAAAGCTTTCCCCGCGTTCCTGGCTGAGCCAGCTTTAAGGCACGTGCCACAGGGACAATGCCAACCATATTGATCAAGAACACAACGTCTCCCTGCAGTTCCTGCTTTTTGCTTTCCGACAATGAAAGCATGCCTTCTGAAAAAGTCCCATCGCTGAGCGCCTGCACACCAGCGAACCGCGAGATGTATGCGATTTCGGAATCCATGTAACCCCGGCGCGCTCCCCAAAGACCATCCGCCACGGTGAATGAACAGATTGCTGCCGCGGGAATTGTCCCCACGCCTGACCAAATCCCCACGCCGCAAACAACGGCCGCGGCGGTACCCACTCCAATGGATGATATGATTCGTTGCCGCTGTTGAGATTTGAGGTCAGCCCAGGCAGAACAAAGAATTTGCTGATCGGCTTCGGTTCGCGAGTACTGCTCCACCACACCACTTGCGTAATTGCTAAAATTCACCAGGCCCATTTCGTGATCGGGAGACGTTAAATTGAGCGTGCTCCAAAACGTGGTGCTATGCCGAGTTTTCATATCTTCCACAAACACAAGAAAGTCTTGGTTAAATTGCACAAGTTTATCAAATACTGCGAATATTTTTTGCGGCTCGGAGAGATCTTTTTCGTTGAGAAAAGCCAACAGCGGATTCAGCGCGATTAAATCGTGAGATAGTTGACGAAAAAATAAATTCGTAGCGTCGATGGATGTTTGGTAGTGCGATTGCGGGGGCAAATGCGCCACGGTCTTTATATAAATGTGCTGCCAAAGTTGCAGTGTTTGTTCTTGATCGTCTTTTGAGTAGGCAAAACCCTCGGTCGTATAGGACCCGATTTCCGTTGGCTGAAGACTTCGGCTTGTAATTTTTTTAAGTACGCCCGAAATTGTAAATACCTGCCGCGCATTAACCCTCTGAAGACCGCCTTTTTTAACAATGGCTTTTACCATTTTGGCCAAATGCATTTGCTCGGAAAGCACAGCGACGAAGCTGTCATAAAGCTCCGGACAACCTCCCGCTTGGCACTGGACGAGCGTATTTTTTGCGGAGGTGATGCTTTGCATGGATTTTTGCGAATCCTGAATCAGCTTGTACTTGAGAGACCGAAGAAAAAAATCGCGCTCGGCGATATTGCTCTCTGCATAGCTCGTGGCTTCGCAAATTGGTAAAGTCTCCCCGCTTGCGGCACAGTAAAAAGCTAAAACCGAAATAAACCAAACCCCAAATTTCATCTTTGAATCCCCTTTTTTCAATTAAAGGGATTTTTTAGTAAAAGTAAAATAGGAGCTGAGGCTTCGGCACGGTTTGAAAAGATTATAGGGGCTATTAATGCTTAAAGTCCGCGAAGGGCGTTTGAAGGAATCCACGAAGACAATCGGCGCACCGAGATCCATGTTGCCGCCAAGGACACCACGCACGCAATGGAGACAACGACGATGAGCTGCGACATATGAATTTCCACGGGGATGTTTGTGTCTTCGTAAATGTTAGGCAGCAACCCCTGGGAGTAGCGCTGAATAAATAGAGATAAAACAAGTCCCAGAAGCGCGCCGCCAAAAATTCCAAGGGACCCTAAAAACACGCCCACGTGCACAAAAACTTTTCGTAAACTCATGGGATGAAATCCGAGCGCCAACAAAAGACCGATGTCCTTGCGTTTTTGCGTCACTAGCAAAACCATCACCGTGACTAACGAAAAACTGGCAATCAAGGTGCTTAAGCCCAAAAGTAATCCCACCACAAACTTTTCGAGCTTGAGAGAATAAAATAAATTGGAATTTCGATCCTGCCAGGAGTCCACTTTCACGCCAAAACTTTCGATTTTATCTTTGATCGGCTTAAAATTTTCGGCGTCGGGAATGCGCAGCTCCAGCGTCCGCTCAAGACTGGCAGTTTTGCGAAATCTTAAAAGGGTTTCATCGATTTGATAATAGATTTTTCGCGTATCGATATCTTCGATGTCTGTCTGGATAAAATCTTTCACTTTGAGGGTTTCGAAATTCTTAGCGCCATCTTGCGCTGTGAGCAACGATTCGGGCGACAGGGCTACCACATTATCGCCTTCGAACAAGCCCATGATGTCGCCCAGACCCACACCAACAAAAACTTCGCCCGGCTTGAGAATACGGTCTTTGTATTTCTCATCATCAGTTCTTCGCGACTTGGTTTTAAACAAAAGCTTCAAGGTGTCTTCAGACACACCTTGGGCGATGGCCCCCTGAACAAATCCGTCGGAACTTCGCAGAATCAAATCTTGAGTTTCGGAGAACGACATTTGAATATTTTTTTGCGCCTCTATCCAGCGAGTGGCCGGATGCTCTTTGACATCTTTCATGCTTTTTTGCTCAAACAAAACCACCAAATGGGGCTCCACCGAAAACTTTCTCTCGCGAATGGATCGATTAAACCCGTTCATCACACTTAAGACGACGATGAGGGAGCTCACGCCAATGCCAATGCCAAAAACAGACAGCCATGAAATCGTTTTGATCAGCGCCCCCGCCCGTCGCGAGAACAAAAATCGAAGCAAAAAATCTTTGGCAAATGACAACTGCTGCACTGGCTGATTATACACTTTCGATAGTGTCTAGCAAAGATTTCGCGCCATGAAACAGGCGGTTCAGCCCCAATTCGCCAAGATAATTGCCCATCAAGTAAGCCCCAGCTCCCGGGGACTGCTGAGCCAATTTTGTTAAAGCTTTTTCTAACTCTAGCCCGTAAAGCGGTATGGCCCCTGGCCAACGGTTGATTTTAATTTCAACGGGTTCCTCTGAAGCGTGCCATAGTTTTTGACGCACTGCTTGGATGTTCTCTAGAAAAAACCCATCGGGTTGCGTCTGAAGCTCTGAACTCGAAGATCCAAAGATCCAAGTCTCCGAATGCGCGTCGTTGGCTCGTTTGGCAAAGATATCACTGTTCAGCAAAACGCCGAGAGGTAGCAAACCTTCAGCGCGCGAAAAAAGAACTCCAAAACCCGGCGCTTGCTCGGAAGGCCGTTGTTTATAAAACACGTTCACACTCACCAGGTCCACCAGTGGTAGCGCAGACAATGTATCTCCACGAATATCGTTTTGCTGTTGAAGGATTTGCACCGCGTTTTGTAAATCGGTGGCCACGATGAGAATTTTATTGGAGCTGAGCTGTGCCGGCTGAGAAAAATAGAATTGTACATTTTTAGCACGTAGATATTTAACCAGACACTCCACCCACTGGCCCATCCCACCCTCGGGTGCCACCGAGCCACGAAGTTTGCCAAGGGCCCGGGGAGTTTTTGCAAAAAAATAATTGAAGATCAATTGCGCACTCAAGGGCTGCGCATCCACGCCAAAAATTCCCTGACAGGCTGGCCCCAAGAGGCGCTCCGTCACGGCGGAGCTGAGCACGCGATCCGACCAGGTCTTTAATGTCTCCTGAGTCCGCGGCTGAATGGACGCTGCACCCAGTTTCCAAAAAAGCAAAAAACGCAGCACGCGCAGCGAATCGAAAATTCCCAATGGCCAACGACGAATTGCTCCCATGGCATAGATGTAGCGTTTGTTGGCAGCGGGTTGCTTGGCAATTAATTTAATACCAATTTTGTCGGCCACACTCTCCACCAGAGCGTCCGCGAGAATGGCATTGGCCGCAGATTCCATGAGACCGTATTTAGATTGCTGAGTTTGTATTTTTCCACCCGCGTTCGGTGCGGTGTCGTACACTTCCACGTCATAGCCTTTTTCCACCGCGTGGTAGGCACACAAAAGGCCACTGATTCCGGCTCCAACAACTTGCAGGGACTTCTTCATAAAGATTTAGAAAACACCTGGGTGTTTGGCATTTGAAGACGCAAGCGATGGTCAAGAGCCATACAAGCATTGCGTAAAAACGGTCGCCCGAGGTCTGTCATCTTCAGGGTGTTTTTATCAAAGGTGACCAATTTATCGTTGATCATTTCTTGCAGGTAGCTCTGCACATCTTGCTTTTGCTTTTCAGCAAGTTCCAATTCTCCCTCAGTCATAAATTTTAAAATCTGCTCGCGCTGACGACGATCTTCGGAACTCAGCAAATGTCCACGGTGGGTTGGAACTTCGCCCGCGCTCACTCGTTTTTCGTACACCGGCAACGTTTTTTCGTTTTGGTGGAAGCACTCCGGTGCTTCCGAAATGGCACTCACACCCATTCCTAAAAGCACGTCAGTTCGGCGATCGGTGTAGCCCATAAAATTGCGATGCAAGCGTTTTTCGCGGGCCGCAATGGCCAAGGCCTCGTTCGGCAATGAAAAATGATCCATGCCGATTTCGATGTACCCAGCTTTGAGTAAAAGCTCGCGACTGATTTCGTACAGGCGGCGCTTTTCTTGCCCCTTGGGGAGATCTTCGTCTTTAAAAAGTTTTTGTGCAGGCTTAATCCACGGAACCACTGCCAAACTGTATAACGCGATTCGATCCGGCATCAGTTCGCAGGTTTTTTTCATCATGTCGCGAATTTTTTCTTCGGTCTGTGATGGTAAACCGTAGATCAAATCGAAGTTCACGCTTTCGTAACCGAGTCGGCGTGCGGTGTCGGTGATTTTTTTAGTCATTTCGTAGGGCTGAATGCGATTTACTAATCTTTGCACTTCGGGATCAAAATCCTGCACGCCTAGGCTGATTCGATTAAAGCCATGGTGACGGAGCACACTCAATTGCTCTTCGGTGGTGCGGCGAGGATCCACTTCCACCGCGCCTTCAAATTCACTGTCTTTGGACTTTTTGCAATCGGCAAAAAAACGACCCACTAAACGATCGAGATTCTTCGCTGACAAAAAGGTCGGCGTTCCTCCCCCTAAATGAAACTGCGATAGCGGTCTGGATAACAGCTCGGGAACTTTTGCAATGTAGTTTTCCCACTCTTTAAAAAGCATTCCAACATAGGGCTCTTCGCGATCATGGTTTTTTGTAATGGACGTATTACAGCCACAAAACGTGCACAGGGTTTCGCAAAATGGAATGTGCAAATACATGGACCAGGTCGTCGAGGTTTTTTGCATATTTTCGCGTACAAAGCCCAACCACTGTTCGGTGGTGGGGTTATCAGACCAGTAAGGCACCGTGGGGTAGCTTGTATAGCGCGGCGCTGGTACATCGTATTTATGAAATAGGTTTACATTTGAACTCATCCGAAAACCTCGCGCACGTATTTAACAAACGCGCGCACGTTGTCTTCGGGAGTCTGTGGGAGGACTCCGTGTCCAAGTCCACACACCCATCCTCGACGTTGTTCTGGCGAGAGAGCTTGCAGTGGCGCCATCCAACGTCGAAACTCTTTTTCAAATTCATTCGGTTTTAAAAACAGCAGCTGTTGATCGAAGTTTCCCTGCACAATACCAGGAGAGTGAGCAAACAATTTTGCCAGATCCCAACGGTGATCCACACCCAGCCCGGCCAGTTGCGAAACTTGAAAGTAGCTGTCCAAGTGCTCGTGATTCGTATGTTTTGTGTAATAGCCAAGTTTGCCGGGAAAGCTCTCTGCGAGGTTTTTAATCTGCGGAACAATATAATCACGATACATACCAGGCGATAAATCACCCGCCGATGTGTCGAGAACCATCACCGTTTCCACTCCTCCATCGAGTTGCAACTGAATGTTTTGCTTAAGTAGAGGTAGCAAAGCCTCCGAAAACCCTTCGTAAAGAGAGATCAAGCGCTTCACCTGCTGGGCTTCGTGGCTTCCGCCTGCGGCATAGGAAAACAGCGTCCACGGACCGCCCACAAAGCCAATAAAGCTTTTGTTGGCCGGCAATGCTTTGCGAGTTTCGATGCACGCTTCTTTTTGAAACTGAAGTTTTTCAAGTGCCCGGGGGCTGGTGTCCAGTTTTTTGAGGTCCTCTAAACTTGTCAGATGCCAGCCCAGTTTAGGACCAGGAGAGTACTCAAGGCCCATTCCCATGGCTTCTAAGGGAAACAACAAATCGCTAAATAAAATCGATACATCAAAGTCGAAATCTTCGATGGGACCCAGGGCCACTTCGGCTGCGAGGTGCGGCTTTTTGCACAAATCCATAAAAGAATTTTCGGCCCGTAATTTTTGGTAGTGCTGATGATATCTGCCAGCTTGCCGCATAAACCAAATCGGTGGGCACTGCTGTGGCGTTCTTTTTAAAGCATTCTGAAACTTTGCATTCATTTTTTTTCTCCCAACCACTGGTAACCCACACCGCGCACAGAGTGGATATACTTGTGATTTTCATCTTCGAGCACTTGCCGAAGACGTACAATGACATTATCGATACTCCGATGCGAAGCGGATTCGTCTTCCTTTAAAAAATTGAGAATTTCGTCCCGACTCACCACCAGCGGGGTTTTTTCGATGAGCAGTTTCAAAATCTGATACTCGCGCTCGTTTAAAAATGTCGTATTGCCGTTTTGATCCTCAATCGTACGACTTTTAAGATCGATTTGCAGTCGTCCATCCAAATCAATGGTCTGCTGCCGTTCCGAAAGCAAACGACTGAGCTTTAGGTGCAGTTCTTTAAATAAAAAAGGCTTGGGAATAAAATCATAAACACCCAGCTCTAAACCTTGCAGGCGATTCTCTGGAGAGTTTTGCGCCGTCATAATAATTACGGGAATGTTTAACTTGGCAATCACGTCAAAACCCGAACCATCGGGCAAGTTTAAATCCACAATGGCGAGGTCGAAGCCGTGTTCGTCGAGCTCTTTGTAGCTCTCCACTGTTTGGCACCAGTGCACTTTGTAACCTTGGTCAGTGAGCTGGCTCAAGAGAGTTTTACCAAGCTGAAGATCGTCTTCCACAAGCAGCAGGGACGTCATTCGTCCCCCCGCTTCGCCGAAAATTGCATTTCTACTTGTAGAGTTTTTTTGTCTGTGGCCGAGAAAGCGATGCGACTTTTTTGCAGAGCCATCCAGCGGCGAACAATATACAAACCTAAACCCGATCCCTTTTGCGAAGGCTCTAGTTTTTGCCCGAACTCTTCAGGATTTCTCTGAAGAGCCACTTCGCTGTTGTCCGAGTAGATAATTCGCACATCCGGCTTGTGTGAAGTGACTTTTAAATAAATCTCATCCGCTTTTCCGTGCAAGAGTGAGTTGCTAATCAAATTTTTTAAAATGCTTTCCAGCGCGACTGAATCTGCTAAAAACGGATCCTTGCCTTGCAGTTGAATTTTAAGGTCGGGCCACTGTGTATGGATGCGCGCAACAATCTTTTTTAAATCGATGGCTTCCAAAACCAATCCCCGCTGGTCCATTTGCGCCAAGTACAAACTGTTTTCCAGTTGCATCTCTAGCGCCATCAAGCTTTTTTGAAAAGCCTCGGATTCCTGATCCTTTAAACTTAAACGCTCCCCTTGCAAAACCAAGCGCGTGATGGAGGTTTTAAGATCGTGGGTAAATGTGGAAAAGAAAAGTTGGATTTCCGAAAACCGTCTTTGTTCGCGGAGAGCGTAGTAGATCAACGTCACTCCACCCAGCACTAACAGCACAATCAAAACACTGCCTTCGGTAATCAACATCGTGGTCTGCGGTTGCAATTCTAAAGATGGATTTTGCTCGTGAAGTGTTCCCAGAGTGCGCAGCGTAAATATCATCCACCAAATAGCCAGGGACACCACAAAGACCAACCAGAGAGCAAAAAAAGTAACGGTCCACCGACTTTTGTTCACAGTCCGCCTTTAAATTTTTTAATGGCTCGCGAAAACTTTTCAAGGGCTTCGTCCAAAACCTTTTGCTCATGGGCCAACGATAAAAAGCTCACCTCAAATCCGCTGGGAGCAAGATAGATGCCTTCGTCTAAACAGGCATGGAAGAATTTTTTAAAATTTTCGCCGTGGGACAAGGGAATCTCGCCCAGGGACGCCGGGTGCTCGAGCTCTGAGCCATGAATCCAAAATAACGACGGATGATGGGCGATTTTAAAATCTACACCATGGGTGTTAAACAACGATCCCAATTGCTGTTTGAAACCTTCGGTGCGTTGTTTTAAGACACTCCAGGCGTTTTCCCGCACAGCTTTTTTTAACGTTGTTAATCCCGCACGCATGCCGATGGGATTTCCACTCAACGTTCCCGCTTGATAAACTGGGCCGCTGGGCGCTACGAAATTCATAAAATTCTTTTTGCCACCGTAACAGCCTACGGGAAAACCGCCACCGATGATTTTTCCGTAACAAACAAGGTCGGGCTGTATTCCCGTCAGCGCCGCCATGCCGCCCAGATCCACTCGAAAGCCACTGATCACTTCGTCAAAAATCAATAGCGTACAATTTTTTTCGCAAAGCTCGGCGACTTTTTTAAGAAATTTTTGCTTTTGTACAATCAGACCAAAATTTGCCGGAAGCGGCTCGATAATCACCGCGGCAATCTGCAAATGGTGCTGGGCAAATATTTTTTCTAAGGCCTCTTCGTCATCCAGCGGCGCCACAAGAGTTTCCTGTGCCACTTGCGGAGACACACCCGCACTGTCACTGGCTGACGTTCCCGCCAAACCACTTCCCGATTTCACCAGCAACGAGTCGCAGTGACCGTGATAACAACCTTCAAACTTTAAAATCTTCGAGCGCCCCGTCACTGCACGTGCCACTCGCAAGGTGCTCATCACCGCTTCGGTGCCAGAACTCACAAAACGAACTTTTTCGAGCCACGGAAGTTGCGAGGTCATCCACTCCGCCAATTCCAAGGAGTACGGCTCGCAAGCGCCAAAGGTCCACGCGGTGTTCACCATGGACAGGACTTCCTCTTGCACTTCGGGATCGCGATGGCCAAGTAAAAGTGGCCCAAAGCTCATGCAGAAATCGATGTATTTCTTTTTTTCCACCGATTGTAAATAGGCGCCTTGAGCGGATTCAAAAAACACCGGTGTGCCGCCCACACTCTTAAAGGCGCGAACAGGAGAATGAACTCCGCCCGGGGCGACTTTTAATGCACGTTCAAAAAGCTCTTTTGAATTCATAGAAAGGTACTCCATAAAAAAACAATTTTAAACTTGCCATAATTTTTGCCACTTTTCGAAGTTCAAAGCAATATGGACCGCCCCAGAACCTTTGAGTGCCGCTATCTCTCGAGAGACCGCCTCAGACGTTAAACCAGGCCCACTCCAATGGGTTTTATGAGCGAGCCACGGATAGTGTTTCACAGCTTCGCGAAACGAGCTCCCACTCATCCAAAAAAAGTGCTCGGTGTCTTTCGATAGTTGGGGTTTTTGCGCTTTACTTTGTAATATATAAGTTTTGATTAAATCCATATCTTCGCTGGCTTCTCCGCCCTCGTGGGTCCACTTGCACCAGTGCCGAGTCGTAGAATCCAACGTCTGCAAACGCAGATCTTCCCGCTCACCAAGGGACTCACTGGAACCATGCACCCAAAGGCCCCGGGCAGCCAAGCTCTGCCAGGTGCGCACACCGCTGGTCCATAAAAGATGTTCCGGAGATATTTTAACAGTCTTCGGTAAAGCCTCGGCCTTGCTCACCCAATGGGCGTTGTATTTTTTAAAATCGGCAGCCGGTGTGATAAACTTGCGATCAAACCACAACGCCTCTTGCGTCGTATTTGGAAAATAAGAAGTTTTAGAAAAGTTTGTGGGCGTGGATTTGGTTAATTCCCAAAGATCGATGGCGCTACCTGCATCGTGAAGGCCCTGCGCGCAGGTGATTTCGCCATACGGTCTTTGCAGAACCGTGACACCAATTTTTTGGTGGCACCCTCCACCCCAACCAGCCAAAAGCGCTCGCTCTTTTTGCACAGTTTCGTAAGTCTCGGCGCAGTTTATAGTTTTGAGCAACTCCTGAAGATCTTTGCGATCCTTGCGAATCTCAATGGCGAGAGCTCCCTGAGCCGCCGCCGTGGGATTTAAACTCACCGGCAACACCATCCACAAAAGGTCCGCTAAAGCCTTGCGCAGAAAAAGTTTTGTCTCCTGAAATTCAGCATCCAGTTGCTCAGACAGCAAACGATCCAACGCCGCCTTGGCCACGATCAACCCAGAAACCTCTGGGTCTTCGAGCATTTTGCGCACACGGGTCTGCACGTTTCCACGCACAGTCTTAAAATCCAAAGACAACACGCCCGAAGGAAGCAACGAAGGAAGATTTTTTTGCAGATTATAAATTCGCCGCGGAGAAGAACTGAGGAGAGTTATATTTTGTTTTCCGAGGTCTTTTTTTTTAAACAGCAGCAGATCGCGCACATCTTCGCGTGGCAAAGTGGCGGCAATGACTGTGTCGTCGCGAATTTCCGTTGGTAGATCTTTCCACGAGTGCACAACCACATCAAATTCGCCGCTCAGCAAACCTTTGCGAAAGTCCTCGGTGAAGACTCCTTTTTCGGGCATTTTCCAGAGCGGATCGCTCAAGTTCACATCACCTAACGATTCACGCCAGTGGTACTCCACTGTGAGATCTGGATGCTGTTTTTGTAACGCTTTGCCTACTTGCAGAGATTGTATTCGCGCCAGATCACTTTTTCGCGAAGCGATCACCAGACGCATATGTCGTCCCACCCAAACGGTCGAAAGTTTTCGACCAGCATTCTGTTTTTACTAAGCTGTT
>JAYUKO010000198.1:0-3652 GCA_043764415.1 Bdellovibrionales bacterium | reverse complement strand
AAAGATTTCGACGCAACAAACGCCGACGATATTCGCGAAGACGTCGCACTCAAGGGCCGCATCGGTTTTGAATACATGCTCACACCTGATTTGATGTTGGCGCTGCAAACAGATTACTATCGCTTAAATTACGGGAGCAGCGGACCCAACTACATGAGCGTATTTGCACCGATGTTTGCACTGACTTATTACTTTGGTAAAGCCAGTGCAGAAGAAGCGGCTCCAGTGGCTGCCGCTCCAATGGACTCCGATGGTGATGGCGTCGTAGATGCCGATGACCAGTGCCCAGGCACTCCTGCCGGCCAAAAGGTAACAGCCTATGGTTGTGCACAAACCGAAAAATTGGAAATCGCTTTGAACGTTCAGTTTGCCTCTGGAAAATCAGAGATCGACGCAAAATTCACCGCCGATCTTGAAAAATTCGCAGCGTTTATGAACAAGTACCCAGAGACAAAAGCCGAAATTGCAGGTCACACCGACAACACGGGCTCTGAAAAAATGAACAATCGCATTTCGCAAAAACGCGCCGACGCAGTAAAAAAATATCTTGTGGATACAATGAAAGTGGACCAAGCCCGGCTCACTGCAAAAGGCTACGGTCCGTCACAACCCACAGCTGACAACACGACACCCGAAGGCCGCGAGAAAAACCGCCGCGTTGTCGCTAACGTAAAAACCGAAGCCGTCGTAACTAAATAGGACGTCATCTGACAAACACGTCATCCGGAGCGCAGCGAAGGATCTTTCGGCCAAAGCCTCAAGATGACGAAAAAAAACGGCACTCCAACGAGTGCCGTTTTTTTTGCCCTTGATACAAAATGCGCAACTTACTGATTGATAATGTGCCAAACACCGCCGAGCCCATCTCCATTGATATCACCTTGAGCGCCGTCACCCACATAGTAGTAAATCGGTTTGCCATTGAAAGTGAGCTGTTGAGTGCCATCTTTGCGAACCGTGATTCCCACTTCATCACTCACCGCAAGACCTTCAGGTGCAAGCACCGGTGGCCAAGCCTTTTCACACGCATCGTAGCAAGTTGAATTGGAATCCACATCCATATCAAATAGGTAAACAGTCATGCCGTTGCCATCGGCAAGGATTTTTGTGCCGTCGGCAAGATCCACTATGGTCAGGGGATTGGTTTGTCCATAAGCAGCCAGCGATGCGCTGGTTATAAGAATTCCTAGTAAACTCGTCAAAATAATTTTCATAATTCCTCCATTTTCGACCGGGGCTTTACGCCTCCAGCTCTTGGCGCTTCACCATTGAAGCGATAAAAGAAGTATCGTCAAAGGCACTCAAAACAACAACGTACCTTGCTTCGCAATTCTGATGCGATTTGATGCGATCCTGATTGAGTACTGGGATTTTATTCAAAAATTAGCTTTTTGCGCGTTGAATTTTTTGTAAAGCGCACTCTTCAGTTGAATTCCAAAGGAATTTGATTGTTGTGTGAATATGAGAATGTTACGTGCATCCTAAGGGAGAATATTATGAAAAAACAGATTGTTACATTACTTGTTGCTTTAGTTTGTTTCGGATCTTCATTTGCTGAATCCAATTCGTACTTTTTAATGAAAGAGTTGGCTCAACAAAACAATGGTCCGTTTGAAGACTACGAAACGTTTTCTGGATTTACTGTTGAGAAGGTAGACGCCTTTGAGTGGCCTCAAGCGATGACGGAGCAGGTCGATAAGATCAACCAACAGCGCACTGAAGAGTGGGCAGACTACGTAATGAACTCTGGTGAATTTGATCACGTGGATTTTAAGGAAGACCTTATTACGGATCCATCGAATGAATGGGGCAGCCCAACGCCGTTGCGTTTAAATTATAGCTTTGCAATTTATAAAAATGGGAAACTCATTGGCTACGTCGCCGACTTTGCAGACATGGTTGATTCCGCAATCATTCAAGACGGCTCTGGCTGGGTCTTTTTCGTAGATATCGATGGTAACTTGATCGATATTCAAGACTGGCAATCATAAGTATCAAATTGATTGAGCTTTTGCTGGAGCTCAACTCGCGCGCGGGAGAAGATCGCATAGACACTCCCGCCAATACTCAGGTGCATCGGACGAGTAGTCGATGCCGATTTCAAATTCTTTATTGCTCACATACTTTGTGCGCGTCACTTGCCCGGTGATATCTAAGTCCATAATCGGAATATAAAGCGAGATTTCTGTGCCGTTGAGCTTGTCCAAATTCATCGTGGATTTGTGTTCGGACTGACAAAAGTCATCGCGTTTGATGATCAGTTTAAAACCCGAGGAAGAAGCTTCTACAATATGTCCAAAATCACAAATGGGCGTGAGGTTGGCAATGGAAATCATTCCATGGATTTCGAGTGGCTGAATATTGTGACGAGATGAAACACGATTGTTGGTCATACAAACTCTCCTTAGGTCTTGATCACCTATCGGAGGACTTGGACCAAAGTTAAGTATTTAATTTAAAAAAAGCGAGAGTGTGTCCTAAAATGAGACGCACCTCTCCGTACCCCTGGAGGACTGTCTGGGTCTTAGTTTCGCGGGCGCGAAAGCGCCAGAGATCATTCTGTAGAGGTAAAAAGTCAAAAATTTCGACAAAACTTAAAACATTCACAGCGGGTACAGCTTTAAAAACGGCCTCTTTGCAAGACCACAACAGTTCCCAACGGGGAGCGGTGGACATTTCGCTGGGTGAAGCTACCCGTTCGACCAGGGAGGTTTTTAAACGTGTTAAATCCTCGATATCAACACCAATAGCCGAGGGCTTGGGGCACCAGCCAAAACAACTGTAGGTTTTGGTGTGTGAAAGGCTGATGGAAAGATCAGAGTGTTGGGGAACTTTGAGCAAATCCAAAAGTTCTGGTCGTGTGGAGTGCTTGGATTGCTTGAGGCCATCAATAAGGTGGCGGCGCAAATTCAATCGCTGGGCTTGCAGATCAGCTTCTGTATTTTGCAGCAAAAATAAACTCACATCCGAAAAAAATTTCGAATCCACGGGATGAATTTGTACAGGAGAAATCATTCTTTAAACGTTGCCGCTTTTTAGAGTGCTAACGATGGTTTTGGAGATGGTTTTTAGACTATCCATCACACCTACGCCTTTATCGGCCTCGGCTTCAAAATCGGGCGCATTGTAGCGGTTTAAAGCCGTACGTAATTCAGCGATGGAGGCTGAGTTTGGTAAGTCGCGTTTATTATACTGCATAACAAACGGAATCTTTTTAATGTCGTAGCCTGCGAGCTCAAGATTTTTCTCAAGATTTTTTAACGAAATAATATTTTCGTCCATGCGATCGATTTGTGAGTCCGCCACAAAAATAATTCCGTCGAGATTTTTTAAAATCAAACGTCGGCTGGCATCGTAGATCACCTGACCAGGAACTGTAAATAAATGGAAGCGAACTTTTAGGCCGCGAATGGTCCCCACATCAAGTGGGAGGAAATCAAAAAAGCGTGTGCGCTCCGGGCTGCCCATATCAAAATCAATCATATCGGAACGCTCTTGACCACTTTGTGTGGCCTGGAACACCCAACGAATGTTGGTTGTTTTTCCACCCAAGGCAGGACCGTAGTAAACAATCTTGCAGTGCAGTTCTTTGGTTTCCTGATTGATCAATGCCATTACAATATCACCCTGTTTTCAAGTGCTCGGCTCAGCG
>JAYUKO010000197.1:0-1022 GCA_043764415.1 Bdellovibrionales bacterium | reverse complement strand
GCTCGGGGCGTGGAACCATCATCACCTGAAAGCCGTTATCTCGAAGTATTCCCGCATACTCTTCGTCGTCTGTGAGAGCTAAATCGTCATTGATCAATTTGACGGTTTCGTCGATATGACCAATTCCCTTGGTGTGCGGAAAACGAATAGTTTTTTGGCAGCCGTATTTTACCAAAAACGTGTCGTCGGGAATAAGTTGCGCACGGGAATTGTTGACCACTAAACACTCACCGCGGTTGTTCGCCAAAAAGTTTCCACCTTCGTGGAAGTAATTGTGTTGCACGAGCTCAGCACCGAAAAGCTTGCTCACCACATCATCCGCTTCGAAGTAATGATAGTATTTCGCATCCACCACAGTGAAAACTTTTTTGCCGAATTTATCAAAACTCCACGCTGGAACCGGAACGCCATCGCGGGCCCAAAAGCTGTTCGGAATATAGGTTTTTCCATCTACCGAAACGGGATCATGGGGCAAATGCACGATGCGCAGACGATCGGTGGAGCCCATTTCTTTAGCAAAAAAATTGTAGACTCGGTTGAGATAGGTTCTGTCGCTGTTCGGAGAAAACACAACAAGCGTCACACCGGGTGGTAGGTTTTTTGCGATTAATTTTTTCGCCGCAAGGGAATTAAACTCTCCACTGTCGTTGAAAAGAACATAACCCACCTGGTTGTACTCAGCAAATGGCACTCTCTCGATGGTGGCAGACGACGCTTGTTTATCCCAGCGGAAGAGACCGTTAAAAAACTCAAAGGCTTGCACGCTTTGATTGTGCTGAGCCATCTCCATTTCTTGCTCGGGTGTGTAGCCGTGGCTCGGCGCCACGGCCTGCGCCTGGATGGCTAAAAATAGCGTTGCTAAAACGAAACTGTATTTCATTTTGTATCCCCCTCGAGTTCACAGCGCTAAAAGCGCTTTGTGCCCTAAAAAATCGTTTCTTTGGCTGGTAAAATCAACACAGTAATGAATATTTTCCATATGGTGCAATTTTTACACAAAATTGAGGCGCAGCGCGAAGATC
>JAYUKO010000196.1:0-3664 GCA_043764415.1 Bdellovibrionales bacterium | reverse complement strand
TCCAACGACGAGAATCCGCAACCATGATGCGATACTTAGGGACTTTTTTTGCACCATAGCGAGCCAATCTGATAACTACCATCAACACCTCAACTGTTTATTAATAAAAGCATTTACCTGGATAAAATATATTCAGCAAGAGGAATTTTAAGTGGGGTAAAGATTTGTGGGAATTTTTCCAAAAAATGCCGTGTTAGATGGCATTTACCCGTCATGGAGATATCTTAAAACGGCAGCTTTCCAAGGCCCGGAATCCCGCCTCCGCCACCTTTGCCCATGCCCATTTTCATCATGGACGACATCATGGTTTTTGCCATCTCGAACTGCTTTAAAAACTTGTTTACGTCCTGCACTCGATTCCCACTGCCCTTGGCAATGCGCACCACACGTGAGCCATGGATAATTCGATGGTCTCGACGCTCCAGGGGCGTCATGGAGCAAATAATGGCTTCGATTTTCTTTAATTCCTCGTCAGGAGGAGTCATTGTCTTCATTTGTTTCATCATTTGACCCATACCAGGCAGCATTTTGAGAATTCCTTCCATGCTGCCTAATTTTTTCATTTGGCGCATTTGGGCAAGGAAATCTTCCACAGTGAACTCATTGTTCATCATTTTGCGGGCCGACTCTTTGGCTTCGTCTTCACTGATTACTTCTTGCGCTTTTTCAACAAGACTTAAAACATCGCCCATATCTAAAATGCGAGATGCTAAACGATCGGGGTGGAAAATTTCCAGGGCGGCCTGTTTTTCGCCCATCCCCAAGAATTTAATCGGCACACCAATGGATTCGCGAATACTTAAAGCGGCACCACCACGAGCGTCACCGTCGACTTTGGTTAAAATCAAGCCGCTCAAGCCCACTTGTTGATTAAAGCCTTCGGCCACATTCACCGACTGTTGCCCGAGCATGGCATCCGCAACCAAAATCACTTCTTGTGGATTAAAAATTGTTTTGAGATCGCGCAATTCGTTCATGAGTTCTTCGTCGATTTGTAAGCGACCGGCCGTATCTAAAAGCAGAACATCCAGTCCCTGCTCCTGCATCCAGACTTTTACCTGGCTCGCTGTTTGCGAAACTTTTTGATTGGGATTGGTATCAAAGACCGGCACCTCGGCCTCGCGGCCTAAAGTTTTTAGTTGTTCGATGGCGGCGGGGCGATAAATATCCACAGAGGCCATGCCGATTTTTTTATTGAGTTTGGTTTTAATAAAACGCGCAAGTTTTCCAGCGGTGGTGGTTTTTCCCACCCCTTGCAAACCCACCAAAAAAATCACGCTGGGCTGATCTGAAAGTTGCAACTCTGTGGCCGTGCCACCGAGCAAGGTGATCAGTTCATCGTGCACGACTTTGATAAATTGCTGGCCGGGATCAACACCTTTTAAAACCTCTTGGCCCACGGCTTTTTGCTTTACGCGATCGATAAAGGTTTTTACGACTTTAAAATTTACATCGGCCTCAAGCAGGCTCATTCGGATCTCTTTGATCGTCGCTTCGATGTTTTCTTCGGTGATCTTTTTTTGACCCTTTAAAAGTTTTACGCTGCCTAAAAGTCTTTCCGATAAACGCTCAAACACTGATCACCTCAAACTGATTAAAAAATAGCTATCGACCGCAAACCGCAACATACAAAGCCCTGGTTGTTTTGTCTAGGCTTGGAGAGTATGATCTCCGCATGAAATCCTATCAGTGCCTTAAAGCCTCAAATATCTCAGGCAATCCCGATGATTTTGCTTCACTGACGTGTGAATGGCTGCCGCAGATTCCCCCTGAACTTAAAAATGACGATGTGCAAATCGAAGTTCATTTTTCCAGTATTAACTATAAAGACGCCCTGGCGGTGACCGGACGTGGAAAAATTCTACGTCAACTTCCCCTTGTTCCAGGGATTGATGCCTCGGGTGTTGTTATCAAAAGTCGCTCCGAAAAATTCCGCGAAGGCGATGAGGTCATTGTTACAGGCTGTGGTATCGGCGAAATGAATGATGGGGGTCTTGGACAAGTGATCACAGTTCCGGCGGCGTGGGTGATTCGCAAACCGCCGTCGCTGACATTGGAAACTGCCGCCATTCTGGGAACAGCGGGGTTTACAGCCGCTTTGGCCATTCATCAATTGGAAAAAAATGATCTTACACCCGAAGCCTTGCCAGTTTTGGTTACGGGCGCCACAGGTGGAGTGGGAAGCTTGAGCCTGTTAATGCTGAAACAAAAGGGCTATAAAATCACGGCATGGTCGCGCAAGTCACTTGCGCACGAAGATCAATCGCGCAAAGATTCTTCCCTGGAGCAGCTCAAAAGTTGGGGCGCTGATGACGTACAAGCCCCACCCACTGCGCCTTCCCGCCCCCTGGAGTCTGCGAAATGGTCGGCCGCCATCGACAACGTGGGCGGAACGGTGCTTGCGCAGCTACTGCCCCAAATCAAACCCCATGGCAGTGTGGCCTCCATCGGCCTTGCACAAAGTGCTCAGCTTGAGACCACAGTGTTTCCGTTTATTTTGCGAGGCGTAAATATTCTCGGAACAAGCTCCGCCACTTGCCCGCGGCCTTTGCGGGAAAAAGTGTGGGACAGTATCAACTCGCTTCGCTGTGAGTGGTCGTTGGTGAAGACCGTGGATCTTGGTCGGTCGCAAGTTATGGATCATTGTCAAAAGATGCTTCGCGGTGAAACTTTTGGGCGCAGTCTTGTTCATATGCAAAAAGAGGTGATGTAACGTGGGCGTTTTAATTTCGGCACATAAAATTGCAAAAACATTTGGAATTCAAAATCTTTTCAAAAATATCACCTTTTCAGTGGAGAATGGTCAAAAGATTGGATTGATCGGGCCAAACGGCGCGGGCAAATCCACCATGCTGCAGATCATCGCGCAAAAAATTAAACCCGACGTCGGTGATGTGAGTTTTGCAAAATCTTTGGTGGTTGGTTACTTAGAGCAAAATCCCACTTTTCAAAAAGATGAAATCGTGATCGATGCGCTTTTATCGAGCGCCATGCACCCCGAGGACGCGTCTTCTCAGGCTCGAGCGTATGAATTGATTTCAAAGTTGGGCCTGGAAGAGGAAACCGAATACGGTCAGCGTTCCACGTCAGATCTTTCTGGCGGTTGGCTAAAGCGCGTGGCGCTGGCGCGCGAGTTGATGAAAGATCCCAATTTGCTCTTGCTCGATGAACCAACCAACCATTTGGATGTGGTGAGTATTCAGTGGCTGGAAGAATTTTTATCCACGCAAGATGCTTTGGCGTATTTAATTATTACCCATGATCGACTTTTTTTACAAAACACCTGCGATATGATTTTTGATTTGGATATTAAAAACCCTGAGGGATTGATTCGCTTCGGTGGCACCTATGCCGACTTTTTAGATTTAAAAGATTCTCTGATCGGCGCACGGCACACGCAATTGTCGGCGCAAAAGAACACTCTACGGCGTGAAACCGAATGGTTGCGTCGCGGTGCCAAGGCACGCCAGACCAAACAAACGGCTCGTATTGATCGCGCCGGCGACTTAAAAGATGATGTGCAAAATCTTAAATTCGTGTTGCGCGATAAAGTTGTTACCTTTGATTTTGGAAAACGCGATCACAATCCGAAAAAAATTATTGAATTAGAGAATGTTTCGCTCAAACGCGGCGAAAAAGATTTATTCAAAAACTTTACGCATAT
>JAYUKO010000195.1:0-13128 GCA_043764415.1 Bdellovibrionales bacterium | reverse complement strand
CGTCATCGACGCAAGCTTTGCAAAAAAAGTTCTTGTCAGGCTGCGTAAGCATTCGTAGGCTAAGGTATAGATGCCCTACTAACGGACAGTATTGCCGTAATAGTGAGCATAAATCCAAGGATGCGGATGTCGAAAGAGAAAGTACAATATTACACAAGTCTTGAAGTGGGTTCAGCCAAAGTCGTCATGGCGTTGGGTCGTGTTTCTGGCGAAAAATTGGAAATCGTCTCGGTAGTCCAACTTGCACACAAGGGCATTCATCAGGGGCAAATCATCGATGCCCGCGAAATCACCACAGCCATCCATAAAATAAAAACCGAACTCGAGATTACCCATGATGTCGTGATCAAAGACGTTTACGCGTCGGTGGCAGATATCACTCTGGAAAGCATCAATGCCAAAGGTGTACTGTCGATTAAAAAAGTGGTCACAGCAAAAGATATCGAGCTGGTAAAAAAAGTGGGCGAGGACCTTGTTCCTTTGCGCAGCGATCGGCAGATCCTGCATCACTCTACGCACTTTTTTAAAATCGGCAGCCAAAAGCATTTCAAAGCACCGCTCGGTCAAAAAACAACGTCGCTCGAAGTGCATTCGCAGTTGATTGTGGGCGCAAAAAAAATATTACAAACCATTCGTGATTGCGCGGCTCATTCCAATATTAATATCCTAGAATTCTTACCTCAACCCATGGCTTGCAGCGAAGTGCTATTGACGGCTGAGGATAAAGAGATGGGGATTGCCGTTATAGATATGGGCGGAGCCATGACCCAGTTGATCGTCTATAAAGAGAGCAAAATGGTGCTTTGCCAAACATTGCCCATCGGTGGCTCGCATTTTACCAACGATCTCGCGGTGGGCCTTCGAACGCCGCAAGCGTCTGCCGAAAAAATCAAAAAGAACAATGGCGCCGCCCTTGTGGACTTGATCAGCGAAGACGAAAAAGTCGAAGTCGAATCCCTCAAAGGCGACGGCATGCAGGTTGTGTCGGCTAAGCTTGTCGCCGAAATCTTAGAGGCCCGCTCAGAAGAAACCTTAGGATTGATCTTACGCAAACTCAACGATGAGGGTTTGCTAGGTCATATCAAAGGGGGCCTCGTGCTCACCGGGGGCGGAAGTCAGCTTCCAGGATTGGCCGAGCTTGGCGAGTTTACCTTTGATATTCCCATCCGTCGTGGCGGGGTTAATAACGTTCTGTCTACAAATCCGCTGGCCCAAGGTCCGGCAATTTCTGTCACAGTGGGTCTTCTGCAGCACGCCAGAAATCGACAAAGTTTTGAAAGCAGTGAGTTTTTGTCGGACACTTTTAAAGAAACTTTTAATCGAATCAAAAATTATTTTGAGAATTTATTATAAGCAACAAAGGGGAACCTATGTTTGAGTTAGAAGAGAATGTAAATATTGGGGCGACGATCAAGGTTATTGGCGTTGGTGGAGGCGGGAACAACGCTGTAACAACGATGATCGAGGGTGGTCTCACAGGGGTGGAGTTCGTTGTTGCGAACACAGATCGTCAGGCTCTCGAAGCGCACAAAGCGCAAAATAAAATTCAGCTTGGAAAAGAGCTGACTCGCGGTTTAGGCGCCGGTGCCAATCCCGAAGTTGGAAAGCGCGCGGCCATCGAGTCTTACAACGATATCGTTGAGTCCCTCGAAGGCGCAGACATGGTTTTTGTAACGGCCGGTATGGGCGGTGGAACAGGAACTGGCGGCGCACCCATCGTTGCAAAGATCGCTAAAGAATTGGGCGCACTGACTATTGGTGTGGTGACAAAGCCGTTTAGCTTTGAAGGCAAAAAAAGAATGCGTCATGCGTTTGGTGGTTTAAATGAACTGCGCGAAAGTGTGGATACACTCATCGTGATTCCAAACCAAAAGCTACTTTCAATTTCGCACGAAAAAACATCTCTTTTGGATATGTTCCGTAAAGCCGATGAAGTTTTACTTCAGGCCGTCAAAGGGATTTCAGACCTTATAAATATTCGCGGTTTGATCAATCTTGATTTTGCCGACATTCGCACGGTGATGTCTACGCAAGGCATGGCCATCATGGGAACAGGCGCAGCGACCGGTGAAAACCGTGCTGTAGAAGCTGCAACGGCTGCGATCTCCTCTCCACTTCTGGAAAACATTTCGATCGATGGCGCTACAGGTATCATCATCAACGTGACTGGTGGAAGAGATTTGAGTTTACATGAAGTGAATGAAGCTTCGACTCTCATCACCGAAGCCGCCCATGAAGAAGCTGAAATTATTTTTGGTGCTGTGATCGATGAGAGCTTGGGCGACGAAGTTCGCGTAACAGTGATTGCCACTGGCTTTGGCGTCGATCAAGTTAAGCTCGGTGTTCCTCAGCACTACTCTTATCAAGCTCAGCCGCAGCAGCCTGTGTATATGACTCAGTCTCAGCAGCAGCCACCGCCGCAGTATTATCAGCCACAGTATCAGCCAGTTCCTGCGCAGGTAATACCTCAGCAGCCGTTGCCGCCGATTCCGCAGCAGCCAGTGTATCAGGCAGCTGTTCAACAAGCGCCGGTAGTAGCAGCTCCGATCATGCCGCCAACACCTGCACCTATGATTGAAGAGTCAGTAGCACCAATCATCGACCCAGCACATCCTCAGTACAATGCCGAAGCCGCAGCCCACGCCGCGGCTGCAAACTCTCGCGATATGCTGATCGCAAAAGCGAAAGCGTACCGCGAGCAGGCCCTCAAACAACGGGAGTTACCCACCGAACAGTTGAGCATGGAAATGAGTTTGGATCACAATGCCGCCGCGAAAGCTGCAGCTGCGGATCTTAGCTCTCCGTTTGATCAATCCAATCTCGATGTTCCGACCTATCTTCGCCGCAAGCAACGCAATGAGGAGTCGCAGGACGGGATGTAATGAAAAGTTACTACTTTCTCTCAGATTTACATCTGAGAGATATGAACGACGACCCAGCGCAGACTCTTCTGCGCTTTTTTATTTCCCTCGAGCCCAAAGCCAAAGACTCCACCGTTTTTTTAGTGGGCGATATTTTTGATCTGTGGATTGGCAAACATCAGTACTTCATCCAAAAATTCCAGCCACTTATCGAAGTGATGCAAAAGCTCATCACATCGGGAGCAGAAATTCATTACTTCGAAGGCAATCACGATCTCCACTTGAAAAAATATTGGCAAGATGACCTAAGCCTTATTGTTCATAGCGACCCCGAGTACTTTCATTTTGACGACGAGATTGTGCGCATTGAGCACGGAGATCAAATGGACCCGGAGGACAAAGGCTATTTGTTTTTACGTTGGCTTTTGCGAACTCCCATTATGCGAGCTGTTGCCCTTTATTTACCCGGCTTTTTGGTGGCCTGGCTTGGAAAATCCATGAGTAAAACCAGTCGCGCCTACACAAACTCCCTACGCGATCCCCAGCGAATTTTAAAAACAATCCATACCCATGCACAAAAAGTTTTTGCTGTGCGACCATTTCAAACCATCATCACCGGCCATGTGCATCTGCGCGACGAAACCACCTTTATCGTCAGCGGCCAAAAGATGACCAGTTACAACCTGGGCAGTTGGGATGACAGCTATAAAGTTTTATCCAAACAAGGCAGGCAGTGGAGCTGGCTGACTTTGTAAAACGGAATTTAAGTGAGAGGCCATTAATGAGTGAATATTCTTTCCAAATCGCAGGGGCGCTGACTGTGTTTTTTGTGGGTCTTTTCAGTTGGGTTTTGATAATTTATTTAAATTATCGGCTTAGCACGCGAGTGTGGTTGCTGGTGAAGGGTAAAACCGCTCTGGTATTTCTATTTACTGGTGTGCTTTCCGTTGTCTTTGCGTGCATCCAGCTTTTTGTTTTAAACTCTGTGGCCGATCTATTCACCGGCTTTGGTTTAGGCCATGCTGTGGGCTTTGGTGCTGGCGCCTGCGCCCTAGGCGCAGTGGGATCGGCTTTAATTTCCACCTATCTTATTAAGAGCGCGCATCGCTCAAAAGTTGCTTTGCATGGGCAAGGCTCGTAGAGCTGAGTTTTTCTCCAGATATTAAACGTGCGATTTCTTCCACGCGCTCTTTGCCGGTCAAGGCAACGGCCGTCATGTTCATGTGGCCTTTCACAGATTTTTTCGAAATAAAATAATGTTGGTCGGCAAACGACGCGACCTGCGGCAAATGGGTGATACAAATCACTTGCTGGCCATGGGCAATTTCTTTGAGCTTCTTGCCAACCTTTTGCGCGGTGGGGCCACTGACTCCCGTATCTACTTCGTCAAAAAGATACGTGCGAGGAGAGTCGATCTCACCCACAGCGACTTTCAGCGAAAGGAGAATTCGGCTCAACTCTCCGCCGCTGGCTGATTTTTGTAGAGGGCGCTGTTCGCCCTTGGGCCCATTCTGAATGGCAAACATCACAGCGTCTTGGCCGGTGGCATTGACCGGGGCGATTTCGATGCTGATCGAAAACAGCACACCTTTCATGTTGAGTTCTGCGAGCTCCTGATTGACCAGATCGGAAAGCTTTAAAGAGCCTTTGGCGCGTTGCTGTGAAAGTTTTTGCAGCAATGGAGAAAGTTCGACAGTGATCGCCTTTTTTTCCATCTCAAGCTGTGCGATTTTTTCATCGCAGTTTTCCAAAGTGTCCAACTCACTTTTCATCTCGTCGTAGGCCGTTAAGATATCTTGCACCAAGGGGCCAAACTTTTTTTGCAGACGGCGAATGTCCGACAGGCGAGATTCCAATTTATCCAGCTCGCCCTCGTCCAACGACTGACCAGCCAGCTGGTTGATATCAAAAGCAACTTGCAACACCAGAAGTTTGGCTGTTTGTAAATCTTGAATGGATTTTTCAATGCCTTCCGGGCGGTGCTTGAGGCCAGTGGCGGCTTTCAGCACTTTGTCGAGAAGGGAGAGAACGCTGTCGCTATCGCCCTCGAGAACCTCGATGGAGTTTTGATAAAACGCCGAAAGCGAGTTTTGATTTTTAAGGACCTTGAGTCGATCCTCAAGATCAGCATCTTGCTCGACATCCAATTCAAGATTAGAAATTTCGTCGATTTGAAATTTTATAAAGTCTACGCGCTGACTGCGATCGCGCGAGGAGTTTTGTAACTCGAGAATAGCGTCTTCGATTCCTTGGATCCGCGAAAACAGAGTTTGCACCTTTTTACGAAGTTCCCATGTTTTACAAAACTGATCCAGCATATCTAGGTGGTATTGCGAAGAGAGCAGGTTTTTATTTTCGTTTTGGCTTGTGACTTCGATGAGGGGTGTGGCGCGACCCGTGACTTCCACCATGGGTGCCACGATATTTTTAAGATCGGCAAGAGTGGAGAGATGCCCGTTGATGTACACACGGTTTTTTCCATCGCGGCTAATGATTCGACGAACGAGGAGTTCCTGTTCGGACGAGGTGATGCCAAACTCTTTGAGGGAGCTTAAAATATCTTTCCGCGAGGTGAGGTCGAAGTGACCCTCCACCACCGACTGGTCAAGACCTTCGCGCACATCCTCGCTGTGGGATTTGGCTCCCATTAGCAACCCAAGAGCTCGTACAATGACCGATTTACCGGCTCCGGTTTCACCGCTGATGATGTTGAGGTTGGCGCCAAACTCCAATTGAATTTGGTCAATGATGGCAAAGTTTGAAACTTTAAGTTCTACAAGCATCTGTCTCCTAGTTTAGCTCTCCGAGCTTTAATCTCTTTCACCAAATTTGAGTTTTTCGCGCAAGAGCGAGAAAAAGTTGTGGGAGGTCTTACGCAATACAATATGCTCGAGCTTGTGGCGTTGAATTAAAATTTCGCAATCTTCGTTAATGTCCGCTCGCCGTTGTCCGTCGATGGAGAGCGTTCCCGCTCGCTTTTGTCCTAGGATCTTGACCGAAAGAACTTTGTCATCCGGAAAGATAATGGGCCGGGAGGTCAAACTGTGGGGGCAGATGGGAGTAGCTACGATGGCGTGCACATTGGGCTGAAGAATGGGGCCACCGGCTGCCAAGTTATAGGCCGTAGATCCGGTGGGGGTAGAAATGATCATCCCATCGGCTTTGGTTTCGGTAACTAAATCGCCGTCCCAATACATCCCGATGTTGAGGAGGTGCGTGCTTTGCCCGCGTTCAATCACAATGTCATTCAGCGCGATAAATTTTTGCACCTCTCGCGTTTTGATCTGCACACTCATCAATGCTACGGGCTCTTTTCTCATTTTTCCATTGAGCGCGCTTTCCAAAACTTCGTAAACTTCATCCACACGGTTTTCGGTTAAAAAACCAAGGGACCCCAAGTTGATGCCCAGTACAGGAACTTGCGAGTCGCCCAAAAAGCGAACGGCCTCCAAATACGTGCCATCGCCCCCAAGCACCAACACAAGATGCAGATTCTTCATCTGCGCCGGAGTTTCAACGGCCTTGGCGTCACTGTGGGTGGCTTTTCCTTTTTGGAAAAACACATTTATTTTTTTGCTTCGCAGCCACTCGCAAACATCCTTTGCAAGGGATTTAGCGCGCGGTGTTTTGTCTCGATAAATGATGGCAACATTTTGAATTTTCATACTTTCGCCAGAGTAGGCCCGAGCCGGTTATTAGTAAAGCAGAAGTGCTATTTACAGGCGGCGTTGATGCCCGCTTTTAGGGCAGATGAGGCCTTCACCGATCGACCGCGTACTACAGGCGACACGGGGCGATTGACTCTGTTTAGAGGTTGGAAGCTAATACAATTATGTTGATAAGGCATTTCTCGAGTCAGCTTTTACTGTTTTGTACTTTAATACTATCAGGTTGTGCCGTGCTAGACGGCTTAGTGAGTGACGATCCGGTCACAGCGTTGACTGGTACCAATCTTTCGAAAGCGCAGTCAGCAAAAGATGAAAGCCTTGAAATTGTTAACGGGCAGGATGTGAAGCCAGCCAATCAAATTTACAAATATGCAGTTCTTTTAACGGTCGTGCGAAATGGGAAAACGACCTCCTGTACGGCAGTGCCAATCACTCATTCCATATTACTGACAGCGGCCCACTGCGTACACGGCGTAAACCCTTCGGCCGTTAAGGTAATTTTTGATTCTACTCAGGTAAATGCTCAAGCGATGAGGGTGCACGCGGAATTTGATGGTAGCCCTCAAAGCAAGGCCGATCTTGCACTTATTAAGCTTCGCGATCAACTTGCTTTCGGGTATAAACCGATGTCACTTTATGATGGTTTGAGTGCACGAGACACCGACGATCTTGTCATGCTCGGTTTTGGAATTACAGATGAAAAAAAATCAGATGCACTGACTTTGCGAACCACAAGTAAGAGTTATAAAAACGATGTTTACATCAAAGATGGCCTTATCGGTTTTAATCAAAAAAATAAAACCGGTGGATTTTGTCGAGGCGACTCCGGAGCGCCGATTTTTGTGACCTCAGGCAAACAAGTAAAATTAATTGGTATCAATTCTTTTACGGTGGGTACCGAGCCCGATCGTGAATGCCACACGGCAAGTTTCGCGATGTACATTCCCCACTTTCGTTCGTGGATTTTGTCGCAAGCAATGAGTTTATAGGGAGTCCTCAGTGAAAAATATTTTTATTCTCGCCGTTTTTGCAATTGGTGGAGTCGGCTGTTCCTCCTTGCCCAAGGAGCAGTGTGCGCAACCGGATTGGGCTCGAATCGGCAAAATCGACGGTGAACGAGGCGAGACGGAAGATAAGTATTTATCCCATGTCAAAAAATGCGAGTTATCGGTGAACACGGTAGATGAAGATGTTTATAAAAACGCATGGTTCGAAGGAAATACAAAATTCTGTACGCCAGACAACGGCTACAAAGTTGGAATGATGAGTTTTGCCTCAGGTGAAGCCTGCGATAAAAAGAAATTTCCTGAATTCTCCGAACAGTTTAATTTAGGCCGAAAAGTTGCAGAGCTTCGAATCCGACGAAACCAAATTCGCGACGAAATTGACGAAAAATCTGAGAAAGAAGGAGGCGGTACTCGTATCGCCAAAGCACTATTTGGTTATGACCCTAACAGCGATCTTCGCAAAGAAGATGAGAAACTCACCGAAAAGATCGATCTGTTGGAAGAAAATGCGCCCGTAAACCTCAAAGGTGTTAATGAAACGCAAATGGCCCTTCGCACTTATGGGCCTGAAGCGCAGAATTACACAGGAGCATTTATCGGAACGTTGACGGGTTTTGGAATTGGTCATGTAGTTCAGGGACGTTATATGGAAGATGGATGGAAGTGGACCCTTGGCGAAGTTGGAACCATCGGAGTGATGGTGGCAACCGCAACCGATTGTCACACGACTTCTGCGAATGGAAACACTCAAAGCAATTGCAGTGGTGCCAACCCCTGGGCCGTGCTTGGCTGGTTAGGTTTTCGAGTGTGGCAAAGCTACGCACTGTTTTCCTATGCGAGCAAAGAGAGCAATGTATATGCCTTTCCCACAGCAAATGGGCTGATTTTGGGATATCGGTTTTAGAAAATTAATACTCAATTTCAGAGATTTAATTTTTTTCACTGCCGCTACGACACGGGCGGAGCGTTAATTTACACTGACCAATGCCACTCAAACTTTAAAAAGGCTTTAGTGACGTTGCCGTACTGACTAAGTCGGTTTGCAGAGCTTGAGTTTTAGGATCTAAAAAATCAATGCTATAGGATTCGATGCCTGTTGAGTCATGACCAATCAAAATCATGATTCGTTGGTCGCTTATTTTAGAAAAATAGCTACCCATGGTTGATATCGACTCTTCAAATCGCTCGCCTTTTTCAGCATTGTTAACGATCACTTCAGTGAAGCGATCTATAGTAAAAAAACAATAATATAAATTTACACCCGTAGCGAGGTGATATGCTTTTCCAACACTGTCGCAATTATGATTTTGTCCCTTAACAACTATCTTGCCCTGAGAAGAACCAGAACCAAAGGTACGAACCCAGCCCACGCCGTTGAGGTGAAACGACGGGTATCTTTGAGCTTGTGCGAAATCTAATAGAGATCCATCCAAGGTAAAATCGGCCGTCTGCCAATCTGCAGCGTTCGCGATGTTTACGGATAAGATGAAAGAAAGAATAATTGATAATTTCATAGGAACCCCCGTTAATATAAAGGGAGGATATCCCATGAGAAATTTTAAAGGCAACAATATTTAGTGGAGTTCAGTCTCGTGCCAAGCTTATGAAATCAATTCCGATCGGCGCAGCAAGGCCTTGGGATCTGGATCGCGCCCGCGGAAGTTGCGGTAGAGGACATCGGGCTCTTCGGTACCGCCGCGACTTAAGATGTTGTCGCGAAATTTTTGCGCCACCTCTTTGTTGTAAACGCCTTTTTCGAGGAAGGCCTCGAAGGCATCGGCGTCCAGCACCTCGGCCCACTTGTAGCTGTAATAACCTGCCGAATAGCCGCCTGCAAAAATATGCGAAAAGGTGACTGAAAAGTTTGTGCCCTCGATGCGCGGAAGCACAGCGAGCGGCTTAAGAATGGAATCTTCGAGCTCTGACGTGTTGAGCGCTGTGCCCGGAACCACATCGTGCCACGCTAAATCGACCAGACAAAAACTCAACTGACGTAGGCTGCCAAAACCCGCGTTAAAGTTTTTACTCTTTTTCAGCTGGGTGTATAGAGTGTCGGGTAGCAACTCGCCGGTTTTGTGATGTTTGGCAAACAGCGAAAGAGTTTCTTTTTCCAACGCCCAGTTTTCCATGATTTGCGATGGCAGTTCAACAAAGTCCCAAAGGACATTGGTGCCAGCAAGGCTAGGGTACGTGCAGTTGGATAAAAGGCTATGCAAGGCATGACCAAACTCGTGAAACAGCGTCTGCACTTCGCCAAACGTGAGCAAAGACGATTCTTCCTGCGTGGGTTTTGAAAAATTACACACGATACTCACGTGTGGCCGATAGCGCACTTTTCCGTCGGAGCCTTGATCTAAAAAGGTTGTCATCCAGGCGCCACCGCGTTTGTTCGCTCGTGGAAACACATCAAAATACAACAATCCCACAAAGCCGTTGGCATCGTGCACTTCGAAGGGTTTCACGTCGGGATGGTAAACCGGCAGTTGATTGTTGGCGCGAAACGTGAGGCCAAAAAGTTTTTCCGCGTGTTGAAAAATTCCGTCCAAGGATTTTTCCAATTGAAAATAGGGGCGCAAATCCTCTTCGCTAAATTGATAGAGTTTTTCTTTGAGCTTTTCGGAGTAGTAGGCAAAATCCCAGGGCATGATCTCGGAGATCTCATCCAGGTCCTGCGCCAGCTCGCGAATGGCGGCCACTTCTCTTTTGGTGGCGGCGATGGAGGGAGTGAGCAGTTGGCTGATAAAGTTGCGCACGGTGGTGGAGTTTTTAGCCATGCGGCGCGAAAGCACAAAGTCCGCATGGGTTTTATAACCCAAAAGCTGTGCGCGCTCGGCCCGCAAAACGGCGATTCGTTCACATAAAGCGGTATTGCTAAACTCATCGCGGAACGCCCGTTGGTTGGTGGCCGTCCACATTTGTCGGCGTAGTTCTCTATTTTTTGCATAGGTCATAAACGGCATCAGGCTTGGCGCATGCAGTGAAAAGTGCCATTCGTCCGTCGTATTTTTATTAGCACCATTTTCTTTAGCAGTTTCCTCGGCGGCTTTGATGGCGCTATCGGGTAATCCTTCAAGATCTTTTGCGTCTTTAATTTTTAACGAGAAGGCATTCGTCGCTTTTAAAAGATTCTGCCCAAAACGCGGAGTGATTTGCGCAAGCTCTTTATCGATCTCGCGCAATTGATCCTTTTGTTGCGCATTTAAAAGCGCCCCATTGCGTGCGAAATCCTCGTAGTATTTTTTGAGGAGCATCTGCTGCTCCGACGTCAGATTGAGTTGGGCACGCTGGTCGTACACAGTTTTAATTTTAGAAAATAAAATTTCATCCAGTTGGATATCGTTGCCGTGTTCGGCTAGCATAGCGGAAATCTGATCAGCTTGCGCGTCGATCTCGGGGCTCGTGCAGCAATGCATGAGATTAAAAAAAACTCCCGACGCCCTTTCCAACGAAAGCGAAGTAAACTCCAAAGCTTCGATGGTGTTTTCAAAATCGGGCAAGGCTCGCTGAGTTTTGATTTTTTCGATGGTCAACTTTGCTTGCGCAATGCCCTCTTTAAGGAGACTTGTAAATTCACTGTTGTTGACTTGATCGAAGGGAATTGCACTGTGGGGGAGACCGTTACTGAGGGAAAATAGCTGTAAATTCATGCCTTGCAGAGTAGCACGTTATGAAGGTGAGTAAAGGCTTTGATCGCTGCGCTATCGAGGAGAAAGTATAACTTCTTTGGTCTCGTTGATATTGACCATGACGCGGGTTTCTTTGCTGGTGCCGGAAATTGGGTTGACTGTGGTCAGGACGATTTCCTTGTTGGCATCGACCACCAGTTTTTCGCCATTGCGAAGTTTACGCGTTCCCAGGAAAGCTTCGCCGCCAACAACGCGGACAACGATGGAGCCAGACGGAATACTCGTCAACTTAAACGATAAAAAATTGCCAGGTGGGAGACCATTGTAACGCCGAGATTCATTTTGGTAGCCGCCCAATGAGAGCGATAACAAGAAGGGTTTGCTGCCATCCACTTCAACCTCGGCCGGCGTCATTTGGTTGGTTGGCTTGGAATTTATATAAATATGGGCGCCGATCGGATCGCTCGTGACCTTAAGAAGCGGCTGAGTTTTCGAAGCCAACTGCGACTGGCCTGTGCCTTCTTGAAAGCACTGCAAGGGCAATCCCATGGATTTTAGTTGCGAACACTGCTTGGCAACAAGATAAGGACGCATTTCGTTAATCACCCCAAAACCGCCAATGCCAATGGCCATCATCAACACCAGACCGCCGAAAATTGACGATGAATTTCCCTGGGCAGCATAGTCAATTTTTATAGACTTTTTCGATCCCGGAGTGTTTGCCGCTTGTCGAGTTGCATTTGTTCCCAAATTTGCAAAGTTAGGATTTTTACTCACACTCAAGTGCGATTGACTAAGCTCTCCCAACTGAGGAGACGGATTCACTTGAGTGATGATCGCCGGTTGGGTCGCAATTCCCAGTCGTTCGATTTTTAAGTCGTCAAAATTCATTTTCTCCGTCGTATTTTTTGAAAACGTCATGGATTGAGTGATGTTCTCGGTGCGCGGATTAAAGCGCTCGTGTTGTGGTTCCACAACTTGGGGGATGTCAATTTTAGAGTAGGCCACTTGTCGCTTGCGGGCATCTATAATTTCTTCAGCATAAGTCTCTTTGATAAACTCGCTAAAATCCTGACTGGAAAAATCAGGGTTGTAGCGATTTAAAAAGCTTTGTAAATCTTTTTGCAGCTCGGCGGCTGTTTGGTAGCGCTGAGTTTTGTTACGCGTTAAACCCTTGTTAACAATTTTTTCGAGTTCAATGGGAATATTTGGATCGATCTGACGTAAACTTGGGATTTTGCAATCGCGAATTTTTCGCAGCGTGGTCATTTCGTTATTGCTCAAAAACAATCTTTGCTCGCTAAGCATTTCCCAAAGCATAATTCCCAGAGCAAAAATATCTGTTCGTGCATCGACTTCCAGGCCATCCACTTGTTCGGGGCTCATGTAGCCGAATTTCCCTTTCAGGGTTCCAACGCGAGTGTTCTCTTGCTGCGTGGTAGATTTTGCAATTCCAAAATCGATAATTTTAACTTCGCCTTCAAAGCTCACCATCACGTTTTGCGGACTCATGTCGCGATGGATGATGTTAAGAGGTTCGCCAGTCGTTGCGTCGATCAAGCGGTGGGCATGATCAAGACCCGCGGCAATCATCTTGGCGGCATACACAATGTGACTCACCGAAAGACGCTTGTTGAGTTGCTTCAAGCGATTCAAAATCTGCCGAAGGTTTTTGCCTTCGATATATTCCATCACGATGTAAAGCTGCTTGTTTTCTACACCAAAATCATGAATGCCAACCACGTTGCTGTGCGAGATATTAACGGCAATCTTGGCCTCATCTTTGAACATGCGAATAAAATCTTCAGACGCAGAATGCTGGGAGAGGATTCGTTTTACGGCCACAAACTTTTGCAGCCCTTCGGCCGCCAGCTTCTTTGAAAGATAAATCTCGGCCATACCGCCCGCAGCCAGTTTTTCGAGGAGAATGTAATTACCGAATCTTTCAAATTTTTCTTGTGCCAAG
>JAYUKO010000194.1:0-3719 GCA_043764415.1 Bdellovibrionales bacterium | reverse complement strand
ATTTTAAATTCGTAATGCTCTGAGTCCCAAAAAGTGTGTCCGTACCTTCGCGTAACATAATACTTTTTCGTGGAGAGCTATGAATAACTTTTTGATTTTAGATTTTGGGTCGCAAGTCACGCAGTTGATCGCTCGGCGTTTGCGGGAGTTTCAGGTGTTTTCCGAAATCCTTCCCTACGATGTGGATTTGGCAACAATCAAAAGTAAAAATCCTGCGGGAATTATTCTCAGTGGTGGACCGCAATCGGTGAATGATCCCAAAGCACCTCTGCGCAATGTGGAGCAGCTTCCAAATATTGCGCCAGTGCTCGGCATCTGTTACGGCATGCAACTGATGGCAAAGAGCCTAGGTGGTCAGGTTGAAACTGCTAAAGTCCAAGAGTATGGGCATCGCGAAATTCAGTGGAGTGCGCAACTCAATGATAAAATTCCGTTAAAGCATTCAGTTTGGATGAGTCACGGCGATGTGGTCGAAAAGGCGCCGCCAGGTTTTGAAATCATCGCGCAGTCGGACAATCATCATGCCGCAGCCATGCGAGGCCCGCGGGCGTTGGCTTTTCAGTTTCACCCCGAAGTCACGCACACGGAATCTGGTGATGATTTGATTCGTTATTTTGTTTTCGATATGTGCAAAGCCGAGCCTAACTGGAGTCCAGGCAATATCGTCGAGCAACTTAAAAAACAAATTCAAACTCAGGTCGGCCCCACCGGGCAAGTGTTGTGCGCCTTAAGCGGCGGCGTGGATTCCACGGTGGTGGCAACACTCTGTACAAAGGCGCTCGGTGCTGAGCGAGTGCACTGTGTATTTGTGAATAACGGACTCCTGCGCAAACACGAGTACGAAGAAGTCATGCAGCGCTACGAAAAAATGGGACTCAACGTGCACGGCGTGGATGCTGAAGACGAATTTTTACGTGAGCTCAAAGGAAAGACCGATCCCGAAGACAAACGCAAAGCCATTGGTCGGGTTTTTATTGAAGTGTTTGATAAAAGTATTAAGGATCTCAAGCTAAAAGCAGATTTTTTAGCGCAAGGAACCCTATATCCAGATGTGATTGAAAGTGTTTCTTTAAGAGGCGAAAACGTAACCATCAAATCCCACCACAATGTGGGTGGTTTGCCGGCTAAGATGAAGCTGAAACTTGTTGAACCTGTTCGTGAGCTTTTTAAAGATGAAGTGCGCGCCATCGGTCGACAGATGCAAATTCCCGCAGACAGTTTAGGGCGCCATCCCTTTCCGGGTCCAGGGCTCGCGATTCGCATTATCGGCGAAGTGAATAAAGAATCTTTGGAAATTTTAAAAGATTGCGACGCCATTTACATCGACGAGCTTCGCAAGGCGGGTTTATACGACAAAATTTGGCAGGCCTTCTGCGTGCTTTTGCCAGTGTACACTGTGGGCGTGCAGGGTGATGCGCGAACCTACAGCCAGGTCCTCGCTCTGCGTGCGGTCACATCGCAAGATGGAATGACGGCCAATTGGTTTGCCTTTGAACCAGCGTTTTTACAAAAAGTTTCCAATCGGATTACCAACGAAGTGCGCCAGGTGAATCGTGTTGTCTATGATGTGACAAGCAAGCCGCCTGGCACAATTGAGTGGGAGTAGGATGTCTTTTGTCCACTTGCACGTTCATTCTCAATACTCACTTTTAGAAGCCACGTGCTTACCTAAAAAAATTGCCGAGCGTGCAAAGAGTTTTGGTATGCCCGCCGTGGCGATGACCGACAATGGAAATTTATTTGGCGCTATTGAATTTTATTTTGCGTGCAAAGATGCGGGACTAAAGGCCCTCATCGGGATGGATGCGTACTTGGCGCCGCAATCACGCAAAGTCAAAAGCAGCACAGATGGTAAACCAAATTCAACGCGCCTCGTGCTGCTTGCGCAAAATTACAAAGGCTATCAAAATCTGTGTCAACTGAGCAGCATCGGTTATCAAGAAGGCTTTTACTACAAACCGCGCATTGATTACGAAGTCCTTAAAGAGTTCAACGAAGATCTCATTGCCCTCAGCGGTGGTACGTACGGCGAAGTGGCCCAAGCCTTTTTAAAAGTGGGCACAGATATGGCCTACGATAAAATCAAACAATTTAAAGATATTTTTGGCGATCGCTTTTACCTCGAGCTCAATCGCACTCGAACGCCCGAGTGGGAGCGACTGAATCCGTTTTTATTACAGGCTGGAAAAGATCTTGGCATACGTTGTGTTGCGACCAACGACGTCCATTACCTCAACAAAGAAGACCAGTTGCCGCAGGAAGTTTTGATTTGCATCGGCAGTAACAAAACCCTCAACGATCCTTCGCGCTTTCGTTTAGGGAGCGATGAATTTTACTTTAAGTCTCCTCTGCAAATGCAGGATCTATTTAAAGATGTGCCGGGCGTTTGCGACGCCACTCTCGAAATCACGGACCGTTGTAAGGTGGATTTTAAACTCAAAGATGCCAACGGCAAAGCCATTTACCATTTGCCGTCGTTTCCAACTCCCGAGGGTGTGACCCTTCGAGAAGAGATGGAGCGTCTTACATTTAAAGGCCTCGAAGATCGCTTTCAGGAGGCCGAAAAACGCGGTGAAGCTGTCGAAGACGCCAACAAGCCCCAGTATTTTGATCGCTTAAAATATGAAATCAAAGTGATCGAAGGCATGGGCTTTTTAGGTTACTTTCTCATCGTTCAAGATTTTATTAATTGGGCGAAGACCAATGAAATTCCAGTGGGGCCTGGGCGGGGCTCGGGCGCAGGGTCATTAGTTGCATACACGCTGAAGATCACAGATCTCGATCCGGTTCGCTACAGTTTAATTTTTGAACGATTCCTCAATCCCGAACGGGTGAGCATGCCGGATTTTGATGTGGATTTTTGTCAAGAACGACGCGGCGATGTCATCCGTTACGTCACGGAAAAATATGGTTTCGATAGCGTTTCGCAAATTATTACCTATGGACGTTTGCAAGCGCGGGCCGCTATTCGCGATGTGGGTCGCGTGCTGGGAATGGTCTATGCCGATGTGGATGTGATTTCGAAACTCATGCCCGACAAATTAGGACTCACCATCGAAGAGGCCTTAAAGCTCGAACCGCGCATCGGTGAGGCCATGGAGGCCAATCCGCAGATCAATACGTTGATGGATCTCGCTCAGCGCATCGAAGGCCTTGTACGACATGCCGGGATCCACGCCGCAGGTGTTGTGATCGCCGATGGTCGGCTCGTGGACCATGCGCCTCTGTATCGCGGGGCCGAAGGTGAAAACGTGCTTCAGTACGATATGAAGCACGCCGAAAAAATTGGTCTGATTAAATTCGACTTTTTAGGTCTAAAAACACTGACACACATCCAAGACACCTTGCGGTTGATACTTAAAAATCGCAATAAAGCCATCACTCCGCAAGAAATTCCGCTGAGCGATAAAAATATTTACGATTTAATGTCCAGCGGTGATTCCGCGGGTGTGTTCCAGTTCGAAGGTGATGGGATCACCGACGCCCTTAAAAAAATCAAACCGACATGTTTTGAAGACATAATGGCCATCAATGCCCTCTATCGTCCGGGTCCTATGGATATGATTCCCGATTATACTAAGAGAAAGCACGGCGAGGCTAAGGTTGTTTACCTATTTCCCGAGCTCGAAGATGTTCTCAAAGAAACCTATGGAATTATTATTTATCAAGAACAGGTGCAGTTGATTGCATCAAAAGTCGCTTCATACTCGTTGGGCGAA
>JAYUKO010000193.1:0-3725 GCA_043764415.1 Bdellovibrionales bacterium | reverse complement strand
CTTGATCTAAAGTCTTTAATTTTAGCACTCATCGCCGTGGCTCTTACTTTCATTTTAAAAATGAGCATGATGAAAGTCATCGGGATCATGGTTCTTCTAGGGTTTGGAGTTTATTATATTTAAGCGACCAATATTAACGAACGATCACGAGGCGAAGCATAGGTGGTGAGAAGTGAGTGGATGGGGTACCAGGACTCGTCCAATTAAATTCGCTGCGCTCAGGTTCGAGTCCTGGAACCCCATCCAGGAGCGGAGCGACCAATATTAACGAACGATCACGAGGCGAAGCGAAAGCGAAGCATAGGTGGTGAGAAGTGAGTGGATGGGGTACCAGGACTCGAACCTGGGAATGATAGAATCAAAATCTATTGCCTTACCAACTTGGCGATACCCCAACAAATTATTGGAAACCAAAAGTTAGATAATAACCCGATTAAAATCAAGAAGTTCTCGAAAGATGCGTACAAATTGATCTAATAACGCAATGATTAAAAGAGCGAACTACAGGCAATTGCCTTGTTGGTGCTTTCAAGTGGGGGAAGCTCGAAGAAGCGGTGTGGATCGTGCTTCCTGAGAAGTGCCTCTCCATCGATTGGAGACAGCAGCGCAAGTTGACCCGCGAGGTTGCCGCCGAAGAGGGACATTCCTCCTCCGTAGCCTTGCGAGCCCACGGTCATGATCACGCGCGGATCGTAGACTTTGTTGTGTGTGACGTAACTTAAAAACGGCAAGCGAAGGGGTGTAAAACCAAAAACGCCGGTCCACGTGCTAGAGACTAACCAACTTTTTAAGCCTGGAAAGCGAAATGCCGTTTGCGCCACAATCACATCGAACATCTCTTTTGACAGCGGAGGAGCGTCGGCATCAGCCACCAAGCGATCGGGGCCGCCGCCGACCAGATACATGGCGCGTTCAACACCGTCGGCGTCCACATACTTTGTGGCCTTTGGTGGATTGCCGTACAAATCCCCATCGCGCTCGGTCAACGTCCAACCAGTTTTGATCAGCGGCACTTCTTTGGCCGACACACCGTCGTAGGTGACAACTTGGCTTTGAAAGGGAAACACCAGGTCTTTCATTTCGGGAATCATTTTTGCAGTATAAGCATCTGTGGCCACAATTACTTTTTTGGCCAAAATCGGACCGCGATCCGTGAGCACAAGAACGGGTTTGTTGACCGGAGTGCTCCAGTCGATTTTTGTCACGCGCGTTTGCGTGTATAACAAAATACCTTTTTTGAGGAGCTGCTCAAACAGTTGTGTGGCAAATTTATAGGGATGGTAGTTTCCGTAGCCCGGCGTAAAGCGGCCGCCGAATTCAGTTTGAATGCCCGTGAGCCGCGTGATTTTTTCGGCCGACCAAAGTTCCATATGAATGCCAACTTTTTTCGCACGGTCCACGTCTTCGACAAAATCCAACTCTTCTTGCTGGGAGTTTGCAAGTCGCATCCAGCCCGCGTCTGAAATGTCGGGATCTAGATTGTAGTTTGCGACGATGGATTTAAAAAGTTTGCCGTTTTCACTGCCAAACATCAAAAGAGTCAGTGCTTGGGCTTCCGCCATTTGCCGCAATTCTTTTTCGCTGAGCGATGGATAATTTTCTTTACTGCGCTTATATCGCTCCTCAAGCAAACCTTCGTACTTATCAATAAAATTTTCGGGCATGGGCTGAAAGTTTCCGCCGTTATGGCCAGTGGCGCCCTCGGCCACACCGCGGGAATCCACCACGGCGATTTTTAAATTTTTGGCCTGGCTTGAAAGTTGTTCCGCGGCACCAAGCCCTCCAAGGCCCGAGCCAATGATAAGCACATCCACCACTGTGGGGAGTTGCGGAGTGGATTGATAGTTGTGCAAAACGGGATGGGGGTTTTTGAGCCAATGGGAAAGTCCCTCTGTTGGCATCGGCTGTTCGTTTGAATGTAAATCTGGTCCCGCGAAAACGCAGTTGAAAACTAGCAAAAAAACTAAAAGCAAAAGATTTCCCCTCGTGAACCCAACAAAAAGCATGCTTTTGTAGGCCCTACAAGAGTAAAAAAGGCGGCGATATTAATCTGAAAAATTTACCCGAGGCGCTTGTTGATTTCGTCGATGGACTGCCCCATGGACTCCACTTCTTTTTTGTAAGCATCAAAAACCATGTTTTCGATCTTCTCACGAGTCTCTTGATTGAGGGGGTGGGCGATATCTCTAAACTGCCCATCTTTGCGCTTCTTGCTGGGCATGGCCACAAATAAACCTTCGTGCCCGAGAATGACTTTGAGATCGCGAATCACAAAACAATTATCAATTGTAATGGTGGCGTAGGCCTTCAGGCG
The DNA here is from genome assembly GCA_043764415.1 of Bdellovibrionales bacterium. Taxonomy (GTDB): domain Bacteria; phylum Bdellovibrionota; class Bdellovibrionia; order Bdellovibrionales; family JAGQZY01; genus JANPLN01. Next base: position 1,411 of record JAYUKO010000193.1, on the reverse strand, counting down.
CTCTTCGTTAACTGGGTAGACTTTAACTTCGGTGATTTCCATAATGCTCTCCAATGTTGATCTCTATTGTTGATCTACCTAGCTTAACGGCCAGATACGAACCAGACTTTAGGACATATTGGAGCAAGACGAGTAAATGTGTGAAATCATCCTTCAGCTTGTCTTAAAATGAGACGTGCTTAAAAGTTGTACATTATTTTTTAGAATGTTCTACGTACTTCATGCGAAGGTCAGCGATGAGATTGTTTAAAAAATCGCTTTCTTCTTTCTGAAGATTGTTCTTCGTTTTTTCCTGTAACACATCAAGCAGGTCGATGTTAAATCGCGCCATGGTTAAATCAGTTTCGGTTTTGCCAGTCTGAGGATGTGGGGCCAACCCCAGGCCCATTGCTGCCGTCGAGCCGATGGAAAGGATCAGAGTTGAAAACGATGCTTCCACTTTTTGCTGGCTCATAGAGGGTGTCTCCTTCTTTAAGAGAGGTGATAAGTTCATTCTGTAAGTACTGATAAAGGGAGAAATAACTTTTTTCGCTGTAATTGGTCAACACCGGAAATAAAAGACTGGGGCTGATGGCCGGTGATGAGTTGTACTTTTGATGGCTCATCCAGTGAAAGACTTTAAAACATAGCTGTAACCATTCGGAATGACGAGTGTCGTCTTGCGGTGGAAGGGCAAACATCAGTTCGGTGCCGCGGGGATTGCGGGCGAGCCACAGGGGAAGGGTGCTCTGCAGCGCGGTCCAGGTGGTGGAGCGCCACAGATGACCATTTTTCCACAGATGAAAAATTTGCGATTCGATCAATGCGAGCTCCTCGGGGGAGAAGCGCGTGATAAAGCCTTCCGACACTGTCAGCCACAGGGTTGAGCCGTGGGCAAGAATCCAAATTGGGGCTTGGCCATCGGGGAGCACTTGTAAATGGAGGTTAGCCTGCGGTCCAAAGGTAGATGCTAAATTCTTTTTCCACTGGAGGGCAAAACGATTCTGCAGGGTCTTCACGGGTCGGTAAAAAAAGTAAAGGTACGGAAAAAAGTAAATTGCTAAATTATAGACAATCAGGGGGCCGAGTAAAAAATAGGCAGATGAGCCCGCAAAACCTTTGAGGAGCAGGAAAATTAAAAACTGCGAGCCTAAAATCCAGGCCCAGAGCCACTGAGTGGTGAAAACGCTCCATGGAGAATTTTTTTCTGGATTAACCATAGAAAGACAATAGAAAAATATAAAATGAAAGCAAGCCTTTAAGAGTTATTCTGCAAAGCGGTATTAGGCCAAAATGATTGCATCTCTAAGGGCCCAGTTCAAAAATATATAATCACTAGTCAAGGAGATGACGATGAACGATGTATCTTTACTCAACGCTGCGATTCAAAAAGAAAGTGTGTTTGTCGACAGAATGTTTTCCGAAGTCGGCA
>JAYUKO010000192.1:0-3737 GCA_043764415.1 Bdellovibrionales bacterium | reverse complement strand
GGAGCGTGCCCACTCGAATTTGAAAGTACGAATCGTTTTCCACTCGAATAGTTTGCCAGGTTCTGGGATTCTGTCTATAAAAACAAAATGGCATTCAGTGTCGATACTCCTGTTCAATACGTCAAAGGTGTTGGACCCAAGCTTGGGGTCCTGCTTAAAAAAAAGGGTATCGAAACTCTTCGCGATCTTTTAGAATTCTATCCACGCGCCTACGAGGACCGCAGAGCCGCGCGCAGCATCGCCTCACTCAATGACGGCGATTTTGTCGGTCTGCAGGCCGAGGTGGCCCGCGCCACGGCCATTCCCATGGGTCGCACGGGCCGAAAAATCTACGATATCAGCATTCGCGACGCCAGCGGACTTATTCACTGTAAATTTTTTCGCATTCCCTTTCGCGGTTACTTCGATAAATTCCAACCAGGTATGAAAGTCCGGGTGGTGGGCAAAGTGATCTTGTACCGCAATCAACTGGAGTTCCACCACCCCGAGTTGCACGAATGGGCGGACGAAGAAATTAATGGCGACAAAGACGAGCTATTGCCCATCTATTCCGAAACCGAAGGTCTTTCGTCCAAAAAACTGCAAGCCATCATTCGCTCCGCACTTGAAGCCCTCGAGCTGCCAAAAAATTTAAGTTTAGATATGGAAAAGGATCCCGATTGGCTGCGCAAAAAGTACAACCTCGCCACCTATGCCGAATCCATCTATCGCATTCACGTGCCCGAAGCAGGAATGGGACAAAGTTACCTGGATCGACAAACGCCCTATCATCGGCGTTTGATCTTTGATGAGTTTTTTATGTTGGAGCTGATCCTTGCCTCGCGAAAAAAAGGCATGCAAAACGAAAACGCTCCGCCCATTCCAGCCAATCCAGACATCGAAACAAAGTTTTTAAAAAGCCTTCCCTTCGAGCTCACCAACGCGCAAAAAAAAGTCATCCTCGAAGTGCAAAAAGACATGGCGCTCGCGCGTCCCATGAATCGCTTGGTGCAAGGAGATGTGGGTAGCGGAAAAACCATGGTGGCCATGATCACAGCGCTGTCAGCTTTAGCCAACGGGTACCAGGTGGCTATGATGGCACCCACCGAAATCCTGGCCCAACAGCACGCCCTCAACGCTGAAAAATTTTTAAAGCCCTTAGGGATTCAAGTGGGCTTCTTAAGCGGTCAGCTCAAAGGCAAAGCAAAATCTCAATCCCTCGAAGATCTCGCTTCGGGAAAAACCCAGTTTGTTGTGGGCACCCACGCACTGATTCAAGACGGAGTGGCGTTTCACAATCTCGGCTACGTGGTGGTGGACGAGCAGCATCGCTTCGGCGTGCAACAGCGAAGCATGCTTAAAGGCAAAGGCCGCTCACCGCATTTTCTACTGATGACAGCCACACCCATTCCACGCAGCCTCGCGATGACAGTCTACGGCGATCTCGACGCCTCCATCATCAACGAACTCCCAAAGGGTCGCCAAGCCATTGTCACGCGCGCCACATACCAAAGCAAACGTGTGCAGGTGCTGCAGTTTCTTCAAGAACAACTTCAACAAGGCCGTCAGGCCTACATTGTGTTTCCCTTGGTCGAAGAGAGCGAAAAAATCGATCTTAAATCAGCCACCAATGAATTTGAAAAATTAAAAAACGATCTGCCTAAATATCGGTTGGGTTTGCTGCACGGAAAGATGAAAGCCGAAGAAAAAGACAGCATCATGGAATCCTTTCGCAAGCACGAAATCGACGTGTTGGTTTCCACCACGGTGATCGAAGTGGGTGTGGATGTTCCTAACGCTAACATCATGTGGGTGGAGCACGCAGAGCGCTTTGGCCTTTCGCAACTGCATCAGCTGCGCGGACGCGTGGGGAGAGGTGAGTACAAAAGTTATTGTATTTTAATGATGGGCTACGCCGTCTCGCCCGAAGCCCAAGACCGCGTACGTTTTTTAGAAACCACTAACGACGGTTTCAAGGTTTCAGAATACGATTTAGAAATTCGCGGACCAGGAGAATTCTTAGGTGTCCGCCAGTCAGGTATGCCGGGTTTTAAAATGGCAAGCCTGGTGCGCGATCTCCCAATTCTCGAAGAAGCCCGGCAAGCCGCTTTCGAACTCCTCGACCGCGACCCAAAGCTTGCACAGAAACAGCACGAGAGCATTCGCGCGCTCTTACAGCACAGTCAAAAAAGTCTCGCCTAACTAGCGATCAGGTATTGCGCTTTTAACAAGCGTCAAGTAACAAGTACTGCATGAAAAAGTTCTCGGCCGCTATGCTCTCTTTGGCATTTGGAATATTCGCTATGGAAGTAGCTCTGCGTTTTGTTACGACGGTGAGCGCCGCTGATGAAATAGAGAAGATACTCCAGAGCACATCCATTTTGGCCTCCAAGAATGAGCTGACGAACTCAGAGGAACTCGAATACGATATTAAAAGAAATCTTACAGTTATAAATGCCCAACCTAAAGTGCCGCATCCTTATTTTGGCTACAGCTATAACAGACTTTCCAATAACAAAGTGAATCGTGATGGATTTTTTGACACCATTGATTTTCAAACAGTGGATAAATCCGACCCCCGTTATTTTATAATAGGAATTTTTGGAGGTTCTGTTGCAAAGGAATTTGCGATTTGGAAAAAAAGTAACCAAGAGAAAGGCTTCGATAAGTTGTCAGATATGCTGAAAAAAGAGTTTCCAAACAGGTTCGTTGGTAAAAAGATAATATTTTTAAACTTCGGACTGTCAGCAGCCAAACAACCGCAACAATTTATAATAAGTTCTTTTTTTACAAATCAAATCCACATGGCGATTACAATCGACGGTTACAATGATGTGAACGCCAATCTCAGTGGCGAGTTTGCACCGTATTTTCCAAACTATTCCAATTTGTTTTTTAGCTTAAACCCTGCGAGGCACAAATATATCCTTGAAGTTTATGAGCTGATAGAAAAACAAATTAAAGCGGCAACTATTGCCAAGCAGTCGTGGATATTCCATCGATCGCGGATCATTCAGAAGCTGTGGACGATTTATAACGCGAGGCTCGAGGAGGAAATCCGTTGGGCGCACACATTCTTTCGGGGCTCATGGGATACGAAGGCACCTTTTTATAAGCGTGGCGAGTATTCTGAGAAAGAAACTATAACTAAGGCAGTTGAAGTCTGGGAGCAGTTCACAATCAAACAAAATAAACTCTTGTTAAGTGAGAATGTGTCTCATTTCCACTTCATCCAGCCTAACCAACACATTCAAGATACGAAGCCGTTATCGTCCGAGGAAAAAGCGAAGTACTTCGATCACAGCCTGGCGAGTAAACTGAACGTCGGTTACGCTAAACTATTGGCCAGACTTCCGGCGATTAAAAATAAATCAGGGACAACTGTCTATGATTTAACGCAAATTTTTGTGAATACGAAAGAGACCGTCTACAACGATGCCTGTTGTCACTTCAACGAAAAAGGAAACCAGATGTTAGAAGATGGCATCGCACGTTACATCATTGAATTTTTAAAAGTAGACCCTTCAGAACAGGAGAAATGACGCAAGTCTTAAATAATCAACCATAACTCACCCAGCGCCCTCTCGGCGCGCCTTTTGCGTGATGACAATTTTGCGCCCAGGAATTGCATTAATTTCTGTCAGAGATTTTAAAACAATTAAAGAGAGTTTGGAGAAAAGTTAAGCGTTGGTTACCGAGACACTCAAGTAATAATTACATGCGGGCAGAGTGGAAGCCTAAGTGTTTGATTAAATGTG
>JAYUKO010000191.1:0-13380 GCA_043764415.1 Bdellovibrionales bacterium | reverse complement strand
AAAAAGGTAAAAGCAGCCACTTTGAGGTTTTTAAATCGTTCATGGTTGAGATCTATGCGAGCCCCTCACGCTCGTCAATCCCCAAGATCAAAACTTCGCAATGATTCAGGGCAAATCGTTTTGGAGTACATCTTATTGCTCGTCATCAGCGTCAGTGTGGCCACCTATTTAACAAAAAAACTCGTGGGCAAAGACCCCGAAGACGCAGGCATTGTGACCAGCGCCTGGTCGCAGATCAATTCGGCCATCGGCGCAGACATCATCGAATAAACGCAGACATCATCGAATAATCGCAGACATCGTTGAATTGTAATCCGACTATAAATAAATAAAACGGCGATTCTTAAGTTCGTTTTTAAGTTCAATTTGCATGTAATCTTGAATATCCTCCGTGGTGCGACGGATGTAGTCTTCATCATCCATGGCTTCGGGGCCTCGATCCAATACGATGGGTGGCAGAATTTTTATTTTCCAGCGGGCGGGCAGAGGAATAATATTTAACGGTAGAGGAATCACCAAGCCACGCAGATATTTTGTAAATTTAAGTTGCGCTAAATTGATATGGGTTTCTTCGGCGCCGATGATGAGTGTTGGTACGATGGGAGATTTGGTTTCCAGCGCCATGCGCACAAAGCCTTTTTTAAAGGTCTGCAGCTGATAGCGTCGCGTGGTGGGCTTAAAGTTTCCGTATTCGCCTTCGGGAAAAAGAATGAGCAGCTGCTTCTTTTTTAAAACAGCGATGCCATTTTTTTTGGTGGCCTCAATGAAACCCATTTTTTGCGCAGGAATAGCTGTGGTTTGATTTAAAAACCAGAAATGATGGGTTAATACTCGAGGAACTCGGTGCACGGCTTGATCAATATGATGGCAAAGCAAAAAAGCATCAAAACCCGAGTAGCCAGAATGATTGGGGCTGATGATGGCTGCCCCTTTGCGCGGAATATTTTCTAAGCCTTCCACTTCGACCCTGAGATACTTGGTCATGATTTCGCCTAAAAAGTGAGGGAATATTCGATACACCAGCTCCTCAGACGTGAGGTCCTTAAGGCTTTTCGTTTTTTCGCTGACTTTTTTAAAAAACCATTTCATTTTAATAGACAGATATCACAGTTTGAGGAGTTTATGAAGTCACAATATATTTTAGCTATCGATCAGGGAACCACCGGAAGCACAGTCTCCCTTTACAATGAGCGTGGGCAAGTGGTGAAGCGAGCCGATAAAGACTTTGAGCAGATATTTCCCAAGCCCGGTTGGGTGGAGCATCGCACGTCCGATATTTGGGAAACCGTGCTTTATGGAATTAGCGAAGTGGTCAGCAAAATAGATGCTCGCCAAATCGCTGCGATCGGCATCACCAACCAGCGCGAGACTGTAGCCGCGTGGAATCGTACCACCGGCGAGCCGGTAATGAATGCCATCGTATGGCAATGTCGTCGAACCACAGACGAATGCCGTAAGCTCAAGCCCAAAGAAAAATTTGTGCGCGCCAAAACCGGTCTTTTAATGGATCCTTACTTTTCGGCGAGCAAAATGGCTTGGATTTTAAAAAATAACGACAAAGCAAAAAAACTGGCAGCCAATAACCAACTGTGTTTTGGCACTATGGATACGTTTTTGATCTGGCAACTTACAAAAGGACAGTCGTACAAAACGGATCCCTCCAATGCTTCGCGCACCATGCTGTTTCATCTCAAAAAGCAAATTTTCGACAAAGAATTATTAAAACTATTTAAAATCTCGCCAGACGCCCTGCCCGAGATCGAGCCTAATAACGGCCACTTTGGAGTGACGAAAGGAGTTCCCGGTCTGCCTGATGGAATTCCGATCCATGGCGTGATCGGTGATCAACAGTCGGCGCTGTTTGGTCAGGGCGGAATTCACAAAGGCGATGCAAAGATCACCTTTGGTACGGGGAGTTTTTTGTTATTCAATACAGGAAATCAAATTGTGCCTTCCAAAAAGGGACTTCTCTCAACAGTGGCATGGGTATGGAAAGGCCACAAACCCGTGTACGCTCTTGAAGGCGGCGCTTTTATTTGTGGCGCAGCCGTGCAGTGGTTGCGCGATGGATTAGGGTTTATCGAAAAAAGCTCCGAAGTTGAACGCCTCGCGCGCTCTGTGGAATCCTCGGAAGGGGTGGAATTTGTTCCAGCTCTCTCGGGTCTCGGTGCTCCTTACTGGCAACCGCAAGCCCGGGGAATCATCAAAGGACTTTCCCGTGGAACCACCCGGGCTCATATCGCACGGGCCACCCTCGAAGCCATGGCGCTGCAAAACTTAGATATTCTCGACGTGATGAAGAGCGAAGCCAAATTAAAACTCACTCGTGTGCGGGTGGACGGCGGAGCTACAGAAAATGATCTGTTAATGCAGTTACAGTCCGATTATTTAGGCATTGATGTGGAGGTTCCACAAAATATCGAAACCACAAGTACTGGGGCTGCATTAATGGCCGGTCTGGGCGTGGGACTGTGGAACGTTTCAGATTTACACAAGGTCAATCCGATAGCTAAAAAATTTCAGTCTCAAATTGAGAGACGTCAGCGAACAGAGCGGGTCAAAAAATGGCGCGAGGCTGTTCGCTTGAGTTTTTAGTTCATAGCTTCCGATAGGAGTCCATGGTCATTTTGTTTCTGTTTTTTTTAAATTCAGCTATTTATTTAGTTTCGGCTGATATTTTTGGTAACGATGATCGACTTTTAGCCTCACAGCTCGATGGAGGGCGTGCAGTCAGCGCTTCCGCAGTATCAACAATGGTCCGTCGACACAGCAATAATCTACTTCCAGGTGGCGGCTTTCAATTTAGGCGCGAGAATGAAGCCAAAGATAATCGCCCTTTGTGCCCGAATGAGAGATTTTCAACCTTAAACAGGCCAGGAGAGGTAGTCTGTGGATCCGTGTTAATCGCTCCTGATTTAGTTTTAACTGCGCGCCACTGCATTGATGAGCCCGATATATCCAGTTCGATGTGCCGAAATCAATTTTCTTTTCTTTTTGGGTACAACCAAAATATGAATCAGTTCTCGCCGGAGCAAACGTATTCATGCACTGAGATCCTATGGAATGGAATGTCACAAGGTGTAGATGCTATGGTTATAAAGTTAGATCGCCCCGTAGTAGGCGTGCAGCCGGTAAGTGTTCGTCGGCGCAGCACAAGCTTAGAGGGAGACGTCGTGACTCTTGTTGGACCACAAACTCGTTTACCACTGGTCGCATCGCCAGGAACTATTCGTTACCGCGATGTTTCAGGTGGGCTCGCGAGAACAGTTGGCACAACGATGGATTGTGATGTCAACCAATCGGGTGGTCCAGTTTTTAACAGTGTTGGCCAACTAGAAGGTGTTTTGAGCACATCTAGTAATCCAGTCACAGTAGCTGATCGTCAGCGAGACGTGCAAAAAACCGTGCCCCCTGTAGAGAACTTTGTTCCTCTGGGAAACACGGAGGATCGATTAACCGCACCTCCGAAAGCAAGGATTCTTCCCACTACCGAAACCCCTGCTTGTTTTTCACAAACTCGGCAGGCTGATAATTCAGACCGGCAAAGTTTTGCGCCGACGGGTGAAGTTCCGATGATCAACGCGAGCGAAGGACGACCTGTTTCACCAGCACGCGGCTGCACATTTGTTCCAATTGATCAGCTTCCGGCTCAAATTACAAATCTCATTAGAGATTCTTTCAATCGTTCTAGAACACATTTGAATGGATTAAACCGTCCTCACAATACTGCGCAATAGTATCAAACTGAGATCAAAGCCAAATGTGAAACCAAGACTTTAGAACTCAAAAAAACCTCCGATAAGCTTCTGGTGCTGCAATCGCAGCAGTCATCGTCGGAGGATGCATGAAGTTAGTGGGTGTTTTTATGGTGGCCGCGTTTTTAACTGGATGCAGTTCACTCAATTCGCAAAATCACTCCATTCGCTCGCAACAGTACCAAGTGAGCGTTATTGCAAACTCGCAGCAGCGATCCGTGGCCACGCAGGCTACCGGTAAAACACTTGTGGTTAAGAAGTGCGAAGCCAATCAAATCAATTGCGAAGCCGACACAAAAAAATTGGAGTATGAGAAATTTTCGAAAAATTTAAAAAACAAAGTGATGATTCACTCCGTGATTTCCCAGCAAATTTCGCTTTTAGAACAGCAAGCGGCTTCCTTGCGCCTCGATCGTGATGTGCTCAAACAAGAAGTTGAAGAATTCGATCGCAGTCTTAAAATGAATCGCATGTCGTCCTTGCGGGACGTCACTCATAACATCGAGCGTCTGCGGGTGTCTGTATCCATGGAAATTGCGGAGCTTGAACAAAAGCTTTCATTAACAGAAAAAGATCTGCAGGTTTTAAAAGAAAACTCACAGCAGCCCAGTGTGGCAATCAATGCCGACATTTCGCGAATTCTCGCCACGCTCGAAGTTCAAGGTGGGTTTGGTCAGTCTTTGCACTATAAAGACAACCTCATCGCGCAAGCCATCGATGAAGTCATCGCCGAAATGATCTAAGTTTTATTTAAGAGTTGGGCTCTCGTCTTTAAAATCGGGATAAAATCTTTTGGCTTTAGATAAACTGCCAGTGGCAGTCTCTACAGATCCGTATCTTTTTTGAATGCGTATCAGCTCCTGCCATATTGCGGGTTGAAAGGGATTGAGACGAAGAGCTTCCGTGTAACAAGCTTGGATTTGCTCAAAGTTTTTTGCGATATCTAGAGAGGTTAAAATCTCGGCTTTCAAAAGATGGTAGCCAAAAGTTGTAGAATTGATTTTGAGAGCCTTATCGACCCATGCTTGCGCCGAGGAGAGATCATTTAATATAAAAGAGGCCGCCGCTCGATTGTAGGCGGCACTTTGATCGGTGAGTTCTAAATATACATTTTCGCACACGCTAACGGCTTTCCGAGCCCAAACTTGTTTGTTGGCTGCACTGTCGGAGAGTCCCCGGGCACTGTAAGTGAGTATCGAACAATACAAATTATTGAGTTTTAAATCCATTTTATCTTCGATGCTCGCCATCAAGGATAGGACGGAGCTTTCTTGTCTAAATAAAGTCGCGGCTACAAGGATCTGATAGATTTTTTTCACTTTTTCGGTTTGCGAAAACCAGGATGATGATTCTTGCCACTCGTTCACTTCTCTTTGTAGAAACGCTTTAAATAACTCGAAATTTAAATAAGGAATATCGGGTCGATGACTTTTATGGAAAAAGAAAATCATAAAATGATCGGCATAGACCGGTCGCCAGTTTGGCGAACTGAGAAAGTACCTGATCGCCCCGTGATAGTTGGCCAAAGTATGATTGATCGCGATGACCGGGAGTTGATGACGAACGGTCTCCTGCTCGATCTGCACGGGGTTTAAAAATAACTGAAACATTTTTTGAAAGTGCTCGCGGGGAACCACTTCGGCATAGCGCGTGTCGATAAAAGATTTAAATCCAGGCTGACGCCACAGCATGTAGTTATTAAACTCGGGAGTGGCAAAGATTTTACTTTTTGTTGTGCTTTCTAAAAAATCACCGGAGGCGGACAAACTTTCATTTTCTGATATTGTCCAGCCAAAATGAAAGTTCTCCCGCAGACCTTCGATTTTCCCAGTCACCACAAGGGTACACACTAACAGCGTCACAACAGCGACGACAGCAGTTTTGTAAGATGCATATTTTTTGAATCTAACGGCCGAGAGCTGCGTCCAAAGATTTTCAAAACCAACAAGGATAAACGGAGCCGTCATTAAAACAGAAGGAGATAAATTGCGAACCATGGTGGTGGAAAAATACACAGCAAAGGCGAGCCATAAAAAATACACCCAGCCCAAAACACGAAAACCAGGGCGAAGGGAAAATAGCAAAAGCAAAATCCAACCGCCCCACATGGCGTACCAGGCCCACGAAACCCCGGGGTCAGTAAAAGACATCCCTTCTTGAATCAGTCGGTAAACAGGATCGGCACTGACTTTTCGCAAATAAAACGGATAGGTGGCTCCGGCCCAGCCATAGGGATTGAGCAATGTGGCAAAAACGCTAGCTACAAAAGGAAAAAAGACCTTCCGCGGATAGCGCAAAAATACAAAGCCAAAAAGAATTAAACCCAGAATAAACATTCCATGACTGTTGGTCCACAACAACAGCACGGGAGGCAACAACCACAGACTTTTTGCTCTCTCTGGTTTTAAACAAAAACGAAGCAAAATTAATATTTCAAGAGTCAAAAAAAGATGCGTCCAAACTTCGGGGCGTGGAACCCAGCGCCGCTCGATCCATAAAAATAAAACGCAGTAAAGAATCCAGGTGAGCAGCGCAGGACGGCGGGTGCTCATGGTCCGGTAGGAAAACCAGCCGAAAATACTGGAGCCCATGTAAAGCAGCGAACAAAACAATAGCACGCCAAAATAATCAAGGAGTTCCATGCTTAAGTAGCTTGTGATCTGAAAAATCCACGTCAAATTAATCCAGTGGGCGCCATTATAAATAAATGAAAAGCTATCTTCGGTGGGAAACTGCAAGTTTTCTAAAATCCAGCGACCGGTGGCCATATGCCAGTAGAGGTCAGTGTCCATGTCTCCCTTGAGACAAAGAAGAATGGTTAATAAGGAAAATCCAACAATCATGAGGGCTTCAGTACTTTTCTCAATTCTTTTCAAAGACCACACCCATTTCTCCTAAACGTACCCATACTGAAATGTTTTGGGCAACGGGTTGCAGCCACTTGGCAAAACGAACGAAGCCTGCATGTCGTAAAATCATATCTAAAGAAACTTTTTTGCGCGGACTCCAAGTGTTCAAACATCGCCAGCCGTGCTGCTCCCAGAGGCGCACAAGACCCTTCCGAGAGTAAAACACCCAGTGGTCGGGAACATTATGGGGCCACAGAGAACCCATACAATAACGGCTCGCGGAGTCCGCTCTGGGCAAAATCACCAGAGCCCGTGTTCCTTTTCGTACGACTCTGTCGAGGTCTTTGAGATGCTCGTGGGGCTCTAGTAAATGTTCAAAGGAGTCCAAATAAAATAAAAAATCAAACAGTTTTGAAAACTGAGCTACGTCAGTAGCAAGGTTCTGTTTGCTAAAGCTCCGCTCGGCGAGTCTTTCGATGGCGGCGTCATGGGCTTCAATGCCGAAAACCTGATCGTGCTGTTTTGCTAAATGCTCCAGCACGGCACCACCGCCAAAGCCAATCTCCAAGATGATATCTTGTTTGCGGAGGGAAACGTGACTGTCCTTTAGAAAGTGGATGAAGGTTTCAACCTTTGCTCCTCGAGTCGTATCATCGTAGTGCCCGCGTTCCTGCTGATAGGATTCTGCATATTCAAACTCTCGTCGACGAGGAACTATCTCGGTCCCGCAGGAGAAACAGCGATAGAGGTCGGATTTTCGATTCCAATGATCTAATTGACAGGCGGGGCATAACATTTGGTTAGCCATTTTTAATCTCGACCGAAGATGGACCGTGGGGAGCTAAGATGGCCCAACTTCGTTGCTGATGGGATATTTCAGGAGCAAATATCGCCGAGATGCAAAGATTTTTGCCTTGGCAAGGAGGAGCATCGGCAAAGTGCACACAGGGAGAACAGCTCACCTTGTTGTAAAAAATTAAATCTTCGCCGCCATTTCGTGGCATCAACCGCGTGCCCGGGTCGGTGGGGCCCCAAAAACTGACGGTGTCTTTTCCAAGAAGCCGTGCCAGATGTAAAAGTCCCGAATCGATTCCTAAAAATCGCTTGCTTTGCCCAATGCGACGAATGGTTCCGGAAAGGGCATGGGCACCGCATTCGTTTTGGCAAATCAACCCCAAGATCTTTTCAATTTCTTTTTTGAGGACCTCTCCAGCATCGAAATCATTACGACTTCCCAATAGAATAATTTTTGTTTTTTCTGGCACTCCTACCTTTTGTAAAGCCGCTGTCCATTGTTGAGGTGTGAGCTGCCGCTCGCGGGCGTGGTCCGAGCACGCAAACGAAAGACTCCATTCCCCGTCGCCTGTGGTGACAGGATGCGATGCTCGAAATGCCAAAGACGCTTGATCGAAGTTTTTGGTTGGAATTTCCAAAAGCGAAATAAGGGAGCTGTAAAAATCGGCCGAACAAGAGTAGGTGTTGTAAAAAACTAGATGCGTGTAAAGATTCAGTCGCCAGTAAACGGTCTCTTTGAAAAATCCCAAGCGATTGCGGGCAAGAGTGAGAAGACTAAGCAGCGTGGTGCCACGGCTGTGAATTTCGAGATCGATACAGGTGTCCACGCGAAACATGGTGGAGCCTAAAAATTGCAGCGTACTCCCAAGCAAAGTGAACAGATTGCGATCGTTGATCACATAAATACGATCAAAAATCTTCAACTCACGGGCAAACGGCACCACCGCGGGTGTGGTGACAATGGTCAGCTGACCGCGACCAGCGAGCTTTTCTTTTAGGGCCACCAAGGCCGGATAGGCGAGGAGCAAGGATCCTCCGCCGATCAGCTTCATGATTAAAACCCGTCCGCGAGGCTGGAGATCGTGCGAGCTGCGAAGTATTTTGCCAATTAAAACCACAAAGGGTTTCAAAAAAAAGATGGTCATGCCACCCAAAAATAAGTCGAGGCGTTTTTTTCGCTGTAGCTGCACTTAAAAATGGTAGCAACGACCTAGGGGGCTGTCACCCTGCGAATCCGCAATGACTCAGGAGTTTAGATTGCGCTCGGTTTCCACCCCCCAATACCCCTCCCGACCTTGGTCGGGAGGGGGGCTCCTTTTCCTTCACAAACAAATACTGTTTTAAACTTCAGTTTTGTCATATTTCCGGGTTAACATTGTTAGGGGCGCGACCTGACTCTTGGGGGAGTTTAAAAACATGATGTTTCTTTTTACATTTTTTTCTCTTTTAAAAGCCGTCGAACCGCACCCAGCGGTCTCTTGGGAACAATTGCTACAAGAGGGACGGTACGAAGAGTCGTATTCGGTGGCCAAGCAACAACTCTCAGGATCATATACGGATTTTTATCTCGGCTTGATTTCGCAAAAAAATAAAAAATGGGATGTGAGCCTCGAACATCTCAATAAAGCGCAAACACAAAGTCCTGACGTTTTGGATTACGTGGCCATCTCGCGCGGGATATCCTTGTTCGAAACCGGCAATTTTCAAAAGGCCTTGGACGAATTTACGTCGGCCGAAAAAAAAGCCCGCACAAAATACACCGCTGATGTGGCGCGCTTTTATCAGTCCGAAGCTCTTATGGAGCTAAAGCAGTGGAAAAAAGCCGAGCCCTTGTATCAAAAAAATCTCAAGCGTTTGCAGCGCACAGGATTTTATCCGTCAGTGCTGTGGGGTTACCTTGCAACACAGGTCAAAAACCATAAAAACCAAAAGATCTGTCGGTATTCCAAAGAACTTTATCTTAAATTCCCAGCCTACGAAAAAATCGCCGATTGGGGAATCCGTCACCATGAAAATGCAGTTCTTGGGCAGCGTCTCAATTGTTTGGTCACTTTAGCCGAGCAAAAAATGCGCGTGCAGCGTTTGCTCTGGGCAGGCCTCGAAGACAAAGCTTCTAAAGAAATTCAAGATTTACAAAAACGTGCCAGCCCCGAAGCGCGCTACGAAGTGGACGAGCTTTATATCAGCTATCAGTTGCATGAGGGGCACGTGGACGAAGCTCTCAAAATACTGTTGTCGTATCAAAAAGAAAAAGAAAACGACAATGACTACTTAATGAATTTAGGGAGAGTCTATTCGCGAACAAACACGCCGCAAAAAGGCATTGAGGCCTATTACCGTGCTTACCAAGTTGCTATAAGGCCGCAAGTGGCCGCGGCCTCCTTGTTTCAGTCGGGCTTCGCAAGTTACGTCGTGCACGATTATGAGTCCGCCTCGGCAAAATTTAAAGAGTACTCCACCAAGTATCCCACGGGCAAAATGTCCACTGATAGTTTGTGGTATCAAGCGTGGCTTCAGTATTTACAAAAAGACTACGTGCAGGCGGAAAAATCTTTTTTCCAGATTTCAGAACTTAAAAAGAGCAAGCCGCGCTTATGGCAAGATCACAAAGAAGATAAAATTAATTATTGGATGGCCATGAGCTTACTCCGTCAGGAAAAAAAACGCGAGGCCTACGAAATTTTCACCCGCATGACCCACGACGAGTCTGTTGGCTATTATTCCGTGGCGGCTTATCAGCGCTCGCAGCAGCTAGTCAGTCAGATGGGCACAAAACTCACCCAAAGAACTCCGGCGAGCGCCAGTAGTAATGCCAGTAGTAATGGTAGTGGAGTTTTGTTGCCCGGCATTCACGAAAACTGGTGGTTGTCCGACGCTGTTGCCACGGACGATAACGAAGAGAGCGAAGAAACTTTAACGCAGATACCAGACCCCTTCGAGCAAAAAGTGGATGCGATGTTGAGCGCCGAAGAGGTCGTCGAAGACCAATTTCCAGAGGGTGAAACCTCACCCGAGCAAAATCTCTCCCAGGATATGAAAGCCGTGTATTTTAATAATATCGAAAAATCCCTGCAGCGGGCGCGCGTGTTATCCCGCGTGGGGATGTGGGACTTTGCCTATCGCGAAGTGTTAGATGCCGAAGGCAAAAAACTTTCGCAATTTCAAAAACAGTGGCTTCTTCAGGCGCATCAATCAGTGCACTCCTACAATCGCTCGGTGATTTTAGCGTCGCACTTTTTTGAAGACCAAGCCGTAAAAATGGGACTACATCACGGCAGTGATTATTGGACTTATTCTTACCCCAAGGCCTACGAAAAATGGGTCACTGACCAAAGCCAAAGTCTCAAAATCCCTGCGGAGTTTGTGTGGAGTATCATGCGTGCCGAAACAATTTTCCGCGCCGATGCGATCTCGCCGGTAGGCGCTCGTGGATTGATGCAGGTCATGCCGCGCACGGGTCGGAAGTTGGCGTCGTTAATGAGTGTGGACGCCATTCAGGTGGACGATTTGTTAAAACCAGAAGTGTCGATTCGTTTTGGCAGTTTTTATTTGCAGCGTTTGCTGAAAAAGTTTAACGGCAACATCAGCCTTGCCGCCGCCGCCTACAACGGCGGTCCGCACCGCGTACACGCGTGGATGCATTATTTTGGCGATTTGGAACTGGATGAGTTTATCGAGCACATTCCCTACGTTGAGACTCGCAACTACGCAAAAAAAGTAACCAAGTACTTTGCGATATATAATTTGTTGTACAAAAAGAAAACCAACGCCACAGAATTTTTAGTCAAGCCTCTTGGTTTTAAAATGGAAGGGTCGGTGCCTACCATGGAGACTTGGGAACGCTAAGGGCGTTTTTGGTTCTATTTCTTTCTTTAATTTCTAGGGCGCTCTCTTTTAAAGACGCGTCCATCCATGGACTCGCTTGCAAAACGAAACATCCTGTTTGCAAGAGGTCTCAAAAAGAGATGGCCCTAGAAATCAAAGAAAGAAATAGAACCAAAAAGTCGACGATTGATACTAGACGACTGATACTAATAAGTACTTTAGTAATGAGGAAAGAAATGGTGCTTGAAGTGTATTTTCAAAAATTAATCGAACGGGTGGAGCTAGAGATTTCCAATCGGGGGAAAGATGAGAATGGGTTTTTTAAGCCCACTAAAACAATACTTGTAAGGCATTTAAATACGCTCAAAGATTTGCATAAAAAGCCTTTGGCGAAGGAGATTGTGAAAGCCTCTTGGCAGTATGTAACCGAAAATTTGCCACCGGAGTGGCTGGTACTGAGTCCTGAGGAAAAAGCTGAGCTTAAAAAAATTCTTTTTTAAAATTTACCATGAACTTTGCGATGCGCGCTAAAGTATGGGCTCGCGCCACTGGGGCTTTTCAAAATTTTGGATTTCTTTTAAAAGTCCTTCTTCAACGTACAATAGGCGTTCGTCAACAACCTGATAATAGGCTGCGAGTTCCGGAAGAATCGAATGAATTTCTTTGAGACCAATTTTAACTTGCTCGCGCTGATCTTTATTAAGTTCTGCGTAGCCATAGTTCGCAGACCAACCGTAACCCCAGCGCCAAGGGGCTAAGCTATCGATAAAGAAGTATTCAGGTGCTCCCCCAATACGTACGCCAAGCTTCAAAAGCCAGCCAAAAGAGTTGTCACCGTAAGTTCCACCAGTCATCTTTGCGGCACAGGTTTTTAATTCGTTATCAGCGGCTAAGCGCTCATCCCTTGAACCCCCGCGCCAGTATTTAAAATCGTGCACGATACAACAATGGGCCCACGAATTTGCTTGAGGACTTGGATGAATAAGGGGTTGATCGGGAATCATGGAGCAGCCATCAGTTGTAAAAGGCTTAAGTTGAGCCTGTGCAAGAGCCGAAAAAGCGACAAAAAAACAAACTATAATTGATTTCATGTTCTTGGCTCCTGTTAATCATATATGTTGCAAACCAAAGGCCGCAAAAATTATCCATAGTGTCGAATAGATTTACAGGATTACTACCTAATTCATCTGCTGGGGAATGCGACCGGCCATGATTTCGGCAAACGGTTGCGTGGCTTCGATGCGCATAAAGACAATTTTTAAAACCGCTGTGATGGGCACTGCTAAAAACATTCCCGACAGTCCCCAAATCAGCGCCCAAAACACGAGACAAATGAGAACGGTGATGGGATGTAAATCCATAATTTCTCCTAAGACTCTCGGCTCGATAACATTACCAATTATAAACTGCATGGAACCTAGTACCGAAAAAATCACGAAAAATTGCCAACCAAAACCGTAGGAGTAAAACACCACAGGGAAAGGCAACGCGACTGCGATAATGGGGCCCACAGTTGGGATGAAGTTTAGCAAAATTGCGGATAGCGTGAAGATCAATGCCAGATCTACCTGGAAGGAGCCAAGCATAATCAAAAACACGACTCCCGCTGCAAGCGCCAAGAACAGTTTTTTGATGGTGTACTCAAAGGTTTTGATCATGATGGTGCGAATCAACGGCGATTTGATCTGGGCGTTTTGGTCTCCCACGATCATAAAAGCAGTGTAGATGAGAACAAGTGTGAGGTTGCCGATAATATAGAAAGTCTGTTGGGTAAAATCGCGCACATAGGAAATGGGATTAAACTCTTTAGCCTGCGCAAGAATAAACTCTTTGTCGATTTGAATCCCTGAAGGTAGTTGCTCTTGGATGGCGCTCAGGATGTTGGCGAGATAGTACTCATAGCCAGAAATCCCCGTGATCAACTGTTTGAGCGCCGGAAACATAATCACAATCACACTGACGATAACGCCAATCACGCCCGCAATGGCCACGCTGATCGCAAGAGTGCGGGGGAGCCGTAGATGAACTTGGATCCAATAGATGATGGGCGCAAAAATCGCATAGGTGAAAATCGCAAACACAAAAGGCACGAGAACTGGCTTTGTGTATGTAAGCACAGAGGCCACCGCAATGATCGTTAAAATGACAAGGCAGAT
>JAYUKO010000190.1:0-1117 GCA_043764415.1 Bdellovibrionales bacterium | reverse complement strand
GTTGCAAGACTTTGAGTGAGCCGTTCTCAGTCAATTTTGATTTTCATCGGATAATTCGATTTGCCCCATAAAGAGGGCTTCATTCCCTACATTTCCATGTAAAATCATGCCCTATTTCACACTTTTTTTTTTTTCGAAAATTTTTGGTGGTGCAAAATGCGCAGATAAAGGGCCAAAAATCGAAAAAAATTTTTTTTTAAAAATTTTGTTTTTAATTTTTGTGCGATAATTTGATTTGTCCATGATAGAGGACATGATTGCGGATGTTTTCCGCTCTTGGGGTCCCCCCAGTTGTCAAAACTGACCGAGATATCGATCCTGCGAGAACGTGTTTTTTGTGCCTCTTGCGCCTAAGGAATGTATGGTGAGTTTTTTCAAGAGTTTGACTTAACCGTTTGAAATGAGTTTTGATTTTCGTGAGATAATTCGATTTGCCCCGTATAGAGGGCCCAATTGCCTATGATTTAAGTGCTTGGCGACCCCCTAGTTGTCAAAACTGACCGAGCAAACTTTCTTGAAAAAGGGTGTTTTTTACTGTGTGCAAAAGTAGGTAAAATCACTGCCTCCGGCCAGAAATCGAGCGGAGTTTTCACTTTCGCGAGGTCGTATTAACCCAAAATGTTTGTCTTCCTATTACCAACAACTTTGGAAGAGATGGATAGACAACTTTCAAGTTGGAGGGAGCACGCGGCCGGAAATGGGTAAAAAAAGGTACTTTTTTTTAGGGTGTTTTTATTGCCCCAAGCGGGATTTCGGTCGGATGTCATGCAAACTACGAGTCCATATTGATAGAAAACATAGTTCTAAGGGTCTAGAATAGAATGAAAACGATTGGTTGGGTTTTGGTCGTGGTTTAAAAAACTCTGCTCGCAAAAACATAAAAAACGACCTTTTTCAAATACCTCTTTGTCGACGATTGCCCCACGGCCTCCCTGACCCTGACCCCGTGTCGGTAGCCCGAATATGACTCGAAATTCAACTTCTACATGAAAAATAGGTCTAGAATCGATTATCACGTTGTCCCTCCCACCATTTCCAGTCACTTTTTTTTTTCGGCGCGCAATGTGCACTTGTTCCCATACTTAAGCACTTTTACCCTAAGAAATGTATGGTTAAC
>JAYUKO010000189.1:0-3783 GCA_043764415.1 Bdellovibrionales bacterium | reverse complement strand
ACTGCGAGAATGGACTTTACGCCATCAAAGCGAATTACCGATTGGCGGGATTGAGTCTTGAAAGTTTAAATCAGTTTCGTTCTGTAGAAAGTGTTCTCACCGGTCACGGTGAAGCACATTTATTCCCCGAAGGTGTTTACATCAGTAATGGTCCCCTCGGCTCGGGACTTCCGCAAGCGCAGGGCTTGGCAATGGCCGAAGCCATGGCGGCGCAACCACGGGTCACCTATGCTGCCATTTCCGATGGTGGCTGTATGGAAGGGGAGGCGCGCGAAGCTCTTGCGGCCATTCCAGGTTTAGCACAAAATAAACGCCTGGGACCGTTTGTGTTATTGATCAGCGATAATAATACAAAACTTTCGGGACGCATCGATCAGGATTCTTTTTCCATGCAGCCCACTTTTACAGCTCTCGAAGCTTTGGGTTGGAATGTGCAAAAAATCGAAAACGGTCACGATCTGCAAAAAGTATTTTCTGCCATCGAAGCGGCCGACGAGCAAGTTCGCGCTACACCTACAAAACCTATCGCTCTTTGGTTTAAAACGATCAAAGGAAAAGGCGTTTTAAAAACTGAGCAATCAGCTTCGGGTGGACATGGCTTCCCACTTAAAAAAGCCGACGAGCTGCCACCCTTTCTGCAAGAAGTATTTCAAGGTCAAACGGTACCTGCACCCTTCACGGAGTGGATGAATCGTTTGATTGCACAGGAAAATAAACCGTCCACTTCAGCAAGCACAACGCCAACGAAAAAAGAAAAAATTCAAGATGGCGTGGCCAAAGCCCTCATCGAAGCGGTGGAAAAAAATCATCGCCCAGTGATTTCGATTTCGGCGGATCTCCAAGGCTCCACCGGTGTTGAATCGTTCCGAAAAAAATTCCCACAAAACACCTTCGATATTGGTGTGGCTGAAGCCAACATGGTGAGCGTTGGAATTGGTTTATCAAAACAAGGTTACATTCCCGTTGTGGACACCTTTGCTCAGTTTGGTGTGACGAAGGGCGCTCTGCCATTCATCATGAGTGGTTTGTCAGAGGGCCCCATGATCGGCGTATTTTCGCACACAGGATTTCAAGATGCGGCCGATGGAGCGTCTCACCAAGCGCTATCCTACATTTCGATGTTGGGGTCCATTCCCAATGTAGATTTGTACTGCCTCACCTGCAGCGACGAAGCCTATGCACTGGTTTCGCAAGCGGTGGAAAAATTTGTTCAAGCCCGCGCAAAAAATCAGGTTCCACGCACTTCCATATTTTTCCTTGGTCGCGAAACGTTTCCGCCGTCTTTTAATTCACAGCTGAAATACGAAATCGGCAAAGCGCAAATTCTCAGCGAGCAATTGTTAGACGCAAAAAATGTCTTGATTGCCGTGTCGGGCTCCCTAGTGACTTACGCTTTAAAAGCGCAAGAGGAGTTGAAGAACAAAGGAATCGGCAGCATCGTGATAAATCCTTCGATCATGAACCACATCGACATCGCTACTCTGAAGACAGCCATGGAAAAAACGAATGGAAATATCATCACGTTAGAAGACCATCGCCAGGTGGGCGGAATGTCGTCCTACATTAGTCAGGCCTTGTTGGAAAAGAAAGTAACCGTAAAAAACTTTGTGAGTTTGGGTGTAGCAGAACACTTCGGCAGAAGTGCCTACAAGGCCGACGAGCTTTATCGCGCCAACAACATGGACGACAAAGCCATCGTCAAAGCCGCGTTAACATTCTAAAAGGTACCAAGTACCTTTTCCGCATTTCAGTAAGAGATGAGATGCGCTATATCACCGGAAAAGGTACTTGCAAGGGGACGTAAGCGCCTGCGGCGCTCGTTCACGAGCAAGCTCGTTCCGGTCCCGTACCTTTTAGACTTTGTCTTTGGTGCTTTGCTTGTGCGCTTGCGCTTCGCGGTTCATGTCGCCGTGAAGTTTTTGTTTTGCAGAATCGGTAACATCAAGTTCGTTTTCGTCCTCGCCTGACATTCCCTTTTTAAATCCACGAATTGCATCGCCCAAGGAGCGTCCCAACTGTGGGAGCTTAGCCGGGCCCATCACAAAAACGACCACAATCACGGCCAAAATCAGCATATGCGAACCACTCATAAATCCTCCTTAGTTAACCGATATCCTTAAGTATTTCGGCATAAATATAGTCTAACTTAAGTGGGACGTCGACTGTCTTTTTGCAAACGACGCCATTGGTGCACCTCAGGGAGAGTGAGGTGGTGATAGGCGGCTGCAAGTCCCAGTGCGAGATCAAAAGAGCGGTTGGTGAGCAAATGTTCGCGGTGACGACCCCGCATTTTTTCGGGTTCTGGATGTTTGCCTAGCTGTTTCACAAGATTTAGAGCCTGTGTGAAAAGTTCCGATTCCACCCGGTGCATGCCGAGCTCTAAGCGCATAAACGCATCCAATTTTTCGTCGATCCGTGCAGACAAAGATTGTGTCCAGGATTCGTTGTGAGCTGCCAAAAACGCATACATAAATACCGCATAAAGCGCGACCGCTTCAGCTGCTCCGCGCATCAGTTCAAAGCCCTGATCGAGGTAGTGCAAAAACATTTTGGCTTTTACAGGATCTTCAAGCAGTGCATGCACCGACGGCAACATGCTTTTGAGAATTTGTAAGTCATAGGCCTCGAGCAACGCCCGCGAAGGATCATCCAGGCGCAGAATTTTTAAAAGATCTTCGCGCACTCGGGGAAGCACGGCTTTGCTGAGGAGAGGCGCCCCATCAAACATCGCTTGTCGAAGGTTGGGTTCGATGGAAAACCCGATTTTGTGAGCAAAGCGCAGGGCGCGAAGAATGCGGATCGGATCCTGCTCGATGCGAATTTTTGGGTCGCCAATCATCCGCACCACGCGAGCACGAATGTCGCTCAGCCCCTCGGTGAAATCGATGATCTGCTTTTGCGTGGGATCGTAAAATAAGCCATTGATGGTGAAGTCTCTTCGCAGAGCATCGTCTTTCGGCTCGCCATAGATGTTTTCGTCCACAAGATCCGGGCTCTCTTCGTTGAGATAGTTGAGGGAGCGGAAGGTGGAAACTTCGAATTGTTGGCCGTAGCGTCTTACGAGAACCAGGCGAAACCGGCGGCCAATGAGGAACGAAGGACGGATGATTTTTTGCACTTGCTCGGGCAGAGCCATGGTGACTATATCGAAATCTTTCGGTTTAATACCAACCAGAAGATCGCGAACGCAGCCGCCGACTAAATAGGTGGTAAAGTTTTTCCGTTGCAGGTGCTCAATGATGTTAAGAGCTTCGGGGTCGATTAGGTTTGCGTCGAGTTCAAGTTTCACAGAGTGCTCTTCATCAGGTGGTGATCGTTCATGGCGTCATATCGCGAAAATTTTAACTACCAAATCATAGGTGCAGATGCCAACCCCAAACTTGTATTCTTACATGGTCTGATGGGTTTTGGAAGCAATTGGAAGTCCACCGCACGCCACTTTGAGGAGCGTTTTCAGAGCCTGCTTTTAGATCAGCGGGGGCATGGGCGCTCCTTTCGGCCCCCAACCGGTTATAAGATAGACGACTATGTATCTGATTTGGAACAGATTTTGGCGTCGCTTGGCTGGAGTGAGATTACGCTGGTGGGGCACTCCATGGGAGCCCGTGTCGCAGCTCGTTTTGCCGAACGTTTCCCCAACACGGTGAAGCGCCTGATCTTGGTGGACATGGGGCCAGAATCCAGTATTTCCACGATGACATCGGTGGAGGAAAAAATCAGAGGAGTCCCAGTCCCTTTTGCATCGCGCGATGAGGCGAGGGCTTATTTTGATGGGCCGTTTCT
>JAYUKO010000188.1:0-13542 GCA_043764415.1 Bdellovibrionales bacterium | reverse complement strand
CTGCGTTGGGCTTAAGAGTGCCTACAGCATTGGATATTTTTCCGATGCCGCCGCTGAGATTAGAATTTTTTATCGATAAACCGTCCATGGCAAATCCTTCCTTTTATTTTAACTCAAAGTCGCAAATTTAAAACTATAAATTATTCTCCAATATTTAATGCCGACATCGCCATGTCTTTAGTCGCGTTCAAGGCCGAGACGTTAGCCTCATAGGAACGCGTCGCTTGAATCATATTTGCCATCTCTTCCATTAAATTAATGTTTGGGTAGGCTACATTTCCGCTTTCATCCGCGTTGGGGTGGTCTGGCTCGTACTTCATCAGCGGAGCACCGGTGTCGATATGAATATCAGTCACCTGCACGCGACTCATTGATTGATTGGGATCCTTCAGCATCATGTCACTAAAGGACTTTGCTTCGGGAAGAGCCTGTAGAACCGCTTCTTTTCGTCTGTAAGGCCCACCCTCGGGAGTATTTAGAGTATTGATATTGGCGATATTGCTCGAAATCGTGTTCATGCGAATGCGCTGAGCATTCATACCACTACTACTGATTCTGAACCCTGTTCCAAAATCCATTATCTACCTCCGTCCGAAGCCACATACTTTAACGACGCTAGTTTTTTGTTAATGAGTTGATTGGCGGCTCTGTACATAATGTTGTTCTCAACCATGCTCGATAGCTCTTTTTCTAAATCAACAGTGTTGCCATCGTTTGAAACATCGACTTCAGGATTATCGTAAATGTCGGCTTTTACCGACTCAATGGACCCTTCGTTGATATTTAGTGCTCTCTTCAGCTCCGACTCAAAATCTACTTTTTGTGCGTGATAGCCAGGTGTTTCGGCATTGGCAACGTTGGCTGAAAGTACGCTCTGCTTAACTTCGCGAATTTTGTTGGAAGTCGCTAAAGCCCTTAGGGTTTTATCAAAAATTTGATTCATGGGAGCCCTCCAACTTATATTCATTTAACTTATTTCGCAGTGTCCGAATACTGATACCAAGAAGCTTTGCTGCTTGGGTTCTGTTTCGTTCGGTATGTTGAAGTGTTTTGAGGATTAAAATTTTTTCGGCTTCTTGAATGGTCATTCCGGGCTCTAAACGCAAACTGCGCACTTCCTGGAAACCGTCGATCAACACGTTCTCGGCGGTCAACTGGTCGCCAGTGCAAGCCAGAACACTTCGTTCGATGACATTTTGTAATTCTCTGATATTGCCCGGCCAAGCCCATTTTTTGATCTTTGTAAGAGCTGCTGAATCGAGCTCTTTGCATGGAACTCCATTTTCTAAACAAAATTTTTCAATCAAAAATTGTGTGATGGATTGCATGTCTTCATAACGTTCCCTTAAGGACGGGATTTTTACAGGCACAACATTGATTCTATAGAATAGATCCCCCCTGAACGAGTTTTCTTTAACCATTTCTTTTAAATCGCGATTTGTTGTGCAAATAAATCGAACATCTACTTTTTTCGGTTCGTTGCTACCTAGGCGTACAATTTCCTTTTCTTGAATAACTCTTAGTAACTTTCCCTGCAACTCAAATGGCATTTCGCTGATTTCGTCCAAAAGAAAAGTCCCCTCGTGAGCGGCTTCGATTTGTCCAACACGATCCTGATGAGCTCCTGTAAAGGCACCTCTTTGTGAGCCAAAGAGCTCACTCTCGAGCAATTCACTGGGAAAGGCGGCGCAATTCACAGCAATAAAAGGCTTTTTTCTCCGTGAACTTGTTTGATGAATGTATTTTGCCATTTCTTCTTTACCAACGCCCGTTTCACCACAAAGAAGTATTGTCGACCGAGCCTGAGCAACATTGTCCAACAGTGCGAAGATATTTTTCATTTGCTCATTTTGAGTTTTTATCATCAACAGACTCCTTAGGTTTTTGCATAGCAGGAATACGATCCACAAATTTTTGGTATTTTTGACCCCACTGTGCGGAGGTCTTTTTCTCGGCAGCTAATTTAGCCCAGTAGCTGTCCGCTTTAATTTTAGAAAAAACGTCTTCGGACTCTTTCATTTTTTTTTGGTCTACTAAATTTCCATAGAGAAGATACTTTTCTCGGTCAAAATCGAATGGCTTATTTTTGAATTCCTCGTAGAAACTCTGTAAAAACTGCGACATTCTTTTATCTTTACTGTTTTCTAGCAGGGAAAGCTTCTTTCGCAACAGACTGAATCGGTCTTTTTCATCCAATGAATTTCCGTCCATGTAAGCGTCTATGGCGATTATGGACTCTTTGCTGAGACCTTTTTCAATTAAAATATCAATTTTCTTGTTCAGGGTAGAAAGGTTTTGGTTTTGGATCTTGGCCAGGAATTTAAGAGCCTCATCTGGAGCCACATTTTTTGTCGCGATGTCCGCCTGCAGGAGATAATAATCATCAAGTTTTTGTGCCTCAAGATTTGTCGGATCTACTTTCGACAACATCTCTTGCGCTTTTGACTGTTGGTCAAGTTGGTTGAGACAAATTGCAATTTTTAAATAAACTTCGGAGAGGTAAGGTAACCTTTGGCTTTTATCAAGCTCGTCTTTTTTTGTTACTTTTTCAAAGTCAGCAAGGTAGACCTCGTACTGCTTCTGAGCTTTGGCACATAGATTAGCTTCGCGAAATAGTTCGCCTTTATAAAAACTAAAGTCAAAACGCTCTGACTTTTTGAACCATAAAGGATCCGTGTCATCAAATAGCTTCATTCCAACTACGATTTTCTTTTCCTCGACGGCAGATCTGAGCTGCGATGCAAGCCCTCGCCCAATTCGCTTATGTAGTTTTTCCGCATGCTCTGGCATATGCCCCGATTTAAACTCATTGATCAGGGTTTGCGTGGACTCAGGATATTTTCCTACTTCGTAGTAGGCGTCAGAGATTTTGAAGGTAATATATTCGTTGGCTTGCTTTAGAGGGATTTGATTCGTATATGCTCTGATTTGATCTAATAGGTATTCAAACTTCTTTTTATCACCAATGGCTTGGTGGTATAAAAGATTGATTTTCGCAATTGCTCCACCTAGATGATTGTAAAACCGAAAGTGACTTTCGTTATAGTAGCCCTTCCATATTTTTGGATCTACCTCAGAGAGCTCAAATATTTCACCCATTCTGGTCCATGCGTAGGATGCGTATTCGTGCTGAGGATGTTGAGAAATAAACTTTCTTAAATGATTAAGACTTGCCTTGTAATCCCCGATGAGAAATTGTGTTTCTCCCAAATTAAAATAGATGTTTTCGTGAGTTTTATCTTCTAGAGGGTATAGTTTGAGTGCTGTCTCATAGGCTGAAATAGCGCTGAGATAGTCTTTTTCTTCAAAATAGATATTGCCGTATTCGTAGTGGGCGGATGCTTGGATTTCTTGATTGTCCGACTTAAAAAGCTGACTGTATATTTTTTTGGCATCTTCGTATTCATGGAGTCGAACTAGCGATTGCGCAAGGATGAGTTCTATATTTTCACGTAATGGAGACTTTTCGTATCTCACCGTGTACTGTTTGAGGTTTCTGGAAGCTTCAAAGTACTGCTGATCTTTCAAACGCAGATAAGCGGCTAGCAAAAGTGTTCGCTCCGAGATCTGAGAATCTGGGTACTTGCTGAGCAAGGAATCATAGATTTTTAGGGAACGGTCAAAAAATATCTTTTCTTTCTCTACTTTATAAAGCTCTAAATAAGCATCTGCTTCCATATAAGTAGCCATTTCTTCGTATTTGGAATTTGGGTGTAGTTTTTGGAATATTTTTTTCGACTTTAAAAAGTTCTTATAATCACGGTTGGTATAGAACTTTCGGATTTTCGTAAAGTTTTTACCAGCTGGATCTTTTGCCTCTTTAACATCGTATTGAATGTTTTTTTGCAATATTTCGGATATATATTTATGCTCATTAAGCAAAACTGGATACTTTATATATATTTTGTTTTTTCCCTCGATGAGAGAATCTTTACTAAAGTTTAATTTATCAGTGTCAAATTTTAAAAGATCGCCAGCATCTTGTTTGGCCAAACGAATAATCCTCAATAGTTCTGCATTAACTTCTTTTTTCTTTTGATGTTTTTCGTCTTCAGATTTTGCCTGATCTTTTACTTCCGTTGTGTCACCGGCAATTGTTACGTGTCCTATAGTTTGTATAAATTCTGAAGAAGCGACGTCTCGTCTAGCACTCTTTTCTGATTTTTTTCCATTTTCTTTTTTAATTAATCTTTGTGCCATTTCGTACTCAGCATCTGTTTCCTTTCCGTCTTCTTTTGCAAAAAAGTCGAGGGAAAGCGAAGAGGGAGCATCCGTCAAATAGTCAAAAACTTCGAGATCTTTGTCGACAAGATGAAACGTTATAATATCTTTGCTTAATGAGGTGTTTTTCTGAATTTCTATTTTTTTAATAAATCTATCAGAATAATTAGTTAACTTCTTTTTTGTAGCTTCTGACAAGGCGTCCACGTTCAATTCAAGCTTTTCGCCGGCTCTTTTGAGTACATAATCCGCAGGTGCTATATCTTGCATTTCGAGATGCGTAACTTCGTTGAGATGATTGATTTCGGTTTCCCCCGAAGCATGACTCTGCTCCAAAAAGAGGAAAACACTCGTACTCATTACGAATGCAACTTCCAGGACTCGACAAAGGTTTAGCAACGAAAATAGTTTCATCTAACATCTTGTAAAGCATAATTAGTGCCAACATATAGAGCGTCTTTTATTCATTTTTGCTCAGACTGGACCAAATTTTTCTGTCGCTTGGAGGATTCAGGTGTCGCTATTTTGACTGGAGAGTTTGAGAAGCAATGGTTTTGAAATGCCAAAATCCAGGATTACGAATGAAATCGTAACCCCGGGAGCAGATGGGACAGGCCTTGAACCAGCTCTTTTGGGGGGAGAAGGCTCAGGATAATTTCTCTAGAATCTCAACCTTTGTTATCCAAAGGCTGAGTTTAATAACTGTAAAGCGTTTTTAGATGTTTGGTTGGCTTGAGCTAAAACAGAGGTTCCTGCTTGCATCAGAATATTCTGTTTGGTTAACTCAGCAGTTTCTTCTGCGACATCTACATCACGGATTCGACTGTTTGCTGCAGCCATGTTTTCGAGGGAGATCGACAAGTTATTGATCGTCGATTGCAATCGATTTTGCATGGCTCCAAAGTCGGCCCGTGTTGCCGAGACTGCGACGATGGCTTCGTCGAGCGCCGAGAGTGAGTTCTGTGCAGAGGCTTTATCCGCCACTGTTGTAAGATTCACTCCAAGCGCGGCGCTATTTGCGTCCGCTTTCGAAGCATCGAATGAAAGTCTGTCAATATTTGGATCGTTTCGTGTGCCCACTTGGAAATCAAGGATCGCACCTGTTCCACTTAAGAGAGGTGTGCCGTTAAACTCGGTGGAGTCGGCAATGCGGTCAATTTCATCGAGTAGCTGCTGGTATTCGACATTGAGAAGTTGGCGTTCAATGGGCCCGACTGTGTCAGAAGCCGCTTGTACACCCAGTTCACGTAATCTGATGAGGATGTTACTGACTTCTTGCAATCCACCTTCAGCGACCTGAATCATCGAGACGCCGTCTTGTGCGTTTCGCGAAGCCATTTTCAATCCACGAATTTGTCCTCTCAAACTTTCTGAGATGGCTAAACCCGCAGCATCGTCACCGGCCCGATTGATTCGGAAACCTGAAGAAAGCTTTTCCAAGCTTTTATCTAACGCTAGCTTTGTTCCGTACAAATTTCTTTGTGCGTTTAAAGCTGCTGTGTTTGTGTTAATACGCAAACCCATACTTCCTCCTTGAAAACACTTCGTATCATCCATTGATACTTTAAGAGATAACTCTATGGGCAATTACTCTTGTATCACTCATCGGTGTTTCATTATGAGTCTTTAGGGTTATTTATCTCATTTTGATAAATCTATCCCTAGGTCTAGGGATATTTAGCGCCAAATACAATCTATTGGGGGCCTGTGGCTCCGGCACACAGCTCAGTCGCATTTGCATTGATAGCGGCTTCGCCATTAAAGTTGTAAACCAGAGAATCATTGCTGAGCATTTCTACCACGGAGCGAATATTTCGCGGTTCAACGGCCAAACAACCATGACTACGTCCTCCGCTTTGTACATAGCTTGCTCCGTGCACCACGATTCGTCGGCGATACGAGTTGCCATTTCGCGAAGGCTCTAAGCCATGCAAATTCAAACTCAACCCATTGCTCCCCATATACTGACCGCGCGCGATGTGAAAGCCTGCGGGAGTTTGATTTGAATTTGCGAGATTACTAAAACTCTGCGCACGACGGTCATGATCCGGATCTGAACCGCTCCCGTGGGCTACCAGCATATTTGTCGAAGTTCCTGTTTGCAAATTAATAAGGTGCAGCCGATTTTCACTCGATGCACGAGTAAAATCCGAAATGGCTAAGGTCTGAGAGCTCATGTTGCGGCAGCACGACTGGGACCTCACGGATGACGAGCAACTATTTTTCTCGTAAAACTCAAAAGCATTGCGTAGCGCGACTTTATTAACTTCGTTGGCCATATAGAGTTTTATATATACATTTCTTAACTCTGCGTTTCTTGGAGTCCAGCCAACATTCCGTGCATCTTGTTGGGAGAAGGACGGCACACTCAATCGTTCGCGGAGAGCCGATGGATTGCTAGTAACTTCTGCAAGGCAAAAATAAATAAGAACTAATTTAAAAATAATCATTTATTTCCTGTTGGCAGTCGCTGTTGTTGGAGCCGGGTCATATGCTCCATCACAAATTGCTTTTCCCAATCTAAAACTTTACGTAAATTTTCTTTGGATTTGAGTGTTTTAGTGAAGTCAGCCATCGCTTCATCTTCTGCTGCTTTCAGCTTGGTGAGGCTCAAATCGAGCTGGCGAGCATCAATGGTTTTCTGCAAAGCCGAAAGCTGACTTACAAGGTTTATTTCACGAGCTAAAAACTGCACCATTTCATCTTCACTGAGCCGCAACGACTGGGCGTTTTCGATATTTGTAAGATGTTGAGTCCACTTGTCTAGATAAAGGGAATTTGTCTTAAACTCCATATAATCTTTTAAATAAAGGACACGCTCGCGGTAAGAATCACGCCATGCTGTTGTTTGGATAGGCACGTAAACGCTTTCGATTTGCATTTTATCAAACATAAATTTTGCATAGGTTTCGCTTTGGCGGAGGGATTGATAGATGATATCCCAAAACATAAAAACACTCATAAGTGCCGCACAAAGTCCGACAGCGAAAATAGTTGCCGTTTTGGAATTTCGATTCTGGACTGTTTTTTCTGACGAATTTTCAGAAAGTGCGTTCGTCGTTCGTTTTTCTGCTTCGATTTGGTGAATCGTTTGATCGATGTTATTACTGACTCGCTCGAGGAGAACACTCACTTGTTCTTTATCGATATGCTCTCCGAGCCCATGATCTAAGGCTGCTGCGATGGACTTTTTTAAAGAGTAATTCGCCTTGAGATTTTGCATTTTCTGGTTCTCGTCGAGTGTTCCCTGATGCTGTTTTAAGTAGGACTGCATTCGCTCGAGCTCACTTTTTTTATAGATTTCCATCTCAGCATCGTACTTCTTCTTGAGGGCATTCAGTGTAAGTTCCGATTTTCCCTTTTCTTCCTCGTATTGAATTTTCAATGCAAGGCTTTTTTGCGCATAATCATTTTTCAACTGCTCATGTTTGTTTTGCATCGTTTCAATTTCGTTTTCGATGATATACTTTCTACTCACCAAATCAGACTCTTCGACGCGTAGTGTTTCCTGCTTTTTCAGTAATTCCTTAGCGAAAAGAGTTCTCTTCTCATCCAACTCTTTTCTTACTTTTTCGCGCTCTTCAAAATGAAGCTGCTTAAGTTTAGCTCCTTCTTCTTCTTTAAACTTATTAAAGTCGGCGCGCAGCCGTTTTTCTTCTTCGAGCCAAATTTCTTTTAACTTAATTTTCTCATTTTCTATCTGTAAAAGTTCGCTTTTTACAAGACTTTCACCTCGGCGGCGTCCTTCAGCTACAGCTAAATCAGCCTCCATCAAAGATTTATCCACAATTAATTTGGATTGAACGTTTGCCTTGTCAACAATAGTCTCGGCATCAAATTTTGCTTTTTTGATAATTACTTTTGTCGATTCCTCTGCATTGATGATAATTTTTTCGGCTTGGTCTTTTGCATCACGTATAATGGCTTCTGCGTTTTCTAACATTTTTGCAGACTTTTGATCTGTTTCTTGCTCCGCAAGAGCGATAATCTCACGCGCCTTTTTCTTAGCATTTTCTAAGATGGCCTCGGCTTTTTTGCTGACTTCTTGCAAAGAAAACTCTGGGGGAGCTGTTGCAATCTTTACAGCTGTTGACTGCGGCTTGGGCGTGGCCGGTCTATTAAAAACCTCTTTTGGTGCAGGCACGTTGGCCTTGTCTGGCTCTTCACGAGGATCACAAATTTTAACGGTTTCCTTCATGTTTCCAAGTCGAATATCACTTTTATCGTTAACCACATACGGCTGCTGAGGAGTGATGAGGTGCCCGTCGATGTAAGTACCATTTGCTGATTTTAAATCGAGAATAAAAACTTCTTCTGGAGTCACAACGATTTTAAGATGGTGTCGAGAAATAACGTCGGACTGGATTACAATATTGCAATCCGTAGCGCGACCCAGTATGAACTCTGGGCCCTTCGAAGTGAAAAGCTCAAAGCTGTTATCTCTTTTAATCTTAATAGAAAACAAAGTGACTGCTCCTTAACTTAAGCGCTTTTATCGTAATCCCCTGTATGCTTTTTAAATTCCTGAATAACGCTGGCTTCCGCAAGAACTTCATCAGGACTTCTGTTCTCATCGAAAGATTTAAGATCTGAAGGGACCTCGTTGTTAGTTGCGTAATTCCAAATCAAATCGAAAGTATTTTCAAGTCTTTCTGTCATGTCGGAATACAGTCTTTCCGGATTGAACGAAACGTTAACAATCGTCATCATTACGCTTAGTAAAATACCTGTAACCGAGGCTCCCATGGAAAGAGACACTTCAACAAGGAAGTAATCCATCACAGTTTTGGTGGTCGCCGGATCGCTTAGATCCATAGCACTAAGACCAGGTAGGCCCTTCATAACACCCAAAAATGTTCCAAAGATACCTCCGATTACGAACAGCCCAGGAAGCATATTTAAAAACTCATTAAGCCCACCGAGTGGGATCACACCAAAGAGTCTGTTGAATACAGGGTTTTTTCCTAGCAGGGTTTTTGTGATGTTCATCAATTTGGGATCACTAGCGCCGTATTGTAAAAATCGAATTTGCTTAAGACTGTTTACAACAAACCATGAGGCTCCCCATTTGGTTAAAAAAAGTCTGTCATCCACTAAAACAATTCTGTCAAAATCACCCTTCTCTTTCTTGTCTCGAGCTGACGTGGTTTCAAAGAACGTTTTTTCTAAAAGTTTTTTACACAATACATAGAACGAGTATTGAGTTGTCTTTTTTGGACTTTGTTCCGCCAAGAACTGACTGACGCGGTTTTCAAACTCTCTCGCAAAATAGTAGTATTTATATACCATTTTGTAGGTCAACCAACGCAGAGAGGCGCCAGCTGCAAACATCAACAGCATTGCTGGAAAATGCACTGCTTTGGCGACTGTTACAAACTGACTAAACAATTCATTTAAACCATGGTCTAAACCGTTCATTTTACTCTCCTAGTCTTTCAAATTAAATTTAATAATAACTTTTTGTAACTTTGAGCAATCATTTTTGAGACAAAAATCTTCTGCGCCCGAAGTTGCTATGTTTCGCTCTTTATTTGCCAAAAAACTACGTCCCGC
The DNA here is from genome assembly GCA_043764415.1 of Bdellovibrionales bacterium. Lineage (GTDB taxonomy): Bacteria > Bdellovibrionota > Bdellovibrionia > Bdellovibrionales > JAGQZY01 > JANPLN01. The sequence continues at coordinate 3,768 of JAYUKO010000188.1, read as the reverse complement.
TACCTTAATGAGTGGCAGCATTTCTTTTTTGTGCTCGAAGGTCATGTTGCTATACACGTGATCAAAAATGGAGCGTGCGCGCTGATAACTTAAATCCAAGTTGTAATTAACGGCGCCGCGATCTTCCCCGCTCAACTTTGTGGGATCTATATACTTACCCTTATAAGTTGGCGACGCAAATCCGATGATTTCAATGTTAGATATCTTTGCGGCAATGGCTCTGTTTTGAAACAAACTCTTTGAGTATTCTGGCACCGTCTGCTCCAACACCTTTTTCATACCGGGCTTTAAAACAGAGCGCCCCGTATCAAAATACTCTTCTCCAAAAGATAGCAGAACATCTCCGCTCTTTTGGTCTACCTCTGCTTTGATACCCTTGGCTGCAAAGGCTCCTTTAATACCCTCGGCAAGCTTGCGCTTTGCATTGAGATTTTCTTGTGCCTTTGCGAGATCACCACTTAACTGAGAAACTTTTTGATTGGCCTGAGCATATTTTCCTGACAACTCCTGTGCCTGTCCTAACGCACCAGCATACTTACCTTTGAGGTCAGAGATATTTTGTCCAGCTTGTTCAAGCTCCTGATTTGCTTTTCCGAGCTGACCTTTAGTTTGATTAAGATCACTACTTAGTGCGTTGAGCTGAGCCTCGGTTTGGGCATTTGCTTCTTTTAATGAACCCATTCTTTGCTCGTATTCAGATTGTAATTTTTGTTTTTGAGCTAAGAACTTCTTTTGAGTCATTTTTTGCTTTTTATAAGCTTTTTGCAAGTCGCTCAAACTACTGCTCAAATTGTTTTCCAATTTTTCTGCGTAGGCACGCCCTTCATCAAGAGCTTTCTTCTTTTCGTCAATTTGTTGGGCTAAAGAGTCAATTTCAGTATTTTTCTGATCGATCACCACTTCTTTTTTCTCGATCAGCGTATCACGTTGCTTGATTCGTGATTTTGAAAGCATGCTCGAGTTGATAATATTTCTTACAATCTGTTGATACTGATTCAAAGCAACTTCTTTATCCTGAAGCTGCTTAGCTTGTTTCATAAGATCTTTTTTTTCTTTTTGTGATTCATCTTGCAGGAGATCCAACTGTCCCATGAGCTTTTCATAGGTCTCTTTCTCGCCTTCGGACGCTTGTGTTTCGAGATAATTTTTCTTTAAGGAATCATAAACTTTGATCTGTTCTTTTAGATCTTGATTTATTTTGGTAAGCTCTTTGTACTCTTGCTGTTTTTGAAAGCCTTCAGTACCTTGTTTCAAACTCGCTGAAACATAAAGAAGCAAGAAGACAACGGACAGACCTAAAAATAAGTCGGATGTCGATGTCCACATTGAATCTTGGGATTCTTTTCCAATTTTTTTTCTGTCAAATGGCATATATATTTCTCCAATGTGTAGATCGGAATTTGATGAAAAAATCTTAATACTTAGACTTATTCAAACAGTCGGGACATTTCGCTTAGATACCCGTCTTTTGTCTGGGACGAAGGAACTTCGGATACGGCGGCACCATTGGGTGTGGGAGTCGGTTTTGTTGAAACTGGTGCTCTTTCGTTTGTTTTTTGGCTGCCGGCTAGAATGTCAGTACTTGCGGCTGGGTTTTCGCGAGTGGCAATCATAAAACCTGCGATAACTATGAAGAGAACCCCTAAAATGGGAAATATTCTTTCTTTTATTTGAAATTGATTTAAAAGTTCTTGGACGTTCGCTTTCACGCGACTAAAATCCTGACTGTCGAAAAAATCATTAATTTGACTAGAAATATTTTTTTCTGCAATCTGAATTTCATAACTTGGCTTGCTTCTTTTAAGCTGGATTTTAGTATTCGTTAAAGTATTTTCATCTTGAACAGCCGTGGGCACGCTATCCGCAACGGTTAGTACCCGCGTGACCTCTTGCGCAGAAAGTATTTTTGTTTGTTCAAAATCAGAAACTACTCTTGTCGCCTCAGAGTCTGAGACATCTGGCACTGGAAGTGCGACCTCTAAAGTCGCTTCGCTTTGACTTACGATGCGCGTTTTATCCGAACTCTCCAGCATTGTTTCTTTTACGATTTTGGTGGCTTCGCTCTCAAACTCTGGAATTGAATCGAGAATGACTTTAAGCACTACATCTCGGAAGTTAAATTGCGAGCTTTGTGAAATCTTTATGGATCTGTGCTGTTTGCCCATAAAAGTTACGGGAGCCCCGTCTTTTCCCACCTGGAGCCAACATTCACCGTTCAAAAAATAAATTTCGTTTTCCAATTCGGCAAGTTTGATATTTTTGAGGCAGATTGAGCATTCGTTGCCCGAGCCAATGGAAATTCTGTCCTTAAAGGAAAAAACTTCCCCAAGCACTTCTCCCGTTTTAGATTCCACAAAAACACTTATTTTGGTCACAGAACGCTTCCCCGGGTTGCATTTAACATTTTTTCGACGATTTCAGTTTGATTATCTTTGGTAAAGCCCTTGGCCTTTAAAAATTTGTAGATAATTTTTTGATTATGGTAAAAGCCAATTAAATGATAGCCATTGTATAAGTCATTGAAGGTTCCGTTTTTTGTAACACAAGATTTCATGTAGAGTTGCTTTTCGGCAATCCAATGCGAAATGCAACGCCCCAAGGCCATTCCGCTAACAGTATCTACATCCATTTGTGTGCCTAATAACGCCAATTGAGCTGCCACCGCTGGGATCTTTAAAAATGGTTCATCCGTCTTAAGCACTCCTGTGAGGACTGTGTATTCAGGCCTTAAGGTTGAAGAGATCTCACGTGACGGTAGGGACCCTTGCACGTGACACGTAAAAGCCTGTTCTAATCGCAGCTGGGCATGGTTTTTTGTCCGAATTAATAAATCTGAATCCACTGAGCAGGAATCAACTAGCGGAAGTGGCATTGATATATTATTTTTCCAGAAAATTTTTCGCTGACTTTTGACCAACGCGTTTGTCATTTTTTGCGCATAGTCCTTTATTTGAAGTCCCAGCATCTCGTAAAAATCTTTGTCACCCGCTAGGCCACGGTTATGGCGATTTTGGTCAAATTTTACCAAAGCAGAAATTACTAATTTTTTATCCCGATGATCGATCAAATCATTCTGCACCAGCAAATCGACAACTTGCTGATCTCCTAGTTTTTGTCGGGGTGTCGAAACTGCCTGCTTTTTAATTTCCGCTAACATCCAACCAGAAGCGATATCATAATCCACAACTACAGCTCGTGTTCCAGTCGCTTTAGAATCGTTGATCTGAAGAATAACGTTGGAATGCACATCATTAAGGCTTAGCTCTTTGCTCGCCTTAAAAAGAACAAACATAGAATCGATCCATACAGCCTTACCGCTTGTGATGGGCATCTTTAGATTATCAATCCAAAGAGACGCTGCATAGATTCTGTAATCTATAGTTTTCTTTTCTTTGGCCAACACCTGTTGGCCCTGGAAAAGAATGGATATGCTGATAAAAAATTTCATCACTTTTTGCATGCATGCTATCTTCGGTATTTTGCCTTGATTTGTGGACGGACTTAAGGAGAGGGTTTGCATAGAAAATATGTTCTATGGCTTGAGTCCTGAAAAGATCCTGTTTCGTTTCCGTATACTATATGTTTCTGGGTGAAACAAATTTTAGCCCTACGATGGTCCAATTTCTCAATTCTAGACTTAAATTGTATCATGATGTTCCGATCTATTACTCGTTGAACAAGCTGTTGACACAATTAACAACAATAACCCGTGTCGACAAAGACCTCATGGAAGATTGGTCGCGCAAGAGGAGAACCATATGTCGTTGC
>JAYUKO010000187.1:0-13575 GCA_043764415.1 Bdellovibrionales bacterium | reverse complement strand
GTGGCGCCAGTGCTCGAGGATCTTTCGGCCTCCTACCAAGAAGCCATTGTGGATGTGCTGATGTACAAACTCGAAAAAGCCCTGCGCAGTTTAAAACTCAAAAAATTTGTGATCACCGGCGGCGTGAGCGCGAACAGTCGCTTGCGCGAACGGGCTCAGGAGTTAGCAAGTAAAAACAAATGGGACGTTTTGATACCACCTTTAAAGTTTTGCACCGACAACGCCGCGATGATTGGCTTAGCTGGCGCTTTGCGATTAAAAAAAGGTGAGTTTTCACCTCAAACCCTGGGACCCGCGCCAAGAGAAGAGTTGCGATGACATCGTTATATGCCAGCGAAATCAAACGCGTGAAGGATCTGCTAGAACTTATGGGCCGAGGTGCAAAAAAATCTCTCGGACAAAACTTTTTAGTCAATTCGCAAAAAATCGATTTAATTATTAAAGAGCTGCAATTTAATAAAATGCACAAACTTCTCGAAGTGGGCCCGGGCTTGGGAGCACTGACATTGCGTTTGAAGGATATTGATCCTGATGTGCTGCTTGTTGAGATGGATCACCAGTTTGCAGAATATTGGAAAAGCCAAGGCTACGATGTGGTGATCGAAGATGCTCTCAAGCTAGATTGGTCACGACTCAATTTGCAAAACACAACTCTGATTAGCAATTTGCCTTATCAGATCGCCGCCCGCTTAGTGATCGACCGGAGTGTGGACCCGGCAGGTTTATCCAACATGATTTTAATGTTTCAAAAAGAAGTGGCGCAACGACTCACCGGAAAACCCCGCACCGAGCATTATAGTTTATTGTCGGTGGTGGCGCAGAGCTTTTGGAAGATGGAAAATTTGACTGATCTTGGACCCAATGATTATTTTCCACCGCCCAAGGTGGCAAGTCGCGTGGTGATCTTTCGCAGGCTCGAAACGACATTCACGCAAAAACCACAGGCTTACTTAAACTTTGTAAAGTTAAGTTTCTCGCAAAAGCGCAAGTTCCTCAAAAAGGCGCTTTCCACCAAATACGGCGAGGACGCGGTTCTTAAGCAGTTTGAACTGCTGAAGATATCACCCAAAGCGCGTCCCGAAGAGCTCGACGTTTTGACATTTCAGCGCTTGTATCAGATGTTAGAGCCATGAAATTAGTCGCCGACAATAAAAAAGCCAGGTTCGACTTCGAAATCCTCGAAACCTACGAGGCCGGTGTTGTTTTGCGCGGGAGCGAAGTGAAGTCCATTCGCAACGGCAGTGTGAATTTAAAGGACGCCTACGTTTCGTTTATCGGCGACGAAGCGTTTTTGCAAAACGCCCATATCAGCGTTTACCAAGCCAGCAGCTACAACAATCACGAGCCCGAGCGCTTGCGCAAACTTTTACTCAACCGCAACGAGCTCAATAAAATTATCGCCAAAACCCGCGAGCGTGGACTGAGCTGTATTCCGCTTAAAATTTATTTCAAAGACGGACGAATCAAATTAGAAATTGCATTGTGTAAAGGTAAAAAAAGCCACGATAAACGCGATGCCATTAAAAAGCGCGATGTGGACCGCGAAACTCAAAATGCCATGAAGAAGGGACGATAGCATGTGGATGCTATTATTGATCTTTACAGTTTTCGCCCAGGAGTCTACTCAAACACCGACTTACGAGCAGGAAATCGCACAGAAAAACAAAGTCAGTGCCGAAACTAAATCCGCAGATCAAAAATCTTTTTTCGAAGTGATCAACGCAAAAACTCAAGAGGTGCTTCGTTACGCGCGCACCACAAAAACCGAACTTGTTAAAAAACAAGAAGTGGTTCGCAAAGATTTCGAAACTAAACTCAAAGCCGAAGTCGAACAGGTTAAAAAGCAAGATCCAAAAGCCAGTGTAGAGCCGCTGCGCAAGGCCGCCAACGAAAAGCGTCGAGCCCTTTTCGAACAACTCAATAGCGAAAAAAAATCCTTGGAAAAACACTTGGAAGATTTTAAAGGCCGCTTCAACGGTTTTGTAAAAACCCAAAGACAATCTTTCGGCGAACAACTGAAAAGTCTTTCCGTCAGAGCCAACAACGTTAAAAAAGCCATAACCGAAAGCCCCATCCAACAAGAGTTCCGCGACATCCCCCCCGGCCCCGCCACCCCCCTAAAACCCCAATAAAAAAGGTACGCCGTTCCGCTTGCGGTACGCCGTACCTTTTGGTTGAGAGTTGCGTCATAAAATTTGAAAAAATTTCAAATTTCATCGGGCTGGGTGCCCCCTGTTGTTCTTTCAGATGAGTTCGTCAAGAATCTCGTCGGGGTATAGGGGGAATCATGGGACGTGTTTCGTCTTTTTTAGTTTTCATATTTTTGGTCGGCATTCAATTCAACGCGCACGCAATAATTTTTGGTACAGACAATCGAGTCGATGTGATTCGCGATGCTTACAAAAATAAATTTTTAGCGCCTGCCATTGCAATGTCGTTTGGGCAACCGTACGCGGTGCCGCAAAAAGATTCGGATCTGTTTAACTTGGATTTTTATCCTGCCGCGGACTCATTCAATGTGGGGCTTTGTGCCGAAGAGAAATTTTCCAAGCAGTATGCAAACTGGCTAAACTGCACTGGGTTCTTAGTGGCTGACGATGTGATGGTGACAGCGGGTCATTGTTTGATGTTCAACCACAACGGCGTTAAGCCAGCACTTGTGGAAGATGGCATGACCAGTATGTGCTCCGACTTTGATTGGCTGTTTGATTTCACCGCCAAAGGCAACGGGCAGGTTTCGATCACTGATTATTCTCAGTCACAAACCGCTCGCTGCGCCAAAGTCATTTATGCTGAAATCACACCTGATATCATCGAAAAAAACGGCAAGATCGTTGGCGAATACGGTCTCGATTTTTCGATTATAAAACTAGACCGTCTTTTTCCGAATCGTCAGGTCCTTAAATTTGCAAATACAGCGGTCATGCAAAAGCAGCGCGTTTTTGCAGTGACCTATCCCTCGGGGCTTCCGATGAAAGTGGCGTACAATGCCCGCGTATTAGAAAACCAATTTGCGAATTTTTTTACCACTGATTTAGATATCTCCAGCGGCAGTAGCGGCGGCCCGGTTTTTAATTTACAAAACGAAGTGGTGGGCATTGTGGTTCGCGGAAGCCCCGGCGAAGACTATATTTGGGACAAAAAACGCGAGTGTGCGATGTCGTACGTTTGCAAAGAACTGGGCAAGGGCGATTGCTCAGCAGACGTTGCCGGATATCCCATCGGAACCCACGTGCAAAAAATCGACCCCATCGTAAAAAAACTCCGCGAGTTAAAAATTATTGAATAGCAGCTGGCGCTCCGGCGCCCATTTTTATGCAATGAGTCCCAAAAAGTGTGTCCGTACCTTTATATAGCTGAGGTTTTCTCTCGATTGGCTTATGTTGAACCCATGCAGGAATTGAATTCGGATCAGCAGAGTGCTTTGGAGCTTTTGAAGGGCAAAGAAAATATATTTCTTACCGGTGCCGCAGGCAGTGGAAAAAGTTTTCTCCTCAGAGAGTATCTCAAGGGCAAAGACATTCCTATTCTTGCGAGCACAGGGGCTGCTGCGATCCTCGTTGCCGGTCGGACGTTTCATAGTTTTTTTGGTTTGGGGATTATGGAAGGTGGCGTTGAAGCCACCGTGAAGCGTGCGAGTAAAAATAAAAAATTGATGAAGCGCATTCGGCAGTATTCTGAAATAGTCATCGACGAAGTGTCCATGCTCTCTGGGCCCACGCTGCGTGCGGCGGAGCTGATTGCGAAGCATGCTCTTAGCAGCCTCGCTCCTTGGGGCGGGCTGCGCGTGATTGTGGTTGGCGATTTTTCGCAACTGCCACCGGTGAATCCGTTTAGTCGCCAAAAAGAATGGGCATTTCAAGATCCTGTGTGGGAAGAGAGCCGCTTTACGCCGGTGATCTTAAAAAAAATCATGCGCTCGTCGGATGTTGAATTTTTAGAAATTTTGCGACGAATTCGCCATGGAGTGCTCGACGACAGCGTCACGGAATTTTTAGACTCAAGAGTTAAAGTGAAGCCCACCGGAGATTTTACACGACTGTTTCCCCATCGTGCCGACGTAGATAATTACAACTTTCAGCAGCTGCAAGAGATCAACCACGAGGTGCACACCTTCACCACTGTTTACTCTGGCAAAGAGGCCGACATCGAGCGCTTTCGCAAACATTCGCCCATTGCGGATGTAATACATCTTAAAAAAGATGCGTTGGTGATGATTCGCCAAAACGATCCCGTGGGACGTTGGGTGAATGGGTCTTTGGGACGTATTCAAAAAATTTCCGATGAAAGTCTAAAAATTAAATTAGACGGTGGGCGCACCATCGACCTTGAAAAAGCCGAATTTACTCTTTTGGACGCTGACGGCAATCCCGCAGTGAGTGCGACAAACTTTCCTATCACCTTGGCTTGGGCCATGACGATTCACAAAGCCCAAGGGGCCACGCTCGATCAAATGCATGTGGATCTGCGAAAAATCTGGGAGCCCGGGCAAACCTACGTGGCTTTGAGTCGAGTGCGCAGTCCGCAGGGTTTATTTATCGAGGGTTGGAGTAAGAGCTCCATTTTTAGCGACCGCGATGTGTTTGCTTTTCACAAGTCTTTAGTGGCCTCATCCTCACTGGGCTCTGATGAGGCCTCTGCGGTTACGGACGCGTAAATAAAACGTTAAAAGGTCGGCGATTCAGTGCATAGGGAATATCGCCAAACTCACTTTCTTCAAATGCAGTAAAAGAATAGGATTCGATCTTCGTGAAACCGTAGCGCGCGGCCTGACGGCCCGACCAGGTACTAAAAGCAGCCTCTTCAACGCTCATTCGGTCTCTTAAGTTTGCGTGAAATTGGCCAAAATTAGTTCCGCGACTCCATATATCCTGGATAGCGGTGATATTTTTTAAGCCAAAATGTTGAATCATTTGAGCATAGAGATCGCCGCCATGTATGTGGCTTCGGATTCCAAGCTTGGTGTTGACGAGCTCTGCGTCCAGAAAAAGTATGCCGTCATCTTCCAACTCGGCAACAAATTTAAATCCGTTAGTTTTATCCGTAAAGGCAAACTTGTGACCCAATTTTACTAAATACTCTTTTTCGCTTTGCACAGTTTTGTAAATATTAAAAAGTTCGAAGCATTGCATCTGGGCATAGGCCGATGAAATGGGTAGATTGAGAAAATAAATAAATAATGTCAGCATACTACGTTCTAATAACCTTTGGCAGAATTGGGAGCGACAGGTCTACACTTTTAAATCTGTTCTCGTCAACACCAATTGCGGAGGCGATGGTTCCGACAACCCTGTCGGGGGTGATGAAATCAAAATTTGCCAAGTCAGCTTTTTTGCGAGTCGTTGCGACCTCGCCGGTTGAGTAATCTATCGGGAGCGAAACATGCTGCGAGAGCCCGGTTTTGGATTGTTGACGAGTGATCAGGCGACTCGCACCCACTGTTTCACCTCCAACTATATTTTTCCCTGCTAAAAGCACCGAATTTGTTAACGGGTTGTGGTCTTTACCTTTGCTCGCATTCAGTGCGGGCGTTCGCGAAAACTCCGACACCACCGCGAAAGTGGTCATGTCGAATAAACTTTTCCCGGTATTTTTAAACTCTAGGTTTTTAAAGATTGAAAATATTTCAGCAACATTCGTCCATGCTATCGTTTGTGTATCCAAGTGATTTTTTTCGTGGTCGGAATGGGAATCTAAACCGAAAATAGGAAAGTCGATCTGCGCCGATCGAGAGGCGCCCGCTAAAAAACAACCGGCAATAATTTGTGCGGCTCGTGTTTCTTCACTGGAAGCGCTTTGAATTTGCGCATCGTTCGCGATTAAGTAATTGGTCAGAGCGTCGGTCACTGGTTTGTTGTTCATGAGCGTGCTCATGGCAGCGGAGAGGTCGGAAGCGCGGCCAGCATTGCCGAGAAAACCTTGAAAGGCCTGTAAGCTCGCCACGTTTTTGATGTTTAAGACGCTGGCAGTGGAAGTAGAAATCACGCTGCGGTTGGCTCGCGTCAAAGACCCGGTGAAAACCACGCCAAGGGGGCCGGCGGTGCTCGCATGGGCCACTTCCAAAGGAAGCGAAGCCGCTTTGCCTGAGCCATCACCGGTTGAAATGTAATTAAGGCTGGCATCGTGACCATTATCGGTTGTGTTCATCAAAATTCCGTTGATGGTGGCGATGTCGTTAAAGTGACTCTTCAGTGGGGCCAAAGCAGGGCCGAGTCTTAGATTTTTGTGACTCAGGATTTTGTCAGCGGAATATTCGATAAACATGTCCTCTTGGGTGGAACCGTTTTTGTGAATTTGTGGATCCAAGCCGAGGGTTACGTCCCAGCCAAAAGGAATTCTGATAAAAACAAAAAATTGATCCGGATTTTGCTGGCTGGCGTGCGCCAGGGACCGAAACCCAAAAAGAGGAGCCTGCATGGCTAAACTGGTAGCTCCCAATGTTTTAATAAAAGATCGCCGTGAATTCATAGTGCTCTCCGTCTAGTATTTAAGTGTGTCCAAAATCATCAAAAGAAATTTTGTTATTTGCGTGGCGTCCAACAAAGTCAGCTCTTTAGAACTATCGATAAAAGAATAACGTCCGTCTTTTTTATTGATAGAATCTGAAATTTCCGAAAGAATTTTGTCTGCAAGCTCGTCAGAGGATTGGGCAATGCCCAAATCTCGAATCACGTCGTCAGGTCCCACAAAAGACAGAATTTGATTTTTAATCTTTAGCTTCTTTTCAGCTTCAGAAAAGAAACTCCACAAACAAAAGGCACCGAAGGATTGAGTTGAGACTTTGATGCATATGTTTGCCGGGTTACCGCCGAGATAGGCTTGGATCATTGCTTGCTGTTCGTTGCTTGGCTTGCCAGTGATAATGATTGTTCTTTCTGACTTAAGCATCGCCTGTAGGCACCCAACATACCAAACAACAAAAGAGGAGTTTGGTTGATTGATCACGGGAGCCCCCAATAAAGGGTTGTTATCCCCGAGGAGAGCGCGGTTTGCTTCATTCAACGTTAAGCACTCGTCGCCGTAACCAGTCGAATTTAAAGGAAACGAGGAAGCCATATAGTTGAGTATCATGTCTGGAGTTGGGTAGCGCTCCCAGGTCATTTCAAAGGATGCTTTGGTGACCTTTGAATTCGAGAGCTTCACTCTGGACGGAGTTTTTATCCCAGCTGAAAACGCAGGAAGACTGATAAATAGTAAAACTAAAAAAAGATTCTTCATTTCGTGCCCCCGAGAAGAGAATTTTGATTGTCGTCTTTCGCGCCGGTGCTAAGCCACTTTAAAAGTAACTGGATATCGGCTTCGGTCCACGTTTTACTTCGATCTTTAGGCATTTGGTCTTTATGGCCTGTTGGCAATTCCATTCGCTGTTTCATTTTTAGCAACCAATTTGTTTGTTCGTCGACTTTTCCTGTAAAGCCAATAGGAAGTTGCGAAAAAACTGGAATGATTCCTTCGTAAGTATGGCACGCATCACAGCGTTTAAGCAGTCCGCTCACTTGCGAAAAAACAACACCTTGTTTACTTTGCGGGCGTTCACGAAATTCCTTGGCGCTCAGAAGCACTTCAATAAAGTCATTAGTTTTACGCTTTACACGATTAAAATCTTGAGCCAATTCGCTCGCGCGTTGCGGAGAAAGTGGAATGTTGGTTCCGATAAATTGGTCCCAAAACCATTTCACCTGGCAGTCCACATACTCCTTTTGTTGGGTGATGTGCGAGCCAATTTCGCCGATGCCAGCCGCAGGAAGATCAACGGTTTCTTTATTTGATCTTTTATAAAAAAGACGACCGCTAAAGGGTTCTGGATGCAGCACTAAGCCGCTGCCTTGAAAGGTTCTTCCGAGGGGATCTAATTTTGAGTGGCACGACATGCACTGTGGGTCTGTGCCATGCTGCTGATTGGGAGATAGTTGCGCGGCTATCATTTCGTCAGTCACTTCAAAAGCTTCGGCGAAGGTGGCGTCAGCGAATTCATGCTTGCGGTTTTTTCCAGATTCAATGGCTGGGATCATGGGATCACACAGAAACATTCGAAAAACGGCTGCGGCCCGTCGACGATTTTTGTTGATGGCCGTGGTTGTATATCGACTGAGAAATCGCTTGGTCGTTAGAGCACCGGCGATGCGTTGATCGTCTGGTGAGAACTTAATTTCAAGGGCTGGTTGATCGCCGGTGCGCTCGACTGCTGGATTTAAAATAGGTCCAGAGACGACGCCTTCATAGCTATCGGGCAGGGTTTCATAGACAAGTTTAAAGAACCCAAGATCGGTCAGTTGAGAGCTACTTGTAATAAATTCTGGGCTTGGAATGACATATGATTTGCCTGTTAATAATGTGTCCCAGCTGAGATTGTCTTTTGCAATCTGAGAAAATAAAACGGAAAGACTGTCCAATTGACCGCTGCTATCCATCATCGGATCGCCGCCAGGCGTTTTAAGACGAAAAAGTTCTGCCAGACGAAATCTCATCCGCTCTTGATGTGCGGTAGTTTTGAGATAGGTTTTTATTTTTGCTTTCAAAAAATTTTTACGAGCGTGTACGGGTGTGCTCTTGAGTTCGTTGTATTCTGCGGGCGTGGGAGATGATCCGCGGATGTGTAAACTGGCTTTTCGCAAAAAAGTAGCGTCGCTAATATTTTCAGCAAAACTGGGAAGAAAGATAAAAAGTGGAAGGAGGATTTTTAAAAAATTTGTCATTTTAGTGCCTCCACCGGAAAGTTATTCCAGAAGTCGCTCAGTGTACTCCCGATACCATCGGGCATATTGATCGATTCGTCGGTACCAACGATATAGGTGAGTAGAGCTGCAGGTTGGGGTGCATTTGCTCTTAACTGATCGAGAGCGACTTCCACATCTCTCAAGGAGCCTGGCTTGAATGCAATTTGGCAAGAATTCCCAGAGGCTTCTTTTAAAACCCAGCTAAAGTTATCGCCGACAACCAATGAAGATGACAAAAAGTCATCAGAGGTAAGCGCTTTGATGTCTTTTATAACGAGAGAGTTATCGTTACTTTTTTGTAAAGAGACATTGATTGCGCCTCCCACGGTGCGATTTTCGGTAACTCCAGTGTCCTCGTTGGGCAACATGAATTCCGATTCCCAACGCGCAATTTTTAAGTTGTTAGGCGGAGACTTGGAGGAGAGTGCCCCAGGAATCCAACTGTAATCATCACATTCGATGGCTGCCGGTGTGAGTTTTTTTGTAAGTAAAGGATAGAAATTCTTAACTTCCGCACTGATCATGATGTTGTCATTGCTCTCAACGGGTTTGTTATCATAAATAACGGGTTGACCAATTTTGGAGATATCCGGGTGCTTGTGCCAAACAACAACGAACCAGGGATTGGCTATTTGAGTTTTCATTTTACAAATTTGGCCTGCAGAAGTGCTACATAAATTTTCGTGCACTGTAAAAGAAATCGCGACAGTGGGAGATGTGCGAGGTTGATATTTTAAAATTCCCTGGTGTGTGTCAGACCATTTGAGAATAACCGGTTTACCGGTTTCAATACTTGGCAAACTGCTTTGAGCAAACACTGACGACATAAAAATGCAGATTAAAAAAGAAATCATATTCATAAAGTCTCCCTGCAAGCTAGTTTTCACAAAACATGCCCGCCATTTCAAATATGAACGATCTCATTATTGAATGTTTAGCTGTTGCCGCTAATTGCATTTCAGCTGTCAAAAAATTTTACAGTCCATTTGTTAAGTTGAATTCGCAGTTTTGATGGCGCATATATTGCTCTTCAGTAACCTTATGAAAAACAATCTTTTAAACGCCTTTTGGGTACTTATAGCTTATACAACTATCAACCTTTTGGTCAGCCAGCAGGCTCTTGCCGTTGAGCCGCAATGTAAGCTGTATACGGATGTTTCTTTAAGCCCGGATCAAACCCAGTACTTTGAAGGCTCGCTTGGCTATTCACTTCAAAAGGTATCAACTAGCACGATCACCAACCATGAGACCTTGGCTCCGCTTCTAACCGATTCTTCGTTTGTGCTCACCCAATCGCGTACAAAAAATAAATTCGTATTTTTTATGAGCATCACGCGGGGGACGTACAACTCCAAGGGGTGGATTCCCTTAGAGGTGGTGGTTCAAGCAGATCTGACTAAAAACTCCAACCTCAGTTGCCGCTCCATGGCCGAATATGTTCCGTACAATCGCAAATCCCGTGAGAGCGTGGTTTACATGATGAGACATGCTTTGAATTTAAAAACGAATCCAGAAATCACAATTGGCCAAAGTTTAATACAACTTGAGCATCACTACTTGATCTCTCGAGGAGAAAAGGCTCCGGACTTAGAAAAAATAAATGCAAAATATGTTCAGATTCTTCAATACATTAAAGACCTTCGCATTGAAAACAAGGATGTGATTGCATCGTGGCCTAAAGTGTACCAGGCCATCTATTCTCCGCAACAATTCAATGTCGACTACTGTCGCCGAGACACCCTTTTGATTTCTGCACTTGATAAGAGGTGTACGAATTGTGTGGGGTTTGCCTCTCTATTTATTTCACTCTTTATAGATTCTGGGTTTCAACCACCAAAAGGCTGGATTTTGGGATTAGAACTCTTTAGAGATCACATTAAACCGGTGCTTTATTCAAAAAAGAACAACAAAGTTTATGATCTATCGAGCGGCGAATTTGCCAAACCGGTAGGTGCCATTTACCCGACAAGCGCGCTCAGTCGCCCGGCTGCGGTTGGTTTTGATCGTTTGGTCGTTCGCGAAGAGAAAAAAACATTAGCAAAAAACGGAACACAGCAAGTCTACGCGCCTCTATTGTGCGTTACTAAACCATTGGATTTAGGTTACCACATCCGCCTCCAACTTTTTAATTGGGGAAGCTACAAATTTTGCGGTCGAAGTTCAAGCGACGCTCCCCCAGAGCACAAAAATTTAGATAAGGTTGCCGAGCTGGGAAACCGAGAGAGAGTGAGTGGTCAATTGCCAGCTAAAGATCAAGCGCAAGTGAGCGATCAAACGCAAGCTAGCGATGAAACGGGATCGAGTGATCAGGCGCAAGCTAGCGAGCTAACGTCGGGAATTCAGTCCCAAAATTCGCCAGGAGGGGGCTTTTTTAGTGGAATAGTAAGCTGGCTCACAGGAAGCGGCCCCTATAGTGCAACGGCCATTGATTATAAAAAGAAGATGTTGGAACAGGCTGAACTTTTGTCGAAGAGTGAACAGTCCGAAGTTGAAAGGTTTTCGCGAGAGTCCCATAGCTCATTTTTTAGCAAATATAAACTCACCGATTTTTTGAAAAAAATTGGACAAGAATCAGATTTAGTATCTGCGAAAATGCAGGATGCTGATTTTTCCAAGTTGATTGAAGAAGTTTACTTTTTCCCCGCCCCAGTTTCGGAGACTCGGGGGACGCCTCCCGGGTGTGAGGTCTACTTTGATAGCAGTTGGAGGATTATTTGGATTTATGAGAGTTTGTATCCCTCAATTGTCAATTTGCATTCATTGGACAGGTATGCGCTGATGTCAAATTACCTCAAAGATAGCCTGCAAAAAAGTCGGCGGGAACTCACTTTTGGGTCGAAAAACGATTTGCCCTCGCTGATTCCATTTTTATCCAATCCACAAACGACGGAGAAGTGGAAAAATTATTTAAAGATGACGTCTTGTACTGCCGAATTTCGAAGTAGCCTTCCGTTAAGGCTTTTCTACCGAAACTTTAAGCCATTACCCGAGAAGTTGAACAATAAAATTGTGTCGATGCTCCTTGATCAAGACGGTTTGCTTGAAAAAGAAATCGAGACGTTTTCGCAAAAAATCAAAAGCATATTTTTTACGAATCCTCTGCTTGTTTTATCGGAGATCGATAAGACCTCCACAAATCCGCAAAACTTAGCTGCGGCTGTGTCTTTTATACTTGCTGCGGGTGAGAGGCAGAGGCACATACGTTCAATTTTAAATCCGGCAGAACCACGCAGTGAAAATTCGTTACAACAAACGAGAATAGAATTTCTCGATTCGGTTTTTTGGCATGAGAAATACTATTTTACGGTAGCCCCGGATGAATCGGAAAGAATTTATCAAAATACGACAGTCTTAAAAATAGCAGATTTAAGAGCCATCGAGAGCGCTGCCGCCCTGCCTTATGTGCAGCTTCCAAAATTGCCATTGGATTGGTGTAAAAACCATACAACAGGCTATGTTGGAGGTGGGAGCCTTTATGTGGATTGCGGGACCCGTTCTGATAATAGCTCGCAAACAAAAATCTCTGATAAAAAAACCGGGGTCGCGGCGAAGAAGAACTCCAGCGGCGCTGGTCAACAGGATCAAGCGGGTCTTCCTAAGGGGACTGCGCAGTCTACAGATACAAGTGTTAAAAAGATTGATTTAACTGATCAGCCGTCTGCAAATAAAAACTCGCAGAATCTTCTTATGGATCCTCGTATCGAAGTGCAGTTGAAGCCAAGAACATTTGAGTACTTATATTATTTAAGCGCGTGGAACAATGTATTTCCTGCGTCGATTAAGCTGGGTTTATTCCACTCGTACAGAAGTGGTTTGGAAAAAAGTTTTCAAAAGTATTTTAAGGGCGGAATAGAATTTTATGTTAACGAGTATTCACCACACAGTGTTGTGGTAAAATCATCCGATTTGCTCAAGCAATTAAAGCAATCCAATCATTGTTTTCTTCCTGGGTTGTTAAAAGTGTTTCGTTTATACGAAGATGAAGTCTGCCGAAAAGAGTTCGTGAAACAGGTTTTTCAAAACAGGATAAAGTTCCGTTGGACGCATTTACCGGCAATATACCAACAAAACGAGTTTACCCGCGTGGCCTTTGATCGGTTGCTAAAAAATACAAATGAAAAATTTCAGTTGTTAGATGGAATAATACGGGAAGGGCTCGAAAAAGAATTCTATATTTCGCAACCTCCGAAATCCCTATTTTTTTGGCAACTCACCTTGAATTCAGAAAAAGTCTTTCAGGTTATGTATGGCAATCCCACCCAAGCGGGGCATGGAGACGATGTTGATTGGTACTTTCAATCGGAGGAAATCACTCAGTCCGGCAGTGAGAATCATCTTAATAAACTCTCGGAAATCTATAAGTCAGAAGAAATCGGGATGGGAGATTTGTATTTTTACTTTTAGAACGGCTGTGCAGTCGTCTTATTTTTTAGGAATTTGACTTTTTGCCGCAGCCGCCACCGAAGCCCCGTGCATCTTAAGAGCTTCAGTACACTTCATGAGTAAAAGCTCTTTTTCGTTGAGCATCTTCTGCATGGAAGACATGCGGTTTTCAAAATTACGAATAGCCACAGACTGTCGCTCAATCAAACCTTCCACTTTCGCTTCTTCAAAACCCTGCGCCTGGATTTTTTCGCGAACGCCGCGCATTTTGTCTTCGGTGTCGCGCGCTTGGGCGTGGACCGATTTTTCAACCCGCGATAATGCTTGCGACAGGCGATCGAAGCGCTGATCGAAGGAATGCACGAAATCAGTGAGCTGGTTTTTAAAAACTTCCATTTGATTGTCGTAATTGCGAAGTTTGGCCTTAATGCCCTGGACCTCTTCGTTAATGCGCTGAACTTCCATGTGCGAGGAC
>JAYUKO010000186.1:0-13607 GCA_043764415.1 Bdellovibrionales bacterium | reverse complement strand
ATCAAAAGCGCGAGGCCGATTTAAAAACCAAACACACCAAAGAAAAAGAAAAGCTCAGTGAGTCTTATCGTGGAAATATAACTAAAACCGATGAAACCCATCAAAAAGAATTGAAGCGTCGCAATCAAGCGGGCCAGGCTTCGATTAGTAAAAACGACATGAAGTATTCGAAGGAGATGGAAAATCTCAAACAGATGCATCACAAACAAATCAAAGAGAATCGCGAGCTGCAGGCCATGGACGAGGCAAAGATCAAAAGCGAATACAAAAAAAATCTGCAGAGAAACGAAAACGTATTAAAATCACAGTTGACGGAAAAAGAAAAAGCTTATCACAGTACGATTCAGGAAAAAGATTTAGCCAGTCAGGATGCCTACTCAAAACAGAGCGCAAAGTCACAACAGATGTTGTTAGATCAAAAAGAGCGGCTGGCTCGGGATTTTGGTAAGCGCGAAAATATTTCGGCAGACAATCAAAAAAACGCCATGGATAAAGTGTCTACCGAATACGAAACCTATCGCGCACAAAAAGAGCGTGAAAGTAAAAAAAGCCAACAGAAGCAAAGCTTTAAATTGGAAGAGACCGAGGACAAGTATCAACGGCAATTGGTAAATAAAGATCGCGATCACTCCGCCATGCTCGAAGAGATGCGCGAGCTGAGTCGCGACGGGCTGGCGCACGAAAAACGAACAATGCATAAACAGCTCGAAAAGGATCGCCAAGCTTTGGAAAAGTCTAAAGAAGACCTCGAAGTGGGTCGTCATGGCAAGCAGATGGAGCAGTTGAAGATTGAACTTGCAGACACCAAAAAAGAACATGACCGTGATTTGCGGAAAACCGACCGGGCCAAAAAACGCCAACTTGAAAACGTTAAGATTTCCTATCAAGATAATCTCGAGGGGTTGCAAAAAGAGCGCTCGGCTCAGTTAGCTTTGCATCAAAATATCCGACGCGATCAGGCTGTGAACTCCCAACGCCAGACCGAAGAAAAGCTGAAAGATTCCCACGATTTTTTTAATGACCACTTGATTGAGGAAGCCGATCATCACGACGCCCAAGTAGCGCGCTTGCAAAGGCAGTACTCCAAAGATTCAATTCAAAAGCAAGGTATGCAGGATTTTCGTTTTCGCAAAATCCAGGATGACTATGTAAAGGATAGAAATAATCTGCAAAAACAACACGAACGCAATGTGGATGGTTTAAAAAACGAACAGCAAAACGTTCTCTACACAGAAAGACACTCCCACGTGAAAGAGCGTGAGGATATGAACCAACGCTTTCAAACCCAAATGGACGAGATGCAAAAAAAGCATCAGACAGATCTTTACGAAATGCAAAGTCGCTATGATGGTATGCTCACCCAGTTAAAAGACGACTACCAAAACCATATCACGACGATGGAGCGCCAGAGCCAAGAGAAAGACTTAAAAAATCAGCAGACACAGGAGCAAGTTGTAAAACAAAAGGAAGATCATTTTGAGTATCGGCTTAAGAAAATTGAAGAGGCCTATAACGAAAATTTAAAACGCGTTAACGGCCGACACGAAGAAAACATTAAAACACTGGCTAGTAACAAAACCAGTAAGGGCCGGTATGCGTAGTTGTTTAGTGCTTTTCGTTTGTTTTGCGGCTTCGTTGTCCTCCGCGTCGTTGATGGAGATCGAAAAGCACTGCTTGCAGATGTATCAAAAAAAAATGCCAAAAGAAAAAATGAAACAGCTTTGTTTTTGCGTAACGAGCAACCTTTTCGAAAGATTTTCACGGCCGCAAATCGAAGAACTGACTCAGATCTACAAGCGCAAGCGTGGTCGCTACGAAGCCTCAAAGTCGGACCATGCACGAGCCCTTGTGGAGTTTGACTATTTTGCCCACAGCAATTGCCAGAAAGATAATCTTTGGCGATTCCCCAAAGACGATATCGGAAAACCCGACGCCATCACTGATTAGATTTTCACTTCTACCGGCGCACCTGTGGCCTCGATAATTTGTTCCACGGTGAGATCTGGCGCTTTTTCGATGAGTATAAACTTGCCATCTTTGATTTCGAACACCCCGTAGTCAGATACAATCAAATCAATGCAGTTGATTCCCGTGATAGGAAGTGTGCATTTTTTTAAAAGTTTCTTATCTCCCGACCGATCGTTGTGCTGCATGGCCACGACGACTCGTCGTGCCCCAGCCACAAGATCCATGGCTCCACCCATGCCCTTGATCATTTTTCCCGGCACCATCCAGTTGGCGATGGATCGTTCCACATCCACTTGCATAGCGCCGAGGACGGTCAAGTTCACGTGACCTCCACGGATCATTTCAAAACTTTCCGCTGACGAAAAAAAACTGGCGCCCGGAACCGCTGTGACAGTTTGTTTGCCCGCATTGATTAAATCGGGATCAATGTCTTTTTCCGCGGGAAAGGGACCCATTCCTAGGAGTCCATTTTCACTCTGTAACATAACATTTGTTCCCGTAGGAATGTAGTTAGCGACGAGAGTTGGTATACCGATACCAAGATTGACGACGAAACCGTCTTTGATTTCTTTGGCAATCCGCTGAGCAATTTGTTCGCGTGTAAAAGGCATGTTATTGTCTCACTGTTCGTTGTTCGATACGCTTTTCGTAGCTTTGACCTCGCACCACCATTTGCACATAGATGCCGGGAGTGTGCACGTGATCGGGATCGATATCGCCGTAACCGACGATTTCTTCCACTTCGACGATGGTGATCTTACCCGCAGCCGCCATCATGGGATTAAAGTTGCGAGCTGTTTTGCGAAAAACAAGATTTCCGAAAGGGTCGGCCTTCCACGCTTTGATCAATGCGTAGTCCCCCTGAATAGCTCTCTCTAAAACATATTTTCGACCCTCAAAATCGCGAACGTCTTTGCCGTCGGCGACCACGGTGCCCACGCCTGTTGGAGTGTAGAAGGCGGGAATGCCGGCCCCGCCCGCGCGCAGGCGCTCGGCCAAGGTTCCTTGGGGATTGAGTTCGACTTCGAGCTCGCCACTTAAAAACTGGCGCTCAAATTCTTTATTTTCGCCAACGTAGCTAGAAACCATTTTTTTAATTTGGCGAGACTCCAGCAGTTGGCCAAGACCAAATCCATCCACACCGGCATTATTAGACACACAGGTTAAATTTTTTGCGCCGGTGCGTTTGAGAGCGGCGATGAGGTTTTCAGGAATTCCGCAAAGTCCAAAGCCACCCACAAGCAGAGTCATGTTGTCCTTGATACCTTTTAAGGCTGTATCGCAGTCGGAAACAACCTTGTTGATCATATGCTCTCCACAATCATTGCGACGGCTTCGCCTCCGCCAATACAAAGTGTGACCAAACCATATTTTTTATTTTGTGTTTTTAAAGCGTGCACAAGAGTGGTCAGGAGGCGTGCTCCGCTGCCACCAATGGGGTGACCGATGGCGATGGCACCACCGTGAACATTCACTTTGTTTCTCGGAATTTTAAACTCGCGCATGGCGGCCAATGTCACAACAGCAAAGGCTTCGTTGATCTCAAAAAGATCGATTTGTTCAACTGTCATCTTTGCATGCTCGCAGACTTTTTTAATGGCGGTGACGGGCGCGGTGGTGAACCATTTTGGATCGTGGGCAAAGGTAGAGTGCGCAATAATTTTGGCAATGGGTTTTAAGTTTTTACTCTGGACTGTTTTCTCGCTGGCAAGAATCACACAGGCCGCACCGTCGTTAATTTTAGAAGCATTGGCCGCAGTGATCGTACCATCTTTGCTAAAGGCGGGACGCAGAGAGGGAATTTTATCAAACTTTACCTTCCCGGGCTCTTCATCTTGTGAAACCATTGTGGATTTGTCTTTCATGGCGATTTCGACGGGAGTTATTTCGTTGTTAAACCAGCCATTCTTTTGCGCGGCGATGGCCAGTTCATAGCTTTCTTTGGCGAACTGATCTTGCTCCTCGCGCGTAAAACGATGTTCGCGCACGCAAAGCTCTGCGGCCTCTCCCATGTGAAAATTATTGTAGGGATCCCAAAGACCGTCTTTGATCATCGAGTCCGTGGCCGAGATGTGACCCATGCGGTAGCCCGCACGGGAATTTTCGAGAAGGTGAGGCGCCAGGGTCATATTTTCCTGCCCACCAGCCACAACAACGTCGCTGCGGCCGAGGGCAATGGAATCGGCCCCGAGCATGACGGCTTTCAATCCCGAGCCGCAAACTTTGTTGATTGTCATGCAAGGAACCGAAGTGGGGAGACCAGCTCCCAGAGCCGCTTGACGGGCAGGGGCTTGGCCAACACCGGCTGTCAAAACTTCGCCAAAAATAACTTCACTGACATCTTCGGGTTTTAAATTCGCTTTTTCGAGGGCACTTTTGATGACGATGGCTCCGAGTTTAGGTGCAGAAAGACTGCTCAAAGCGCCCTGAAAACTACCAACAGGTGTACGTGTGGCTGCAATTATGTAAGTTGTGCTCATGAATTCCTCCCAATGAATTGTGCTTAATTTCTTGGATAGAACACGGGTTTACACTCGAAGTAAAGACTTGAGCTTAAGACATATAGATGCGCAGTATAATTATGCAGCGAGCCTATTGACTCTAAACAGGAGATGAATCAATGCTTACGCCATGGCAAAAAAAGCAAAAAAACCCGCAAAAGTTGCAAAAAAATCCAAACCTTCAGCAGCTAAGGCTAAAAAACCAGCAAAAGTTGCTGCCAAGCCTGTAAATAAGGTAAAAATTCCGGCATCGAAATTGGTCAAAAAAATGGCATTGAAGACGGCTAAAAAAATTGCGGAAAAATTGCTGCCTAAGAAAAATGCCGTTCCAGCCCTTGCGAAAGCTAAAAAGCCAGTCAAGGAAACGGTCGTCAAGACATCCGTCAAAACAGCGGATGCTAAACCCTCAGCAAAAACTCAAGCAAAAACGAATCCAGAGACCCTGAAGGCAAAAAAGGGGTCCACCCCCAAAACGCTTCAGGCCAAAGGCGCTGAAATAGGAAATGAGCCTGCAGCCGTTGAAGTCAAAGCCGAAAGCAAAGCAGTCAAAGATATCATTCTCACCGATGCCGAAGGTCGAATTCTTTGTCGTGTGAAAGACTGCGATCAACCGTCTGTGGTCGAAAGTTATTGCCGTTACCACTACCTCTTTTTCTGGAAAAAGATTCAGAATCGCAAAAAAATTCTCTCCGAAGGCAAACTCGAACAGTACATCGAGGAGCTCACTTCCCGGTACCCGCTTAAATTTTTAGAATTGATCCGCAAGGATTTAAGTTCCGAGCCAGATTTCATGAGCGCCATCCAAGAACTTGATATCGACGAAGCCAGCACTGATGTGGACAGCTTCGAAGATGAGAATTTTATGGAAGAAGTTCGCGGGATTAGCAGCGTAGACACGGAACGCGTCGACGACGAATATTGATGACGATCATTACAAGTACTAATTTGAAGATGCTTCCCATACTTCTTTGAGACGGGCATCGCGTCCACAGCTAAAGCGGTAGTATTTGTAACGTACAGGATTTTTCTCGTAGTAGGCTTGATGATACTCCTCACCTTTGTAAAAGATTTTTAGTGGGAGAACTAGCGTCACTATCTTGTCAGTTTTAAGACCCATTTTTCCTAATTTTTTGATGGAGTCTTCGATGTCCTTTTTTTCATTATCATTCGCATAAAAAACAGCGCTGGTGTATTGCTCGCCTTTGTCGCAAAACTGACCCTTGGAATCATAGGGATCAATGTTTTTCCAAAAAATAGGTAATAGGTCTTTAAAGCTTATTTTCGTAGCGTCATAGGTCACTTGTATAACTTCTCTGTGTCCCGTGCCACCTGCTGATGTTTGTTCATACGTGGGGTTTACTGTTTGACCACCGGAGTAACCAACAGACGTCGAGATGATACCTTTGCTTTTTAAGGCATCAAACGGCGGTTGCATGCACCAAAAACAACCTCCTGCAAATACTGCGGTTTGGATATTCTGTTTTTCCTTTGCCAGAGGAGCGTCCTTAGCAAAAAGAAATTGCGGCGTTGCGAGGGACACTAAAAAAATAAAAAGGAGGGTACTCATTTTGAAAACTCTTTTAGAAATTGTCCGTGGCCTTCAGCTTCAAGTTTACTTTTTGGAATAAATCGCAAGGCGGCCGAATTCATGCAGTAGCGGAGGCCTGTTGGAGCCGGTCCGTCGGTAAATACATGGCCTAGGTGCGAGTTGGCTTTTTTGCTCCGCACCTCGGTTCGCTCACTGAACCATGATTTATCAGTTTTTTCTGTGATATTACTTTTTTCGATCGGCTTTGAAAAACTGGGCCAGCCTGTACCTGAGTCATATTTATCTTTCGAGCTAAATAAGGGCTCACCAGAAATGACATCAACATAAATTCCCTCGTCCTTGTTGTCCCAATATTCATTTTTAAAAGGCGTCTCCGTCCCAGCTTCTTGTGTAACCTTATATTGTAGGGGGGTCAGTTTTTTTTTAAGTTCTTCTTTGCTGGGAATCGCTTGGTCTCCCCAGGTGTTGAGCCCGAACAATATGTGTATTGAAAAAATAGAAAAACAGAACAGGGTTTTTTTCATAAACAGTCTCCTTGGAGATTTATTTTAACATGCTATTATTTTCTCGGTCGGCTGAATATAAGACGCGGCTTTAAAATGGCTCCACGCCCCAACATTTTATTTAAGAAAACCGTCCCGTTTTGTAAGCAATTCTATTTAAGTCTTTGTAAGTAACGTTGTCGCACGCCATTATTTGTGAACTTATCTCCATGAATTTTAATTTTTGGTTTGAAGTCAGTTGTGATTGTGTTTTGATTTTTCACAGAACGATCAATCTACAGGGGGAAGTTAATGTTAGCAAAAATCGCAATGGCATTTGAACAAGGCGGATTCTGGATGTATCCGATCATGATGATTCAATTGATCTCTATCGCAATCATCATTGAGCGCGTGTACTTTTTATTTTTGAAGCGAAAAACCAACAACGTTGAGTTTGTTTCGCAAATGGAAGATACAATTCGCCGCGGAGATATTGAACAGGTGATTCAAAAAACCCAAAGCATGCGCGAAAACACCTTGGCAACTGCTATTTTTGCCGGAGCAACAGCCGCTAAAAACTTGGGTGGTAAAGAAGAAATTCAAGGCCGCATGGACGAAGTTCTTATTGCCGAAAACGCTGCTCTCGATAAACGCACTTCCTTTTTATCAATGCTCGGCAACGTGGCCACGCTTACGGGCCTCCTGGGAACAATCACTGGGATGATCAAATCATTTGCCGCTGTCTCCTACGCAAATCCCTCTGAAAAAGCGGCCCTCTTGTCGGCTGGTATTTCCGAAGCCATGAACGCCACCGCGTACGGTCTCATCACTGCGATTCCAGCGCTGGTCGCCTATGCGATCCTTGTCAACCGCACCAACGTGTTGATGGAAGAGCTCACCCAAGGGGCTTTGAAGGCGTTCAATCTTTTAAGCTATGCCTACGATCCAATGACGGTAAAAGGTTTGCGCTACAAAAATACTTCGGCTGAGTAATCAGTAACTTTTTCCTCGGGGGGCCTTCTATGAAGCGCGGAAAAAAACATTTGGATTTTGAAATCAATTTGATTCCATTTATTGATCTTCTTTCGGCGTGCATTTGCTTTTTGCTTTTAACAGCAGTGTGGGTGCAGGTCGGAACACTGGATGTGAAACAAGCCGTGGGTGGACAGCCAGCCAGCGAAACTCCTAAAAAACCTACACTCTGGGTCAATATGGGAAATGGGGGAGAGCTCGCCATCAATATTCAAGATAGCGAAAAAGTCCCCGTGAAACTTCGCAAATTTGTCGTGAAAGGCGTCGAGGGAAAAACCAACTTCGCGGATCTAGAGTCCGCGGTTCAAGAGCTTAAAACCTTTGAACCCGATTTGCGCACTGCTTTGATTCAGCCACAGGCACAGTCCGTTTACGAGGATATGATTGCTTTGATGGATCAATTTAAAAGAAATGGTCTTATTGATCTAGGAGTGTCGCCGTTATGATGTCAAACGCCACTGTCAAACCAACGGTTTTTCATACCCTTGCCGGGGCTTCGATTTTAAACCCCAAACACGCCAGACAAAAAAGAAATATTTTTTCAGATTTGTTACTTACAGCGCTGATCGATGCGTTCTCGATCCTTGTGATCTTTTTGCTGATGAGCTTTTCTTCAACAGGTGAGTTGCTCACCCTCGGCAAGGACATGGAGCTTCCTAAAGCAGCCCTTGGCGATATCATCGAGAGAAATCCGGTGATTAAAATCGACGGGGAAAAGCTTTTTTTGGAAGATAAAGAAATTCAAGAAGCCGACCTTGTGGCCGCGCTGATGGGTTTGCGGGAGCAGCACAAAGAATTGCATCCCGATACCGAGTTTCCTGGAATTGTAACTTTGCAAGCAGATCGCCGTGTTCAGTTTACACGCATGAATGCGATCATCTTGGCCACAGGAAATGCAGGATTTAGCGATATTAAATTTGCGATTTTGATGAAGTAATAAGGTGGGGGCATGAACGGTTTTATTTTTGCTACGATTCTTTTTTTAAGTTTTCAGAGTTTGGCGCAGAATCTCGATGAGATGGCGCAGGAAAAACTCATCGAGAAGCTCACGCAAGTGAATTTAAACCTGCCTCCTTCAGACAGCTCTCGGGCGTCCATCACTCTGCGCCTCGCCGATTTACATGCGGAGCGCGCGCGTCGTCTTTCCATGAAAGAGCTCAATCAAGGCTGCACTGTTTGTACGGCAGGCAGCAAAGATCGCGAAAAAGCCATTCGTTTGTACAATGAAGTTTTACCAACTTTAGAAAACGAGCAGAAAGCGCGCGTGAATACGCAAATCGGGCATTTGCACGAACTCAGTGGTCAAGAGAGCAAGGCCATGGCCATCTACGAGTCTTTGCTCAACGACAAAAACGAAAAAATCTCTTCCGAAGCGCAGCTCAGTCTGGCAGAAATTTATTTCAAAAAAAGAAATTACGCTCAAGCCTTAGGTTTTTACAAAAAAGTCATGCAGTCGTCCTCGTCGCAAAAAGGCCTGGCTACCTACAGAGCCGGCTGGTGCTACTTTAACCAAGGACACGTGGAACAAGGTGTGGCGGAGCTTAAAAAGGTCCTGCAGGCACCAGAGCTGCTGTCGCGCTCCCAGTCCGGAGTGATCTCCTTAGATATCCAATTTCAAGAAGAGGTTTCCCGCGATTTGGCCACATTTCTTGCGCGCCGACCGTTTAACGAAGCCGAACTCAATACGCTTTACAAACTAAGCCCCGACAACGCAAAGCTCGCACACCTTTCTTACTTAGCTTCAGAATACGAACGCCTGGGGCAAGTGACGCCGGCCATCGCCGCCTGGAGATTCTCCATTCAGCGACAATCGGAACCTAAGGCTCGAATGGAGGGCCATGTGCATCTCGCGCAGTTGCAAGCAGCCCATCAAAATCGCAAAGAGGCCGTGCGTGACTACGAAACAGCCTTGTCACTTTGGAGTGGCTTAGGAAATTGTGCAGACGACACATGTAAGCAGCTCAAAGTTCGCTTGCGCCAATTTGTTCTCGACTGGAACACCATGGAAAAGAAGTCTCCTTCGCAAGAGCTTTTAGAGTCTTACCAAAAATATTTAGCGGTCTTTCCGTCGGAAGTTGATATGCGCTTGTGGCAAGCACAAGTGGCGGCTCAATTAAAAGACTATGAACTTTCTGTGCGCGAAAACTTGCAGGTGGCCACCGCACTTTCGCAAGAAGTAAAAACTCAACCCAAGATGGAAAAAGCTCGCAAGGACTGGTTGGAAGTGTCGTTACTTGCCGCCATCGAAAATGCAGAGCTTAGCAAAAACAACTCCCTCGTCGATAAAACAACTCAGACCTACTTGGATTTAAGCATTGATCGCAAAAAAGAAATGGACGTGCGTTATCAGCGTGCGCACATGGTTTACGAGGCGGGTCAGTACAGTGCCGCGGCCGAACAAATGCATGCCTTGGCTCTCGATAAAAAAGCACCTGCAGACATTCGCTCCAAAGCCGCCGAGCTGTCCTTGGACTCACTTGTTGTACTTAAAGACGACACGCGCCTCGAAGCTTGGTCAAAAGAACTTTCATCGGCGCTGCCAACCCAGGCGGCTGCGTTTTTGGGACTTGCGCGAAAATCTGTCCTCACGCAATCGTCTCAGCAAGCGGCGAATCAAGATCTGGATAAAGCTTGGGTCACCTTAAATCGTTTCGATGGAACGGGGGCCACCCAGGACGAGAAAAACGTTTATCTCAAAAATAAACTAATTCTCGCAGAAAAGTTACGAAAACTTCCCGAGGCACGGGATGCCGCGGACCAGTTGATTCGTCAACCGGGAGTTTCGCTGGAAGATATGCAGTTTGCGCTGTCGCGAAAGGCGTGGCTGGCCGAGCTGCAATTTGACTTTGCTACAGCTCTTGCCACCACCGAAAAGGTCGTGGTGAAAGATACTGATCCTGCAGGGCGCTCGTTAAAGATGGCGGTTCTTGCAGACTTAGCACAAAAAGATTCCTCGTCGTATTACAAACAATTTGTGAAAGAATCCAAAGACGCAGACAAAACTTTGGCTGTGGTGGCTCAGATTGTAAAAACGTCGAAGCAGCCCGAAAAAGACCTCGAAGCTTATAAAAACTTACTCGTAAAAAAACCAGAGTTTTATACCGAGGCGGTTTACGAAGTTTATGCGAAAACAGGAAAGTTAAATTTGCTTGCGCCGATCACCAGCGGCACGCAGTTTATCGTCACACCGTTTGGCAAATCGGCTGTTCGCGCAGAGCTGATGGCAAAGTATGTTTCGCAAAAAGAAAAGCTTTCGAAATCCGTCTTTGATTCAACAAATCAAAAAAAGTTGGCGCAAAGTTTAAAATCGCGAGTGGCGCTGATGGAAGAGACCGAAAAGTTAGCAAGTCGCGCGGTGGACCAGCAAGAATGGGCCTCGCAAATCGTATTATTAAATCTCTTAGCGCAAGAGCATCAACGTTTTTACAATGAAGTCCTATCATTGCCCGTCCCAGCCGGTCTTTCTGCAGAGGAAGAACAGCAATATCTAGGCTTATTGTCCGAACAAGCAGCTCCCCATCAAACTAAAGCCAATGACATTCAGGGGAAGCTTGCGGAAATCTATAAAAACAAGGACGCTTTCGCTAAATTTAGCGACAACGTCCAAAATCAGGTAGAACCCATGCGCGCCGTTTCTGTCAAAGAGATGGATGTGGTCAAGGTGGTTGTACCTGCGGAGCTGCAAGGTTTATTAATCGTGCGCACTGTGGCCGCGGCAGCTCCTGCTCAGCCGGCCATTGCCGAGGTGGAAAAGCTTCGCCAGCAAGTGCGCGAATCGCCGTTTGATAAAGCTCGTTTGCAACAATTATTAACTTTCGAAAAACAATTGGGTCGGAGTTCCATGGTGGCCTATTTACAAAGCCGTTTGGATTCTATCGAAATTAAATAGGGGGAATTGTGATAACAGCATTTATTTTAATATTGGGAATTGTGTGGGCAGCACCAGAAGCGGCCGCGGACAAAGCAAGCGGGTCACAGCCGGCGCCTGATAAAAAATCCAGCGAAAAATCTACCGAGAAATCGGGCGAAAAATCGACTGACATGAGTTTTGACGAGCTCCTAGTGCAAGGGAAGTATCACTTCACTGGTGAGGCCGTCACCACGGTGGAACAAGATAAAGTTTTGGACGGCCTATTACAGGTGCGCAAAGATTTTAAAGATCGTATTCAACAATCGGCAGCACGCTACTAAGACGCGAGAGGGATATCGTGAAAAAACTTGTTTTAAAAAACAAAGATAAAGTAGCCCGAGTTTTCCATTGGGATGGACAACTGGCGCATGTAATTTGTCGCGAAGACAACCGCCGTGTGGAGCTGCATTCGGATCTCAAACTTTTGGATCGCAACAAAATCTACTACCGTCATCTCACGGTGGTGGATCCACAGATTATTAAAAATCGTTCGATTCAGCTCGAGGGAGATAACGAACTTGCTTTGGTCAGCCAGGTCGACGAAGTAGTGCATGCGCCCCAGGTGACAAAAGATAACAATAAACTCATCTATATCATCGCGCTGTTTGTATTCCTACTCAACGGCGGTTTAATGACAGTGATGAAAATGGCCGGTCCTTCGGAAGATTTAAAAGAAGAGCTTAAGCAGCAGGTGGTGCAGATTGTGAAAAAGATTCCACCTCGCGAAACAGTGAAGCAGCCGGTGGTTAAAAAAGATCAAGCCACGGTAAAAACTGAAACCAAAAAAACATTCAATGGTATTAAAAGATTGGGCGCGCTGGCGGTTCTAGGAAGTTTAAATAAAAGTCCGCAAAAAGGTGGACTCAATCTCAATGCCGTCAACACAACGGCGGGCCCAGGTCTTGGTGGCACTGCCGGCAGCGGCGGCGTGCAAACCTCGATCTACGGCAAAGGCCTGGTATCGGCACCCCTCGGAGCTGGCGCCAACATGGCTGGTGGCGGCGGTTACGGAACCAAAGGCAAAGGCGGCGGTCAAGCGGGTTATGGTAAGTTGAGCATGGCGGGTTCGGCGGGAAATATGCCGATCCCACTGGGACGAGAAGCCATCATTGACGGTGGTTTGGATCGCGATGTGATCGACGGAGTGATTCAAAGGAACATGGGTCAAATTCGTTTCTGCTACGAACAAGGACTGCAGCTCGACGCTTCGTTGTCGGGACGCGTGGGTGTGAAATTTGTGATCGGTGCCAACGGCCAAATCAAACTGGCAGACGTTGAGAATACAACATTAAATTCGAAACAAATTGAAGACTGTATTTTGTTGCGTTTACGAAGTTGGAAGTTTCCACTTCCAGACGGTGGAGTTGACGTAAAAGTCTCCTATCCGTTCTCTTTTAAGCGTGCAAACAATGGGTAAGGGGAAACTATGAAAAGCATTTCTAAAATTTTAACACTTGTTGCAATCACCGGCTTTATCAATGCCTGCGGCTCGGATCCATTTGGTGATTCCGATCCACTGGCGGATCAATCAGATGCGGTGAAAGCGGGGGAAACTCCATTTAAACCAAAACCGCCACCAGATAAACCGCTGGCACAAGACGTATTAAAAATTTACTCCACCTCCGGCGGATATGTTTTTCGGGAAGGCGTGGAAACAGAATTCACGATCACCGGTGGAAATATGTTTAAAGATTCCATGTATCAAATAGAGGCCGTAAACCTGGCTGAGTTTAAAGGGGCCACTGTCACCACGACAGGGGGCGATACGACCGCCGGGGTCCAGGCCTCACTCACCTTTAAATGGAAACCGCCTGTTGGTTTTGTGTTTAGCGATAAGCTGATTGTCACTTTGGAAGTTTCCATCGCGACAACCAATCTCACCGAAAATTATTTGTACAAAACAAATATTCCGCTCCTTATTTATAACGAAGCATTTGCTGTTCCTAGAATTTTGAATGTTACGGGGCTGCCATCCAACGTCAAAGAATCAGGCATCGTGGCTCGCTTTGGCGTGAATATCGAAGATTTGGAGTCAAACGACGTGAACGGGGAGCGCCCGTCTCTGTTGTTTTTATCGAAGAGCTCCGGTGTGAGCCTAGCTCCGTTTATCAAAATTGATAAAACCACCTTAATGGACGAGAAACTTGGCAAATGGTATTTTGATG